>JAYSQM010000041.1:0-25758 GCA_043721575.1 Phycicoccus sp.
TCACACGTTGAAGCGGAACTCCACCACGTCGCCGTCGGCCATCACGTAGTCCTTGCCCTCGATGCGGACCTTGCCGGCTGCTTTGGCCGAAGCCATGGACCCCGCCGCGATGAGTTCATCAAAGGAGACGACCTCGGCCTTGATGAACCCACGTTGGAAGTCGGTGTGGATGACGCCGGCTGCCTGAGGGGCCGTCCAGCCCTGGTGGATCGTCCAGGCTCGCGTCTCCTTGGGTCCGGCGGTCAGATAGGTCTGGAGGCCAAGAGTCGAAAAGCCCACTCGCGCAAGCTGATTCATCCCGGCTTCGTCAACACCGACCGACTCCAGGAGCTCGGCCGCGTCCTCCGGTTCGAGCTCGGCAAGGTCCATCTCGAGCTTGGCATTGAGGTAGATCGCATCGGCCGGGGCGACCAGCGCGGACAGCGTTGACTTGAGCGAGTCGTCGGTCAGCTGGTCCTCGTCCAGGTTGAACACGTACAGGAACGGCTTGGTGGTGAGCAGCGAAAGCTCGCGGATCGCCTCGAGGTCCACTCCGGCAGCCGCACCCGCGGCATACAGGGTGTCGCCGGCCTCGAGCACCTTCTGTGCGACAACCGCGTTGTCGAGCACGGCCTTCTTGTCCTTGTTGACCCGCGCGTCCTTCTCCATCCGCGGCACGGCCTTCTCCAGTGTCTGCAGGTCGGCCAGGATCAGCTCGGTGTTGATCGTCTCGATGTCGTCCTTGGGGCTGACCTTGCCGTCCACGTGCACGACGTCGTCGTCCTCGAAGACGCGAATGACCTGGCAGATCGCATCGGCCTCACGGATGGTGGCCAGGAACTTGTTGCCCAGACCCTCGCCCTCGGAGGCGCCACGGACGATGCCGGCGATGTCCACGAAGGACACCGTTGCCGGCAGCAGACGCTGGCTGTCGAAGACCTTGGCCAGCTCTTCGAGCCGGGGGTCGGGCAGCGCCACCACACCGATGTTGGGTTCGATCGTCGCGAACGGGTAGTTCGCTGCGAGCACGTTGTTCTTGGTCAGTGCGTTGAAAAGAGTGCTCTTGCCGACGTTGGGCAGGCCGACGATGCCGATAGTGAGTGCCACAAGGACAGGAGTTTAGTGCCTCGGAGCCAGCCCGTATGACGACACGCACCGCGCGCGCGGGCGCAGCCTCACACTGGTTGGCAGGGCGAATCCTGCGAATGTCGTCGTCGGTCAGACCCGGACCGGGTCGCCGACGTGTCGAACGGTGACTGTCGGTGTCGTCTGTCACGGTGTGGTGTATGGACATGATGTTGGCGGCTTTGGTGGGGACGGTGCTCGGCGCGCTCGGGGCGTGGCTCGTGGCCCGGGTGCTGTTCGCGGGCCGGTCGGCGTCACTGACGACCGAGCGCGACCTGCTGCGTGAGCGGGTGGTCGACCTTGAGGCCGCGATCAGCGAGGACGCCCAGACTGCCACCATGCTGGCACCCCTGCGCGACGCCCTGGTGCGCGTCGAACGCCAGGTCGGGACGCTGGAGCGCGATCGCGTCGAGCAGTTCTCCCAGGTCAGCGTGCAGCTGGCTGACGTCACGACCTCCACCGACGCGCTGCGCTCCCAGACCGCGTCTCTGGTGGGTTCACTGAACGCCTCGACGATCCGGGGCAGCTGGGGCGAGGTCCAGCTCCGTCGGGTCCTGGAGCACGCGGGCATGCTGGCGCGCTGCGACTTCGAGGAGCAGGTCAGCGCGGTGAGCAGCCACGACCGTGGAGTTCGCCCTGACGTGCTGGTCCGCCTCCCCGGCGGCAAATGCCTGGTCGTCGATGCCAAGGCTCCGATGACCGCCTTCCTCAGCGCCCAAGCCGACGGCATCGACGCCGCCGAACGCTCCCGACTGCTGGCATCTCACGCGACCTCGCTGCGCGGACATGTGGATTCCCTTGCGGCCAAAGCGTATTGGTCGGCCTTCACCAGCACTCCCGAGATGGTGGTCTGCTTCGTTCCCGGCGACGCCATCCTCGCTGCGGCCTTGGGCGCCGATCCCGCCCTGTTCGACCATGCTCAGGCGCGGAGGGTGGTCCTTGCCTCGCCGGGGACACTGCTGGCCCTGTTGCGCACCGTCGCCTTCACCTGGCAGCAGGACGCGCTGACTGCCAACGCCCAGCAGCTGCTCAAGCTCGGCAGCGAGCTGTATTCACGGCTGGGCACCTTGGGCTCACACGCCAGCAGGATGGGAGCATCACTGCAGAAGTCCATCGAGAGCTACAACGCACTGGTGGGCGCACTGGAGTCTCGGGTGATGGTCACGGCCCGCAAGATGCATGAGCTCGGTCTGGCGGATTCGCTGCTCCCCGAAACCGAGCCGGTTCAGATCGCTCCCCGGCCCTTGACCGCCGCTGAGCTGATCGTCGGATTGGACTCAGACGTCCTGGACTCAGACGTGGCCCGGCCCGAGCTGGAGCTGGACCACGTGCGGGAGCTGGGAGCAGGGCGCGACGGTTTGGCCCACCCTCGATCCGCCTGATGCCGCCTGATGCCGCTAGTGCAGCGAGCCGGCGTCGTGGCGCAGCGTGGTGGCCTCGATACCGGACTTGGCCTTGAGATCGCGACGCAGCTCATGCGGTAGCGAGAACAACACGCTCTCCTCGGCCGCAACAACCGACTGCACATCCTGATAGCCACGCTCGGCCAGGAAGGCCAGGACGTCGCGCACCAGCACCTCGGGCACGCTCGCACCACTCGTGACGCCGACCGTGCCCACCCCGTCGAGCCAGGACGGATCGATCTCGTCGGCATAGTCCACCAGGTGGCCCGCAGCCGCACCGTGCTCAAGCGCCACCTCGACCAACCGCACGGAGTTCGAGGAGTTGCGCGATCCCACGACGATCATCAGGTCGGTGTCCGGCGCCATCTGTTTGACTGCCATCTGGCGGTTCTGCGTGGCGTAACAGATGTCATCGCTGGGCGGGTCCTGCAACAGCGGGAACTTCTCGCGCAGCCGGCTCACCGTCTCCATGGTCTCGTCCACCGACAGCGTGGTCTGCGACAGCCAGACGACCCTGGACGGGTCGCGGACCTCGACGTTGGCGACGTCATCAGGGCCGTCCACCAGCGTCACGTGGTCGGGGGCCTCCCCAGCCGTGCCGACGACCTCCTCATGGCCCTCGTGGCCGATCAGCAGGATGTCGTAGTCCTCGTCGGCGAAACGCACGGCCTCGCGGTGGACCTTGGTCACCAACGGGCAGGTGGCGTCGATCGTCTTCAGCGAAAGCGCCCGCGCCTCTTCGTGCACGACCGGCGCGACGCCGTGTGCGGAAAAGATGACCGTCGCGCCCTCCGGCACCTCCTGGGTCTCGTCGACGAAGATCGCGCCACGTTTCTGCAGCGTGGTGACCACGTGCTTGTTGTGGACGATCTCCTTGCGGACATAGACCGGCGGCCCGTAGAGCTCCAGCGCCTTCTCGACCGTCACCACGGCCCTGTCGACACCGGCGCAGTACCCACGCGGAGCGGCCAGCAACACTCGTTTTGCCGTAACAGTCACGCGTCCATGGTAGGTCGCCTTCTACAGTGACCTGGTGAGCAGCCCCAAGCCTCTACCCGAGCGCGCCTCGGACACGACCGCGGAGGATCCCTGGCCACTGCGGCTGCTCAGCCTGAAGATCGCGAACTACGTCGACAGGATGTCGGCTCTGTGGGTCGAAGGCCAGGTGGTCCAGGTGAGCCGCCGTCCTGGACAGCCCACTGCCTACCTCACGCTGCGGGACACAGACGTGGATATGTCGCTCAGCGTCACGGTCCGCACCACCACGTTGGACGCCATGTCCGCTCCGCTGAGCGAGGGCGCGCGCGTCGTCGTCCAGGCCAAGCCCGCATTCTGGACCAAACGCGGCACGTTGCACCTCGACGCCCGCCAGATACGCCCGGTCGGGGTGGGCGAGCTGCTCGCCAGGCTCGAGCACCTCAAGGGGGTTCTGGCGGCCGAAGGGTTGTTCGACAGCGACCGCAAACGCCCGCTGCCCTTCCTGCCCCGCAAGGTCGGGCTGATCTGCGGTCGGGCGAGCGCCGCCGAGAAGGACGTCGTCGAGAACGCCCGACGACGTTGGCCTGCAGTCCAGTTCGAGATCCGAGCGGTCTCGGTCCAGGGGCCCAATACGGTGCCCGAGGTCAGTGCCGCACTCAGGGAGCTCGATGCCGATCGCAGTGTGGATGTCATCGTGATCACCCGGGGCGGCGGCTCATTCGAGGACCTGCTCCCGTTCAGCAACGAGGCCCTGGTCAGAGCTGTCGCCGAAGCCGTCACCCCGGTCGTGAGCGCCATCGGCCACGATGTCGACACCCCCCTGCTCGACTTCGTCGCCGACGTGCGCGCCTCGACCCCGACCGACGCGGCCAAACGAATCGTCCCCGATGTCATCGAGCAACGGGCCGCGATCGAGCAGACGCGCCTGCGGGTATGCCGCGCGCTCACCTCGCGGGTGCACAGCGAACGTCGCCTCCTGGTCTCCTTGCGGACGCGGCCGGTCATGGCCGATCCGCGGGCCATGATCACCGCCCGAAGGCAGGAGCTGGACGCCCTCACGGACCGGGCTCGACGGCGCGTCCGCGCCAACGTGCACCGCGCTGGTGACCAGATCGACCACCTGCGCGCGCAGGTTCGGGCGCTGTCGCCGCTGGCCACGCTCGAACGTGGGTACGCTGTCGTACAGCATGCCGACGGCCGGATCGTGATGGATCGCGTGGACGTCGACGCCGACGAGCTGCTGAGGGTGCGAGTCGCCCGAGGCGACTTCGGGGTCCGCCCCGTCAGCCAACGGTCGTAGGGTGAACGGGTGGCAGCCAAGGACCCCGAGACCCCGTTCTCGAAGACAGCCGACTTCCCGGACATCGCGAACCTGACCTACGAGCAGGCTCGCGACGAGCTGATCTCGATCGTCGCCCAGCTCGAAGGCGGCCAGATCGGGCTCGAGCACAGCATGACCCTCTGGCAGCGGGGGGAGTCGCTGGCGTCCCACTGCAGCACGTGGCTCGACGGGGCCGAGGCCAAGCTCACCACCCAGGACTGAGCCGGGCCGTCAGCTCGCGGGACTGGGCTGGACCCTGTCAACTCACGGGACTGAGCCGGCCGCTTCAGCGCGCAGGCACCGGCTGAAGCGCCTCAGCAAACTGCGCGAGCTGGGTGTACGGCGCCGTCCCGCTCAGGACGGTGGTCAGCTCGCTCGCGCCCGAGCCCCTCGACACCAGACTGCGCTGCACGGTGTCACGGGAGCTGAGCTTCTGCCACATCGTCCCGGCAGCGGACAACGTGCCCTCGGCCTGACCGCCCGAGGTATGGGCCGTGACCCACACCTCCGTGGCGCCGGTGACAGTGGTCTGGTCGATCGAGACGTAGTTGCCTTCGGGCGAGAGGTAGCCCGCATGCCAGGTTCTGACCCCGTCGCCGGCCGTGGTGAAGCGCACGTTGGTGGCCTTCCAACCAGCAGGGAGCTGCGGCTGGGAGATCGCCCACGAGGTCTCCTGGCGCACCTGCCTGGCCACCGAGGTGACATCGACCGCCGGCTGGCTGATCTCCTTGACCCGCGGCACCATGGCCGTCCAGGCCACCACCGCCGCCAGGATCACGACCATCGAGATGACCATGCTGCGCAGGCTGCCGAAGCCACGGCGTGCGGCGGGCGGCTGCCTGGCCGGGGCTGGCACGGTGTCAGGGGCACTCGTCGTACTCACCCTCCCATGGTCGCTGACGACCAACCTGTATGACGAACCGCCCCCTGGCGCTGGGGCCCGCGACTTCCCATCCCGCGCCGTTAGAGTCGTCTTGCCGCCCACCCCTGAGCCGGAGGATGCCCACATGTCCGAAGAGAACCTCCTCGCAGAGCTGCACGCGATCGACTTCGACAACGCGCGCTCAAAGGGCTGATCGCAGATGGGCACGCGCGCACTGGTCATCGGCGAGTCGCTGATCGACCTCGTCCAGCGCCCTGACGGCTCAGCCCAAGAACATGTCGGGGGCAGCCCGGCCAACGTGGCCGTCGGTCTTGCCCGCCTCGGCCACGACATCACGTTCGCCACCCTGGTCGGCCACGACGAACGAGGCGCCAGGATCACCAGCCACCTTGAAAATGAAGGGATCTCGCTGACCGAAGGCAGCGTCGGAGAGCGGCCGACGTCGGTGGCCACATCGACGCTGGACGCGACCGGTGCGGCGACATACAGCTTTGACCTGGCCTGGGAGCTGACCGGGCGCCAGCCGCTCGAGGGGCTGGCACACGTCCACACCGGCTCCATCGCCGCAACCCTCGAGCCCGGCGCCTCCGCCGTCCTGACGACGCTCCAGAGCGCACGTCGGAGCGCCACCATCTCCTACGACCCGAACGCGCGCCCTTCCATGATGGGTGACCCGCATGAGGTCCGCGCCAAGATCGAAGCGCTCATCGGGCTCAGCGACGTGGTCAAGGCCAGCGACGAAGACATTGCCTGGCTGTACGACGGAATACCGATCTCCGATGTTCTGCGACTATGGGGGCAGCTGGGTCCCGCGCTGACGGTCGTGACGCGTGGGGGCAGCGGCGCTCTGGTCGGGCTCAGCATCACCGGCGAACTCACCAGCGTTGAGGCGCCCGTCGCCCGCGTCGTCGACACCGTCGGCGCCGGAGACTCCTTCATGGCCGGCCTGCTTTCAGGGCTCCTGGATGCCGGGCTCCTGGGTGGCATCCAGGCTCGTGAGCGACTGCGCTCCGCCTCGCTCGCAGACGTCCGACCCGCGGTGGACCGCGCGCTGGCCTGCGCGGCGATCACGGTCTCGCGCGCCGGGTCCGACCCACCGCACCGGTCCGAGCTCGCAATGTCCTAAGGACACAGGCGTAGGCCGAGAGCGTGGCCATGGCGTTCCCCGCCCCGCTGTTGCGCACGCCACCGGCAGCCAGGTCCTACGCTGGAGCCGACCGCGGGCCAGGACTGACCCAGCAGCTTGCGGCGTTCAAGCGTGTGATTGTCAAAGGAGCGACGGTGCCCGAGTTCGAGTACGAAGACCTGCTTCCCCTGGGAGCCGACAACACGGCATACCGGCTGTTGACCAGCGAGGGCGTGCGGACGTTCGAAGGCCCGGACGGGCGAGAGTTCCTCGAGGTGTCGCCCGAGGCGCTTCGGTTGTTGACCGAGACGGCGATGCATGACATCGCGCACTACCTGCGCCCCGCGCACCTGACCCAGCTGCGCAACATCATCGATGACCCGGAGGCCAGCGACAACGACAAGTTCGTGGCCCTCGACCTACTCAAGAACGCCAACATCGCCGCAGGAGGTGTCCTGCCGATGTGCCAGGACACCGGCACCGCGATCGTCATGGGCAAGCGCGGCCAACAGGTGCTCACCGAGGGTGGGGACGAGTCAGCCATCGCCCGGGGCGTCTACGACGCGTACACGCGGCTCAACCTGCGGTACTCCCAGATGGCGCCGATCACGACGTGGGACGAGAAGAACACCGGGTCCAACCTCCCCGCCCAGATCGAGCTGTATGCCGACACCGCGGCCGGCCACGAGACGACGTACAAGTTCCTGTTCATGGCCAAGGGTGGCGGCTCGGCGAACAAGTCCTACCTGTACCAGGAGACCAAGGCCGTCCTGAACCCCGAGAGCATGCTCGCCTTCCTCGACGAGAAGCTGCGCTTGCTCGGCACATCGGCCTGCCCGCCCTACCACCTGGCCATCGTCATCGGTGGCACCAGCGCCGAGTTCGCTTTGAAGACAGCCAAATACGCCAGCGCGAAGTACCTCGACGACCTGCCTCGCGAAGGATCGGCGGTCACGGCTCGAGGATTCAGGGACGTCGAGCTCGAGGAGCAGGTGCTCGAGCTGACCCGCAACTTCGGCATCGGCGCCCAGTTCGGCGGCAAGTACTTCTGCCACGACGTCCGGGTGATCAGGCTCCCCCGCCACGGCGCCTCGCTGCCGATCGCGATCGCCGTCTCCTGCTCGGCCGACCGTCAGGTTCTCGGCAAGATCACGCCGAAGGGCGTGTTCATCGAATCGCTCGAGACCGACCCCGCGCGCTTCCTGCCCGAGACCACTCACGAGCACCTCGGGTCGGACGCCTCGACGGGTGATGTGGTCCAGATCGACCTCACCCGTCCGATGGACGAGATCCGCGCCGAGCTGACGAAATACCCGGTGATGACACGTCTTTCGCTGACCGGCCCACTTGTCGTGGCCCGCGACCTCGCCCACGCCAAGATCAAGGACCTGCTCGACGCGGGTCAGCCGATGCCGCAGTACCTCAAGGACCACGCCGTCTACTACGCCGGTCCGGCCAAGACACCTGAGGGCTATGCCAGTGGCTCCTTCGGCCCCACGACGGCGGGACGCATGGACTCCTACGTCGAGCAGTTCCAGGCTGCCGGCGGCTCGATGGTCATGCTGGCCAAGGGCAACCGCTCGGGCCAGGTGACGTCCGCGTGCGCGGCATACGGAGGCTTCTATCTCGGCTCTATCGGTGGCCCGGCCGCCCGACTCGCCCAGGACTGCATCAAGTCCGTTGCGGTCCTTGAGTATCCGGAGCTCGGCATGGAGGCTATCTGGAAGATCGAGGTCCACGACTTCCCTGCCTTCATCGTCGTTGACGACAAGGGCAACGACTTCTTCGCCGAGACGATCAAACCCCTCGCGATGAGCATCAACAAGCGGCCAGGGCTGTGAACGAGATCGGGCCGGGAAGGCCCTTGCGACCGGGAACCCCGGCCGAAGCCTGGGCCAAGCTCGCCCGCGGCAACGATCGGTTCGTCGCCGGCGAGCACTCACACCCCAACCAGGACGCCGCCCGCCGTGACAGCTTGGTCGATGGCCAGACGCCATTCGCCGTCTTCTTCGGCTGTGCGGACTCACGCGTGGCCGCCGAGATCATCTTCGACCGCGGTCTCGGGGACCTCTTCGTCGTCCGCACCGCAGGCCACGTAATCGACGCCGGCGTCCTCGGCTCGATCGAGTTCGGCGTCAGCGTCCTGGACATCCCGCTGATCGTGATCCTCGGACACGACTCGTGCGGCGCCGTCGCAGCCACGATCGCGGCGGTCGAGAGCGGGGTACTGCCAGGTGGCTACATCCGCGACATCGTCGAACGCGTCACCCCCAGCGTCCTCGCCGCGCACCAGGCCGGTATGTCGACTGCGGACGAGATCGAGGCGGAGCACGTGCGACATACTCTTGGCCTGCTGACCGAGCGCTCCAGCCTGGTCGCGGACCGTATTGCAACCGGTCGCCTCGCAGTGGTCGGCGCCACCTACGCCCTCAGGAACGGCCGAGCGCGCATCGTCGCCTCGGTCGGCCTCGACCTCGGCTGATCTCGTCGCCCCACCTCCCCGGGACGTCTGCCGACCAAAGACGGCAAACGCACCCGCCGGCCTCGCCTGACCGGTTGGCGGACGTTCTGGTCCGGGTCGGGCACCCGGTGGGTTCAGTGCCTGCCCGACGCTGGCAGGATCGACCCATGATCGTCTCTGGCCTGAACATCCACCCGGTCAAGAGCACTGCCATCCGCCCCGTCCAGCATGCCCAGGTCGAGCCTTGGGGTCTGGCCGGGGACCGCCGATGGATGGTTGTGGACGCCGACCACGTGCTTGTCTCGGCGCGCACCGACCAGCGACTGTTCACCATCACCGCGGACACCCCCGCAACCGCGGACGTCACCGAGGACCTGGTGCTCACCCACCCGGACCTGCCCGGGCTACGGCTCGCCACTCCGGTCGGGGAGCTCGTGCCTGTCCGCGTGCACAAGCACGACCTACAGGCCGTGCCCGTCGGCGCCGAGGGCGATTCATGGGTCAGGACGGCGATCGGCCGGGACGACGTGCGGCTGATGTGGTGCGACGACCCGACCCGTCGGCGCCTCAATCCGGAGTTCAGCCGTCCGACCGACAGCACCGGCTTCGCCGACGGCTATCCCCTTCTGTTGACCACCACGGCGTCCCTGCGCCGACTGAACCAATGGATCGTCGAGACAGCGCTCGAGCGTGGCGAGACCGCTCCAGAACCGTTGCCGATGCAGCGTTTCCGACCCAACGTCGTCATTGAGGGCGTCGGGGAGGCGTTTGCAGAGGACCGTTGGAAGCGCATACGCATCGGCGACGTCGAGTTCCGCACCGCCAAGCCGTGCGCCCGGTGCGTGATGACCACGGTGAACCCACAGGATCTGAGCACCGGCAAGGAGCCGATCCGCACGCTGGCCCGCTATCGGCGCTGGGACGGCCAGACGTGGTTCGGGATGAACCTGATCCCTACTGGCCAGGGCATGGTGCAGGTCGGGGACCACGTCACCGTGCTCGGCTGACCAGCCCCGATCCCGGTCGACGCCTCAGAGGGCCAGGTGCCTTGCCACCACGTCGGCCAGCCGCTGAGCCACTGCCTGGGCGCGTGCAGCATCGTCGGCCTCGACCATGACCCGCACCAAGGGCTCGGTGCCGGACTTGCGCAGGAGCACCCGACCAACCCCGTCGAGCTCGGCCTCAGCGGCACGAACCTCGCACTGCACCGCCTCGTTGGCTTCGACCCGGCTCTTGTCCACGCCCCTGACGTTGATCAGCACCTGCGGCAGCCGCTTCATGACGGCGGCCAGATCCTCCAGTGAACGGCCTGTCTGCGCGACGCGTGAGGCGAGCATGAGCCCGGTCATCGTTCCGTCACCTGTGGTTCCGTGGTCGAGGAAGATGACGTGGCCGGACTGCTCGCCGCCCAGGGAGAAGGCGCCCGACTTCATCTCCTCCAGAACGTAGCGGTCACCCACAGCGGTCTGCCTGACCACAACGCCCTCACGCTCAAGCGCCTGCAGCATGCCCAGATTGCTCATGACGGTGGCGACCAGGGTGTCCTGGGCGAGCACGCCCCGCTCACGCATGGCCAGCGACAGGATGGCCATGATCTGGTCCCCGTCGACATCGACGCCACGACCGTCCACGGCAAGGCAACGGTCTGCGTCGCCGTCCAGGGCGATGCCAAGGTCGGCTCCAGCCTCGACCACAACCTTCTGGAGGTTCTCCAGATGGGTGGAGCCGTATCCGTCGTTGATGTTGAGACCGTCGGGCTCGCAGCCGATGACCGTCACCTGGGCACCGGCCTGACGGAAGGCTTCCGGAGCAACCTCGCTGGCAGCGCCGTGCGCCGCATCCAGGACCACGTGCAGTCCGTCCAGACGGTGCGGCAGAGCGGCCAGCAGGTGTGCGATGTACCGGGCAGGTCCGTCCACCAACGGACGCACCCGGCCCACGTCCGATCCGGTGGGCCGATCCCAGGGCTCGTTCAGCCGTGCCTCGATCGCATCCTCGAGCTCGTCGGCCAGTTTGTGACCCCCCCGCGCGAAGAACTTGATGCCGTTGTCGGGCATCGCGTTGTGGGACGCCGAGAGCATGGCGCCCAGGTCGGCGCCACTGTCGGCGACCAGAAACGCGATGGCCGGAGTCGGCAGCACGCCTGCGTCCAGGACATCGACACCTGCGGAAGCCAAGCCCGCGATGGTCGCGGCGGCCAGGAACTCCCCTGACACCCGGGGATCCCGGCCCACGATGGCCCTCGGTCGATGCCCTTCGAAGGCACCGACCTCACCCAGCACGTGGGCTGCGGCCACCGACAGGTCAAGGGCGAGCTCGGCGGTCAGATCCTTGTTCGCCAGACCACGGACGCCATCGGTACCAAAGAGTCGAGCAGCCATAGGGTGTGAGCCTTTCGGTGCAGTCAAGGTCGGCCGGTCCACGCTCGGCATACTGGTGCGCGGCGTGCGGGGCATCTCAGGGAACCTACTCCCCCAAGCCCACGGACACGCCAGTGGCGGCCTCGAAACCCGGGCGTCGCCGGGTTCGAAGCCGCCACTGGCGGGAGGTGACGCTGGGTCAGCGCTTGCTGTACTGAGGTGCCTTGCGGGCCTTCTTCAGGCCAGCCTTCTTACGCTCCGGGACCCTTGCGTCACGGGTCAGGAAGCCGGCCTTCTTCAGTGCGGGACGGTTCAGGTCCTCGTCAACCCCGTTCAGCGAGCGGGCAACGCCAAGACGCACCGCGCCGGCCTGGCCAGAGGGTCCACCGCCATGCACCCGCACGAGCACGTCGTAGGAGCCATCGAGGTCGAGCACCTTGAAGGGCTCGTTCACGATCTGCTGGTGCACCTTGTTGGGGAAGTACTCGTCCAGGGTGCGGTTGTTGATCTTCCACTGACCGCTGCCCGGGACGATGCGCACGCGGGCAATGGCCTGCTTGCGACGTCCGGTCGCGGCACCGGGGCCCGAAGCCGCCGGCTTGCGGGCTTCGACCACGGGGGCCTCGGACTCGCTGGTGTACTCGGTGAGCTCTTGCTCTTCGCCCTCGACAACGTCTGTGTCGACGGCGGAAGTGGTGTCAGCCACGGTTCTCCTCGTTGCTCTGTCTGCTCATGGTTCAGCCTGCTCGGTTGTTGGTTCAGCCTGGCGGGCCGAGGTACTACTGCGCGACCTGTGTGATCTCGAACGGCACCGGCTTCTGCGACTGGTGCGGGTGCACGTCTCCTGCGTAGACCTTCAGCTTGCTCAGCTGCTGGCGGGCGAGGGAGCTCTTGGGAAGCATGCCGCGGACGGCCTTCTCGACCGCCTTCGCGGGCTGCTTGGCGAGCAGGTCCTGGTACGAGGTGGCCTTGAGCCCACCCGGGAAGCCCGAGTGGTGGTAGGCCTTCTTCTGCACCAGCTTGCTGCCGGTCAGGGCAACCTTGTCGGCGTTGATGATGATGACGAAGTCGCCGCCGTCAACGTGCGGTGCGAAAGTCGCCTTGTGCTTGCCCCGCAGGAGGATAGCGGTCTGGCTGGCCAGACGGCCGAGGACGACGTCGGTGGCGTCGATGACGAGCCATTGGCGCTCGACCTCGCCGGCCTTGGGGGTGTACGTACGCACGGATAAGCCTTCGTTCTCTCGTGACTGTGCAACCAGGGGTAACCATTCAGTGAATGTGGTGTTGCGACTCTGGTGCGACTGTGGTGGTGGTGCGTTTCCCCAACAGAGCGGGGTTCGCGACCATGAGGCCGCAGTTCGCACAACGAGGTGTAACGATACCGGCGTCCCCACGTCCCGCAAAATCAGCTCGAACGGGCCAGCCCCGAGCACGAAACAAGTCACTTTTGGCGTTGGGCAGTGCACTTGTGCAAAGGAAGTGTGCATGATTAGTGTGCACACATGAGCGACTTTCCGGCTCCCATCGTCCACCTCGACCGCCCGGCTCTGGCGATGCTCGCCCACCCGCTGCGGTCCCGTCTGCTGGCCGAGCTGCGAGTCATTGGCCCTGCCACGGCTACGACGCTGGCGGCCGTTCTGCAGACCAACAGTGGGGCCACGAGCTATCACCTGCGCAAGCTTGCGCAGGTGGCTCTGGTGGTCGACGCCGGTAAGGGAAGCGGTCGGCGCCGGCTCTGGAGCGCCAGCACCGAGTCCCGACCTCGCGATGAGGGGCCCGTCGGCGATACGGACGACGCGGACGCCGAGGCCGCGCTGGCATGGCTCGCCCGCGACTACCTGCAACACTTCACCGACCGGGCTGAGCAGTGGCTGGACACCCAGGGCCAATGGCCCGTTCCTTGGCGCGAGCAGGTCGGACTCTCGGACCACCTCGTCCAGGTCACGGACGGACAGCTGGCGGCCTTGCGCGCGGACCTGGTCGAGGTCCTGGAACGTTACCGACGTGTCGGAGCGGGCAATCCCAGCGCAAAACGGGTCTCGGTCTACCTCTGCCCCCTCCCGGTCGACCGCCCGCCCGAATGAGGTCGGGCGATCAGCGCTGGACGAACACCGCCACCGTCCTCGCAGGGACGCTCAGCGTCGATGTCGAGCTGTCCCACCGCGACGCCTTGACCACGGCGTCCGCACCCGCGGACTGCACGGGCGAGAGCATGAGGTTCGCACCCGCCATACCGGGCAGCTTCTGGTCCACCGCGGCGGCCGAGCCGTTGAACACCACGACCAGGCCCTTGAGGGCACGGTCGACATCGGCGCCGACGGTGTCGTCCACCCGCATCACGATCACACCCTGGCGCGCATCCACGCTGCCCGACACCGGGAAGGTCACCTTGGCGTTGATCGCGTCCGCCGAGCCGAGGCGGAACAGCGGCGAGGAGAAGCGCAGCTTGAGCAGGTCCTGCGCCTGGGCCGTCGCGGACTGCACGTCCGCAGCCGACGGCTTGAGCGCCCGGTTGGCCAGCAGCGGTTTCATGTAGGTCCATTTCGCCCCGTTGTCGCCCTCAGGCGGCAGACCGTGGCCGAAGCCGTTGTCTGCGCCGGTCCAGTCGAGGGTGTTGAACCAGTCACCGCTGTTATAGCTGTTGCGGTCCAGGCTCTTGCTGCGCAACAGGTCGGCGCCCGCGTGCCAGAACGACGGCGTCTGGCTCAGCGCGGTCGCGGCCAGCGACAAGGTGTTCATCCGGACGCGATCCGCCATCGAGGTCGCCACCGGCAGCTTGAACGTCAAAGAGTCCCACAGCGTCTCGTTGTCGTGGGCGTCGACATAGGTGATGATCTCGTCCGGCTGATCCGCATAGCCCGCCGGCGAGCCGTTGTAGTCGACCAGGTCGCCGCGGACCACGGCCCCAGAAGCATTGTTCTTGAAGGAGAATGACCGCAGGTTGCCGGCCAGGCCCAGCTGGACGAGGTCGGTGTCGTGAGCCAGCGACGCGGTCGCGCCCGAGTTGACTGGAGCACCATTGGGGTCGGTCGCCTCGCCGCTGCCGAAGCCCTGCTTGCGCGGGTCCGCATCGAAGGGTCCACCGCCACGCACCCCGTCACGGAGCCGGTCGGAGAAGGTGGCGATGCCGGTGCCGCCGAGGTTGCCCTGAGCCGCCTGCGTGAACAGCGCGTTGTTCGCGACCTCGCCGAAGTTCCACCCCTCGCCGTAGAGCGTGACGCCCTTGCCGTCGACGCCGTCACCCTTGACGGTCAACGCATCGAGGGCCGCGCGGATCGCCAGCATGTTGGCCTTGCTGTGGTGGCCCATGAGGTCGAAGCGGAAGCCGTCGACGTGGTAGTTCCGGGCCCAGGAGACCACAGAGTCGACCATGATCTTCTGCGCCATCGCGTGCTCCGTGGCGATGTTCTGGCAGCAGGTCGACGTCTCGACGACGCCGGTGGCGTTCAGCCGCTGGTAGTAGCCGGGCACCACCTTGTCCAGCACCGAGGTGTCGGCCTGACCGCTGGTCGGAGTGTGGTTGAACACCTGGTCCAGCACCACCCGCAGGCCATCGGCATGCAGGCCGCCGACCATCGTGCGGAACTCCGCCACCCGCGAGCCGCCATCAGCCGCAGTCGCGCTCGAGGCGTAGGAGCCCTCGGGAGCCATCCAATGCCAAGGGTCATAACCCCAGTTGAACGCGTCCTTGCCCGCGACGGCCGTCACGCACTTCTGCTGCTGGTCGCTGTCCGGCGGATAGGACGACAGGTCGCAGTTCGGCTTGAGCTGCTTGGCCGGGTCCTCCTCGATCGAGGCAATGTCGAACGTCGGCAGCAGGTGGACGGTGTTGAGCCCCGCGGCTGCCAGCGCCTTCAGGTGCCTGGTGCCGTTGCCGTCGTCGGCGAACGCGAGGTACGAGCCGCGGTGTGCGGCGGGGACCGTCCGGTCGCTCACCGAGAAGTCACGCACCTGCAGCTCGTAGATCGTCTGGTCGACACGCTGCTTGAGCGCGGGACCCGAGCTGCCTTGCCACACAGCGGGTTTCAGCGCCGGGTCAGCGAGGTCCACGGCCACCGAACGGGTGGAGTTCAGAGTCAACGCGGCGGAGTACGGGTCGGTGACCAGGTTCGTCTCCACCTTGCCGGTGGTGGATGCAAAGACCACGACCTCGAACAGGTATCGCGCGCCTCGCCACTGCGGGCCCGCTTCCACTCCCCATGACCCGTCCGAGCGACGGGTCATCAGGACCCGGGTGGCCTGGCTGGCCGGAGCGTCGGCTCCCGCCGAGGCCGGCCACAGCAGCACCGACACCTTCTGTGCGGTTGGGGCCCACAAAGTGAATGACGGCGCCCGACCGTCCCAGGCAACCCCGTACGTGCGCGATGCCGCGGAGCCATAGAGGTCGTCCAGGACGCCCGGCGTCTGCACGCCGGACGCATCGAGCAGCCGGCCCAGGTCGTCATACAGGGCAACGGCGACCTGACCCTGCAGGATCGAGCCGGCTTGCTTGGCAGTCATCCTGTTGAGTCGCAGGGCAAGGTAGCCCTTGAGCTCGGGATGCGCAGCCATCACCTCTGCGGGCAGCCCCGCAGCGTCGTAGGTGAGGTCGGCGACAGAGCCCCCGGTCACGGACTCGGCGTCGAGCGCCAGCCCACCTGTGGGCGACCAGTGCAGGCGCCAGTGCAGCAGCGCCAGGTTCGCCTCGGTCGGCACCGCCGTTGCCGGCCACGCCACCAGGTCCTTGCCCACCCAGAACGCCTTGGACTTCAACAGGTCAGGCGCTGCGCCCGCCCTGGAGATCTTGGTGCTGATCTGGTGCGTCGCGAGAACGTAGGAGATGGTCACGACCGAACCTGCCGAGGGGACGGTGAGTGCGACATTGTTGCCGTTGTCGCCATAGCTCTCCTTCCAGCCCAGAGCGTGGGCAACCTTGAACTCATAGCTGCCAGCAGGGATCTGGTCGGTGGACCAGGTGTAGGTGCCGTCACCGTCCGGGTCCTGCAGCCAGGGCCGCATGCAGCCCGGCAACCAGTCACCCGGGCAGCCGAGCTTGCTCTGGAAGGAGCCCGGCGCCGTGATGATCGGCCCCTGGGCGTCGCTCGTGGCCCAGTGGGTCGCGTGGTCGTAGTAGAAGGTCACGTCACCACCAGGGGCCTTGTAGCCGATGTTGCTGCCACCCTTGACTGCGCCGGCGCCGTAGTTCTCGTCCCATTTCTTGTTGATCGCGGCCTTGTACTCGTAGTCACCGGCCGGGATGGCGGCAAACTTGCCCTTCCAGATCTGGTCCGTGGCGTCCAGAGCCAGCTGCGCCTGCGCGCAGTCCGGCTGCCAGTCGCCCGGGCAGCCCATCTCCGAGTTGTGGCTTCCGGGCACGCTGACGTTGTCGGGCTGGGTGACCGGCCCGACGCCCCCGCCGCCACCACCACCAGCGGGCGCCGGGTCGCCCACGACGCCGTACGACGAGGCGGCCGACACGTTGCCGCTGTTGTCCCTTGTGATCGCGCGGTACTCCAGAAGCGTGCCCCTGGCCAGGCCGCTGACATCGTCAAAGACGCGGTACGGGGCGTTGTCGTCGGTGCCCATGACGCGCCAGCTGCTCGTCCCGACCGGGCGCGCAGCGAAGGTGACCTGGGCAAAGGCGTTCTCGGTCAAGGCGGCTGTGACCTCGGCCCGACCCCCGACAACCGCTCCGGGCTGTGGTGAGGTGAGCCAAGTCGTCGGTGCGGAAGTGCGCTGCTGGATCCGGTTCTGGGCCTTCCACACTGACACCGACAGTGCCGGCACGCTGGCGGTCACCCGCATGTCCTTGCCGGACCTGAGCTCCGTTGCGCCACCGAAGATCGGGGCGAACTTCGCGTTCTGGCCGTAGGTCTCAAACGTGGCGCTCATGGCCGTGGCCGCGTTGTTGGCCACGACGAGGTACTCCGTGCCCGATGCCGCGTCGACGCGGCTGAACGCATAAATACCAGCCCCATCGGATGCGTAGCGGTGGATCTGGGCACCATCGGCCAAACCAGGATTGGCTGCTCTCAGCTTGGACAACGCCGAGATCTGTTGGTAGAGAGGGACTTTCGTGTCGTAACGGTCCTGGCTGCCCGAAGTCCCGCCGAGGATGTCTTCGGCGGCATACTGGCCCACCTTCGTCGCGAACATGTCCTGGCGAGCGTCCTTGTCGCCACCTGCGCCGATGAACCCCTGCTCGTCGCCGTAGTAGACCACCGGCTGCCCCCGGGTGAGGAACATCAGGTCGTTGGCCAACTTGGTGCGTGCCAACAGGTCGTTGCCAGTGCTGCCGGATCCCTTCAGCATCATGGCGACCCGGCCCATGTCGTGGTTGCCGAGGAAGGTCGGCAGCTCGTAGGCGTTGGAGTCCGTGTCGGTGTAGTAGTCGTCGGCCGCGTAGAGGTCGCGCAGTCCGGTCGTCGGCTTGCCCTGCGCGAACGCGAGTGCCTTGCCCTGGAAGCCGAAGTCGAGCGTGGCCGGCAGCTTGGCGGTGGTCGTGTACTGGCTCATGACCGCCGGGCTGCCGTCGTACACCTCACCGAACATGAAGAAGTCAGGTTTGCCCTGGGCCTTGGCCTCGGCCAGTATCGCCGGCGAGAACTTCTGCCAGAAGGCCGTGTTCACGTGTTTGACGGTGTCGATCCGGAACCCGTCGATGCCGAAGTCGACCCACTTCTTGTAGATGTCGGTCATCCCATTGACGACCTTTGGCTGCTCGGTGAAGAGGTCGTCGAGGCCCGAGAAGTCGCCGTACTCCGAGGACTCGCCGGCGAAGGTCGAGTCCCCCCGGTTGTGGTACACGGTCGGGTCGTTCAACCAGGCCGGCACCTTGACCGTCTTGTCCGCCTCGGTCCGGAAGATCGGTTTGTAGGGGAACGACGTAGCCGGGTCCAGCGTCGGGAAGGTGTTCCCACCGGCATACGCCTTGTCGTCGAAGACCTGGCCGCTGGCGTCCTTGTACGGGCTGGTCTGTTTCGACACGTAGGCGTGCTGCCCGCCCTGGTAGTCGATGACGTCCGCGGTGTGGTTGGTGATGATGTCGAAGAAGACCTTCATCCCCTTGGCGTGCGCCGCGTCGATCAGCGACTTCATCTCGGCGTTGGTGCCCAGGTGGGGGTCGATCTGGGTGAAGTCGGTGATCCAGTAGCCGTGGTAGCCGGCGCTCGCGCCAGCCCCGGTCCCTTGGACGGGCCGGTTCTTGAACGTCGGCGTCAGCCAGATCGCCGTCGTGCCAAGGGACTTGATGTAGTCCAGCTTCTGCGTCACGCCCGCCAGGTCGCCGCCGTGGTAGAAGCCCTTGTCGGTCGGGTCGAAGCCGGTCTCGAGCCGCGAGCCGGTCAGCCCGCCCGCGTCGTTGGCCGTCGAGCCGTTCGCGAAGCGGTCGGTCATCAGGAAGTAGAACTGCTCACGGGTCAGCGGCGAGCGCAGACTCGAGCCCGCAAGCGCTTTGTCCGCAGCCGTCGCCGCTCCGGGCAGGTCGGTCGGGGCCACACCGATCTTGTGCGTGACGTCGTCGTAGGAGAACTTCAGCCTGGCCGGCCCCAGCAGGACCAAGGGGATGTTCGCCCCCGTCTTCGAGCCGCCCGCGCCGTAGCTCTCGCCCCAAGTCTTGTTGATGGCCACCTTGAACTCGTAGGTGCCGGCCGGCACATCGAGCTCCTTGCTGTATCGCGTGCTGTCGCCCTCGCGGGTCAGCTCGGAGGCGGCGCAGTCGGGCGCCCAGTCCGCCGGACAGCCGACCTCGCTCTGCAGCGAACCGACAAGCGTGGCCGTCCGCGGGGCACCGGCCGCCTGCGCGGTGAGCGCCAAAGTCACTGGCACCATTGCGCCGACCACGGCTATGGCAGTGGCCGCGACGGCGGCGGCGAAGGACGAGGGACGGGCCACGGTGGCTCCTCAAGGCTTCCGGAGCGACAACAGGGCCGCTCATCACCTGGACGCTACGACCGTCGGGGGCTCGTGCGCTAGTGGTCGACCGCAAGTTTCTGTAATTTCTTGCAGCACGCGAGCGTTGCGACCCCGTGCCCACGGGCGTGGGGCGCAACAGCAGCTAGCGCTCGCGCGCCACCCTGCCCGCGTCCCACACCGGTTCGGCGGACTCGTAGACCGATCCATCCTGGCCGAAGACGAGATAGCGGTCGAAGCCCTTGGCGAACCATCGGTCGTGGGTGACCGCGACGACGGTGCCGTCAAAGGCCTCCAGCCCCTCCTCCAGCGCCTCGGCCGAGTGCAGGTCCAGGTTGTCGGTGGGCTCGTCGAGCAACAGCAGCGTGGCACCGCTGAGCTCGAGCAGCAGGATCTGGAACCGCGCCTGCTGGCCCCCGGAGAGCGACTCGAAGGTCTGTTCCGACGCACGGGCCAGCTCATAGCGGTCCAGCGCCCTGGCTGCCTCCTCTCGCGGTTTGCCGCCGCGATGTTCATCGCCTCGGTGCAGGATCTCCAACAAGGTCCGTCCCAACAGCGCGGGATGCTGATGGGTCTGGGCAAACCATCCGGGACGCACCCGTGAGCCCAGGCGGGCGATGCCGGTGTGCTCCACGGCGACCGGCTGCACATCGCCGACCGGACGGTGCTCCGGCGCCGGGTCACTGCCCCCAGCAGCCAGAAGCCTCAGGAAGTGAGACTTTCCTGATCCGTTGCTGCCAAGGACCGCGACCCGCTCGCCGTACCAGATCTCCAGGTCGAACGGCTTCATCAGACCGGTCAGCTCGAGCCGCTCCGAGATGACTGCCCGCTTGGCCGTCCGCCCTCCGGTGAGCCTCATCCGCACGTTCTGCTGGTGCGGGACCAGCTCGGGCGGCCCGACTTGCTCGAACCGGCGGAGCCGCGTCTCGGCGGCCTGGAGCTTTGGCGCCATGTCGGAGTTGTACGACGCCTTCTGGCGGTACATGATCACCAGAGCCTTGAGCTTGGCGTGCTCCTCGTCCCAGCGGCGGCGCAGCTCCTCCAGCTTGCTGTTCCGGTCGGTCCGGGCCTGGTGGTAGGTCGAGAAACGGCCGGCGTGCACCCACAGCGTCGAACCGGCGGCACCTGGCTCCAACGTGGCGATCCGCGTGGCGACCCGATCGAGCAGCTCACGGTCGTGGCTGATGAACAGCACCGTCTTGGGAGAGTTGATGAGCTGCCCTTCGAGCCAGCGCTTGGCCGGCACGTCCAGGTAGTTGTCGGGTTCGTCGAGCATGAGCACCTCCTCGGGCCCGCGGAGCAGGGCCTCGAGCACCAGCCGCTTCTGCTCTCCTCCGGACAGCGTGCGTACCGAGCGCCACTGGGCCCGCTCGAACGGTATGCCGATCGCCGCGACCGTGCAGACGTCCCAGAGCGTCTCGTGCTCATATCCGCCGGCGTCGGCCCAATCGGCCAGCGACTGTGCGTACGCCATCTGGGCGGGCTCGTCGTCTACCTCCAGCATCGCCGTCTCGGCTTGGTCGACAGCCGCCGCCGCAGCGCGGATGGCCGCCGGTGCGACACTGACCAGCAGGTCGCGCACGCTCGAGTCGTCGCGCACGGACCCGACGAACTGACGCATGATCCCCAGCCCCCCGCTACGTGTCACAGCCCCCTCGGCCGCAGCCAGGTCCCCGCTGACGATCCGGGACAACGACGTCTTACCGCTGCCGTTGGGGCCGATCAGGGCGACCTTGGCACCCTCACCGACCCGCAGGCTGACCCCGTCCAGCAGAGGCCGTCCGTCGGGCAGGAAGAAGCTGACGGCGCTGACTTCGAGGTGACCCACAACGGACCACTGTGACGTAGGTCTGCACCGCGTGTCATCTTCTTAAAGAACGTGGAAGGGAAGCGTAAGGACTTCACCAAGTCGGCCCGGCAGGGACCGTTCCACCGGCAGGCTCGGCGTAGTGCCCCACCCCCCGGAGGATTCGCCGTGTCTCGTACCGCCACCGCCCTGCTGAAGCGTCTCGCTAAGGTCGGTGCCGTGCTGATCCTGGCGAGCACGACGGTGACCCTGGTTGCCTCTACCGCGGCCAACGCGGCGACCCGCCCTGCGGCGATGTGGGTCTGGTCGTTCAGCAACGCCGCCAAGACCGTGGACTTTGCCACGGCGCGCGGGATCTCGCAGCTGTTCGTCTCCGTCCCACCGCAGGTGACGGCCTCGCCCCAGCTGGCTTCGCTGCGAGACCTCAGCACCCGGGCCCGGGCGGCCGGCATACGGGTCGATGCTCTCGGCGGTGACCCGGGGTGGGTGGACGACCCCCAGCGGGTTGTGGACAACTGGCTGATCCCGGTCCTCTCGACCAGACTGTTCACCGGGGTTCACGTGGACATCGAGCCCTACTCGGGCGATCCCGCCGCACCATGGAACACCGACCGCGCAGGGGTCGTCAGCCGCTACCTCACGACGCTGGACGCAATGGTCTCCGCGGCTGGGCCCGGCACGCCGATCGAGGCGGACATCCCGTTCTGGTTCAACACGATCGGCGCCGGTCCCGGGTCGACCCTGGACCGCGAGATCATCGCGCGCACCGCGGGGGTGACGATCATGGCGTACCGAAACCACGCGACCGGAATCGACGGAGTCCTCGACGTCGCCGCGCCCGCGCTTGCCGCCGCCGTCGCGCTCGGAAAGCCGGCCCGGATCGGGCAGGAGACCAACTACCTCGGTCCGAGCGCCGTGGACAGGAAGCAGACCTACTACGGATTCACGCGTACTCAGATGGAAGTGCAGCTCGCCCAGGTGGAGTCCGGTGCCGCCGCCTACGCCACCTACGCGGGCCTCGCGATCCACGACTACACCGGCTACGCCGCGATGAGGCGCTGACTCAGAGTTCTGCGCACGGGCGCGCACAACTCTGAGTCAGTCCCTGTCCACGACCCTCCTGATCCGCGACTCCTCGGCGCGTCTTCCCAGCTCAGCATCGGGGGGGTAGGAGACCTGCTCCAGACTCAGCCCGTGTGACGGCATCACAACAACGGCCGGATGGCGTCGTCCTGCAACGAGAACCCGGGCCGGCCACTCGACCGGCTGGCGTCCTTCGCCGACAGGGATCAACGCCCCTACCAGTGCGCGGACCATCGAGCGGCAGAACGCATCGGCCACAACGGTCGCGCAGATCGTGCCGTCGGCAGCCCTCGTCCAGGAGTACTCGAGCAGGGTCCGGATGGTGGTGGCGCTCTCACGTTTCATGCAGAAGGCGGCGAAGTCGGCCAGCCCCAACAGGTGGTGACCGGCGGCATCCATCGCCTCGACGTCCAGGGGTCGTTTGTGGACCACGGTGTCGTGTCGGCGCAACGGGTCGAGGAGCGCCGGCTGGTCGCAGATGCGGTAGAGGTAGCGGCGCTGGGTGGCCGAGAAGCGCGCATGGAAACCCTCAGGTGCCAGCGAAACGCCGTGCACGACAATGTCATTGGGCAACACACCGTTGAGCCGGGCGACTGCGGCCTCGACAGGGGTGCGATGGGCACGTCCGGGCAGCCGTGCCAGTGCGGTCGGGTCGACGTCAGCATGTGCCACCGCGCCCCGGGCATGGACCCCTGCATCCGTGCGGCCGGCCACCGTGAGCCGGACCGGCCCGGAGGCCCGCAGGATCAGCGTGAGCGCAACCGAGAGCTCGTCCTCGACGGTGCGCTTGCCAGGCTGCATCGCCCATCCCGAGAAGGCGGTCCCGTCATACCCGAAGTCGAGGCGAAGGCGCACCGACGACGCGAGCCCGCCACCCCCAGCGGGGGCAGCGGGCTCGTTGTCGTCCATAGCGGCAGGCTAGCTGTACAGCCCTGTCCCGTCAGACGATCAGGATCGCGCCGCGTCGTCGGAGTGCTCGCCGGGGACCGCGCCGCCAGTGGCCTCGACCTCGACGGGAGCCGCGACCTCGGTGGCCTCGACCTCGACGGGAGCCGCGACCTCGGTGGCGTCGGCCTCGACCAGCGTCGCGGCCTCCTCAGCTGCCGGAGCCTGCACGGCTTCGGTTGCCGACGTGACCTTGGCTGAGCGCTTCGTCGCGGCCTCGGCTTCGGCCACAGTGGCCTTCTTGGGGGAGAGCGGCTCACGCACCAGCTCGATCACGGCCATGGGGGCGTTGTCGCCCTTGCGGTTACCGATCTTGGTGATGCGGGTGTAGCCGCCGGGACGCTGCGCCATGTCGGGCGCGATCTCGGTGAAGAGACGGTGCACGACACCCTTGTCACGAACGACCGTGAGGACGCGGCGACGGGCGTGCAGGTCGCCGCGTTTGGCGAAGGTGACCAGACGCTCGGCGAGTGGGCGCAGACGCTTGGCCTTGGCCTCGGTGGTGGTGATCTGGTCGTGCTCGAACAGCGACGTGGCCAGGTTGGCCAGGATCAGCCGCTCGTGCGCCGGACCGCCGCCGAGACGGGGACCCTTGGTAGGCGTGGGCATGTGTGGTTCTCCTGTTGGTCTCTGACCGTTCCGCGTTCAGCGGCCCAGTCGCGCAGCTTATGAGTCGGTCAGTACTGCTCGTCTTCGGCGAACGCCGAGTCGTCATCCACGTCGTCGTCGTAACGGTCGACGATTGCGCTCGGGTCGAACCCGGGCGGGCTGTCCTTGAGTTGCAGGCCCATGCCCACGAGCTTGGCCTTGACCTCATCGATCGACTTCGCACCGAAGTTGCGGATGTCGAGCAGGTCAGCCTCGCTGCGGCCAAGGAGCTCACCCACGGTGTGGATGCCCTCGCGCTTGAGACAGTTGTAGGACCGGACGGTCAGGTCGAGGTCCTCGATCGGCAGCGCAAGATCAGCGGCGAGTGCAGCATCCGTGGGCGAGGGGCCCATGTCGATGCCCTCGGCCTCGACATTGAGCTCGCGGGCCAGGCCGAAGAGCTCGACCAGGGTCTTCCCGGCGGAGGCCATGGCGTCACGGGGAGCCATCGAGTTCTTGGTCTCGACGTCGACGATGAGCTTGTCGAAGTCGGTCCGCTGCTCGACCCGGGTGGCCTCGACCTTGTAGGTCACGGACAGCACCGGCGAGTAGATGGAGTCGACCGGAATGCGGCCGATCTCGGCGTCACCAGACTTGTTCTGCTGGGCAGAGACATAGCCACGACCACGCTCGACGGTGAGCTCCATCTCAACCTTGCCCTTGCCGTTGAGCGTGGCAATGTGCAGGTCGGGGTTGTGCACCTCGACACCAGCCGGCGGCGCGATGTCGGCGGCGGTGACCGCACCGGGACCCTGCTTGCGCAGGTACATCACGACGGGTTCGTCGTGCTCGCTGGAGACGACCAGAGCCTTGATGTTGAGGATGATCTCAGTGATGTCCTCCTTGACACCGGGGATCGTGGAGAACTCGTGCAGCACGCCGTCGACGCGGATGCTCGTGACGGCGGCACCCGGGATGCTCGAGAGCAGGGTGCGACGCAGGGAGTTGCCGAGCGTGTAGCCGAAGCCGGGCTCGAGTGGCTCGATGACGAACCGCGAGCGGGAGTCGGAGACGACGTCCTCGCTCAGGGTGGGGCGCTGTGCAATCAGCACTGTTTCTTTCCTTCCCACGGGCGACCGCTATTTGACGCCTCGTGATGCTGCGGGACATGACTCCCGCGGCGCTCGCACCTCTGTCCGTGCAAGCAGCCCTGTCACAGTCCGTATGCCGGGTGGCTGGAAGCCCTGCCACCCGGCATACAGGTGTTCAGTTCTTGGAGTAGAGCTCGACGATCAGCTGCTCCTGGACCTGGGTGTCGATAACCTGACGCGCGGGCAGGGAGTGAACGAGGATACGCATCTGTGTCGGGACGGCCTCAATCCAGGCCGGCACGGTGCGCTCGCCGGCCTGCGCGCGGGCGATGACGAAGGGCGTCATCTCCACGGACTTGCCACGAACCTCGATGATGTCGTGCTCGGAGACCCGGAAGCTGGGGATGTCCACCTTGTGTCCGTTGACCACGAAGTGGCCGTGACGGACCAGCTGGCGGGCCATGTCACGGGACGCGGCGAAGCCGGCCCGGTACACGACGTTGTCCAGACGGGTCTCCAGGATGCGCAGCAGGTTCTCGCCGGTCTTGCCGGGGCGACGGTGCGCCTCCTCGTAGTAACCGCGGAACTGTTTCTCCAGGACGCCGTAGATGCGTGCAGTCTTCTGCTTCTCACGCATCTGCAGCAGGTACTCGCTGTCCTTGGTCCGCGCGCGGCCGTGCATGCCCGGGGGGTACGGGCGAAGCTCGATCGGGCACTT
>JAYSQM010000042.1:0-41826 GCA_043721575.1 Phycicoccus sp.
CAGCCTGCACGGCAGGTTCAGGCCGGCGGCGGTCAGGCCGAGGCCGCGCCCGGGCAGGCGCAGGAGCCAGCAGCCAGGCCACCGCGCACGGTCACCTTCGACGACAACGACGACCTGGATGTGCCCGACTTCCTGAAATGACATCTTGCCCGGGGGCGGTGGAACCGGCCAGCTCAGACGACGTAGGGCGGTCGGCCTTCGGGTCGGCCGCCCTACGTCGTCTGACCCCGTGTCATTTGACTGCGTGCCCGTGCAACCTCGCGAGAGTCCAATCGCGTCCTTCTCATGCAGGCCTTTCTACTTGACCCAGAGGGATTGGCAGATGGTCGATCGGGACCGAGATCTGGGTGCATTCATTGACGCCCGATCTGGCTCGCTCTTGCGTTTCGCCTATCTCCTCACCGGCGACCATGCTCTGGCTGAGGATCTCCTGCAGAACTCGCTGATCAAGGTCTACCTCTCCTGGGACCGGATCCGGGATCGGGCCGCGTTGGAGGCGTACACGCGCACGGTCATGACGCGCACTCAGATGTCGTGGTGGCGCCGTCCGGCTCGACGCGAACAGCTTGGCGTGGAGCCAACCGAGCGCGCAGCTCGCGATGATCACAACGTCGATGAGCGAGACCAGCTCTGGCGGCTGTTGGCCACGCTGGGTCCGCGGCAGAGAGCAGTCCTCGTCCTTCGGTTCTATGAGGATCTCAGCGAGGCCGAGATCGCGCGGGTGCTCGGATGCTCGGCTGGGACCGTGAAGAGCCAGCTGTCCCGGGGGTTGGCGCGACTGCGCGAGCGGATGCCTGGCGAGCCCCGTGCCCGTAACACCCTGATGGAGGAACCGCGATGAGAGACGAGCTGACGCGCCTGCTGACCGAGACGCTGCGCAGCCGCGAGGCTGACGTTGAGCCCATGCCCGATCTGAGCGCGCAGGTTCTGCAGAGGGGTCGATCGGTCCGGAATCGTCGTCGCGCTGTGGGGTGGGGTGCCACCGGTGTTGTCGCCGCCGTCCTCGCGGTCGCTGCTGCGGTTCTGGGGCCGGCTGGCAAGCTGATGTCAAACCCGGGACCCGCCAACAGCGGTACGCCGTCCCCGTCGGTGACGTCCCCCGCCACGGTCACGAAGAACGCAACAGGCGATGCCCTGCTGACGTACGCGCTCAAGCTCCCCTTAGGACCGCCGATCGCTTCGTTACCGCGCGCCGAGAAGCGGGGAACCACAGTCGTGGTGGTGACGGCCGATCATGTCGTGACCTTGCCGGCCGACACGGGCACGGCCTTCCACCTCACCTCGTCGGCTGAGGGGCTCCTGGTCACGACTCACGGCTTTGGGTTCACCGGCGGCGACACCGACCCCGACCAAGCCCTCTACCTCATCCACTCCGACGGACGTCTCACCAGGCTGCACAAGGGACCCTTCGACGGTATGGCGGTTGACCCAACGGGCAAGCAGCTCGCCATCGTCGAGAGCGCAGGCGGCGCACCCATGGGAACCCCTGTTCGCATCACCATTGGTTCGCTGTCAGCACCCGGCACAACGGCCAGTCACACAGAACCCAGCGCCGCAACCACCTTGCTGGGGTGGACCACGCGGGGGCTGCTGTTGTCAGACGGCAGCAGGACCTGGCTGTGGAAACCTGGAGAGAGCTCAACGACCGAGATCCCCTACGTCAACTACGCGTCCGTCATACCCACGGATCCGGGTCGGCTGCTGGTCGAGACCGGCCGGCCGGGCGCCGGGTTCTGCGTTCACCTGTACACACTCAGCAGTCGGCAGGTGGGCCCGGTGCTGACCTGCGACGTGGGTAACGGTTGGGCAGTGAGCCCGGACGGGCGTCACGCAGTGATCGGGTCCAGCGTCGTCGACCTGGCCAGTGGCAGGGTTGGACCGGAGCTGATGGACAAGCTGCGGTTCTACTTCCCGCACTGGGAGGACTCCACACACATCCTCACCCACATATTCGAAGCAGAACCGCAGGGGCAGCCGGCCGCCCCCATCTGGGTCCGCTGTGATGTCACCACCGGTGCCTGCGAGCAGGCGCCCATCAAGGGTTCGAACGGCACCTGGACCTTGATGGACTGGTAGCGCACGCCAAGAGCGTGGACCTGGCTCGGCTAGCGTGACCTGCGTGTTCCATTGGCGTGAGCAGGTCCCGGCGATCGGTGGTCGCGGTGTCGACTGGGGGTTCACCTCGGCGCGAGGCGGATCGAGCGTGGGGGACTTCGCCAGCCTCAACCTGGGCGGACACGTGGGCGATGATCCACTGACGGTCGGGTCCAACCGCAGCCTGGTAGCCGGTTCCCTTGGTATTGAACGAGACCGGTTGCTGTTCATGAACCAGTGTCAAGGCTCGGACGTCGTCGTCGTGGACGGTCCATGGTCGGGAGAAGCCCCCGAGGCGGACGGCCTCGTGACCACCTCGACCGACCTTGCGCTGGCCGTTCTGGTCGCTGACTGCACCCCGGTCCTGTTGGTCGACCGGGTCGCCGGCGTCGCCGCAGCGGTGCATGCCGGGCGTCCGGGGATGGTGTCGGGCATCGTCGGTCGCGCCATCGACGTCATGACTGACCTGGGAGCCCGTTCCATCAGCGCGGCGGTCGGTCCGTCGGTCTGCGGGCGCTGCTACGAGGTGCCCGAGGCGATGAGGGCGCAAGCCGTCAAGGCCAGTCCCGTTGCGGCTGCCATCTCCTGGCAGGGGACCCCTGCCATTGACGTCGCTGCCGGCGTGGTCGACCAGTTGCGGGCCAGATCCGTTGCGGTGCAATGGATCGCGGGCTGCAGCCGCGAGTCCGAAGAGCTGTTCTCCTACCGTCGCCAGCACCGTACGGGTCGCAATGCCGGGGTTGTCCGGTTGCTGGATCCCCACACCCAAGAAGAACACCACATCAAGGGACGGGTATGACGTCCGGCCACGACGCGGTGGCGCGGCGCGAGGAGCTGTCCGCAAGTCTCGTGCAGGTCCGGGAGCGCATCGGCGCGGCCTGCAGGGCGACAGGCCGTTCGCGCCGAGACGTTCAGCTGATCGTGGTCACGAAGAACTTCCCGGGCTCAGACATCGAGGTGTTGTCCGAGCTCGGGGTGACGGACATCGGGGAGAACCGCGATCAGGAGGCGTCGGCCAAGATCGCGGCTCTGCCCCAGGATGTCCGTCAGCGGCTTCAGGTCCACTTCATCGGTCAGCTCCAGTCCAACAAGGCCGGTTCGCTGGCGACCTACGTTGACACCGTCCATTCGATCGACCGGGACAAGCTGGTCTTCGCCCTCGACCGCGCCGCCACAGCCGCGGGCCGGGACATCGGCGCGCTCGTCCAGGTGAGTCTGGATGCAGACCCGGCGCGCGGCGGCATACCGCTTGAGGGCGTTGCGGCGCTCGCGAACAGCATTGCTGCGGCGCAACATCTCAGACTCCGGGGACTCATGGCCGTGGCCCCGCTGGGAGTCGACCCCGGAGAGGCTTTCGCTCGGCTGGCCACCGTGGCTCGCGGCATCCGTGCCGATCACCCGGGGGCCACCTGGATCTCTGCCGGGATGAGCGCTGATCTGGAGGACGCTGTCGCCAACGGTGCGACACACCTGCGTGTCGGCAGCGCAATCCTCGGTTCCCGGCCGCCTCTTGGGTAGTTTCGAAGCGAACACTTTCGTCGGATGATACGCACAACGTAGAAGCTTAAGGAGCTCGCGATGGCTGGGGCACTGCGCAAGACCATGGTGTACCTCGGACTGGCAGAGGAGGACGAGCGCTACGA
The DNA here is from genome assembly GCA_043721575.1 of Phycicoccus sp. Classification (GTDB taxonomy): domain Bacteria; phylum Actinomycetota; class Actinomycetes; order Actinomycetales; family Dermatophilaceae; genus UBA4719. The sequence continues at coordinate 3,738 of JAYSQM010000042.1, forward strand.
CGCGTACGACGACTACGACGAGCCGGGTGCCCGTCATGAGGCTTCCGTCCGCGAAGAACGATCCGCCGCCGTGACGCCGCTGCCGCAGCGCACGCCCGTGGCTCGTATCGTCCGAGATGTCGAGGTCGGTGCGTTGAACCGCATCGCGACGATCCACCCGCGCACCTACAACGAAGCCAAGAACATCGGCGAGAGCTTCCGCGACGGCACCCCGGTGATCATGAACCTCACCGACCTGGACGACGCAGACGCCAAGCGCCTTGTGGACTTCGCCGCTGGCCTGGTGTTCGGTCTGCACGGCTCCATCGAGCGGGTCACCAGCAAGGTCTTCCTGTTGTCGCCAGCTCATGTCGAGGTGACGGCCAACGAGGTCGAGCCGCCCAAACCTGCCTCACGCGGCTTCTTCAACCAGAGCTGATCGGGACGCAGTCCTCCCCTGGTGGCCCGATCCTCAGCAAACACAGTCATGCTAGGCGTTGTGATCTCCGCACTGGTGTTCGTTGTGTATCTGTTCTTTGCTGCCCTGATCTGTCGCCTCATCCTGGACTGGATCCAGGTACTGTCCAGGGAATGGCGGCCTCGCGGGCCCGTCCTGGTTTTTGCCGAAGGCGTCTATACCGTCACCGAGCCGCCGCTGAAATTTCTCCGACGGCTGATCCCACCGCTGTCGTTGGGGTCGATTCGCCTCGATCTGGCCTTCCTGGTGTTGATGCTGGCTGTCTCTTTGACGCTGCGTCTCCTACAGTCACTCTGACCAGTAACTGACCTCAGACCCGTACCCGCCCTGCTGACCCACTCACGGTCCGCTATACGGTGGTGCGGCCCCCTGACCGGCTCGACCGAGGTGACTACATGGCGTTCACGCCCGAGGATGTCCTCAACAAGAATTTCACTGCGACACAGTTCCGCCGTGGCTACGACGAGCAAGAGGTCGACGACTTCCTGGACGAGGTCGTCGGCGAACTGCGTCGTCTGAGCAGTGACAACGACGATCTGCGCGCTCAGCTCACGGCCTGCCAGAAGAGCAAGGGTCTCACCGTTGCCACCGGTGCTGCGGTCAGCGCGGCTGCGGCCGGCAGCGGCGTCCGTGCCGGGGCCACGGCCCAGGACAAGGTCGCAGCCGCCACGGTGTCTGCAGAGCAGGCCGAAAAGGACTCCGCCGCTCGCATAGCCAAGGCCCAGGCGGATGCTGAGCAGGCAGAGGCACAGGCGGCTGTGCGGGTGAAGGCAGCCAAGGAGTCCGCGGACAAGGGCGCCATGTCCTCGTTTGCCGCCCCCGCCTCCACCGCTACCAAGGACGAAGGGTTCAGCGCTGCCGAGGTCGCTGGTGCTGCCGCCGCAGGCGTGGGTGCGGCGGCTGGCGTGCTCGCGCTGGCGCAGAAGCTGCACGAGGAGTACGTGACCGAGGGTCAGAACACTCGCGAGCGCCTCATCAACGAGGGTCAGACACACCACGACAAGGTCGTTGCTGACGCCGCGGCGAAGCACGAAGAGCTCCTGTCGACCGGTCAGTCCAAGCACGACGAGCTCCTGTCGACCGGCGAGGCCAAGCATGCAGAGTTCCTTTCCACCGGTCAGTCCAAGCACGACGCGCTCATCGCCGAGGCCACTGGGCGGCACGAGCAGATGATCACCGAGGCGCGCGAGCGCTCGACCGGAATGGTCGCCGAGGCCCAGCAGAAGAAGGCCGCGGTGCTTCAAGAGCTCGGTCGCGAGCGTGACTTGCTGCAGAAGAAGATCGACCAGCTGCGAACCTTCGAGCGCGACTACCGCGCCCGTCTGAAGTCCTACCTGGAGGTCCAGCTGCAGGAGCTGGACCAGACCGGTGTTGACAAGGCGGCTGATGGCGAAGGTGACGGCGAGAGCCAGGGCGAGAGCCAGGGCGAGAGCGATGGCGCTCAGAACGATGGCGCCCAGCAGCACAAGGGCAAGGACGGACACCACCAGGGCTGACCTGCCACCAGGTGCCAGCAGCCAAAGCGGGGCGTCGACCTTCACGGTCTGCGCCCCGCTTTTCGTGACTGGGACTGGCCGATGAACGCCTGCGGGAGTCTTTCGGGGGACTTAACCGAACCCAAGGCGGCGTTTCTCCATTGAGTACTGCGCAAGATGGCCTTATCCTCACGCCACCTGTCCGCGTTCGTGGGGACGACGAAGTGCCACCGTGAAGGGTCCGAGAATGGCTGTGAAGAAGGCGACGTTAGCGAAGAAGGATGCGCCGGCGCGCAAGACGGCTCCGGCCAAGAAGGCTGCGCCGGTCAAGAAGGCTGTCGTTGCCCAGCCGGTTCCATCGAAGAAGGCTGCGGTCGGCAAATCGGTGCCGGTCAAGGCTGTGGCAGCAAGGACGGCTGCCGCCAAGCTGGTTCCAGCCAAGAAGGCTGCGCCGAGCAAGGCCGCCGCGAAGACGGCGACAAAGGGCGCAACCACACCTGTATCCCGCAGCGCGGCCAGGAAGTCGGCGAAAGCCGCGACGGCGAAGGCCCCGGCAACCGCGGCGCCGCTGCGGGCCCGCCGGGCCGCAGCCAGTACCTCCAGCACCCGCCCAAAGCGCCTGCGGGTCCGCAAGGACGAGACGCCGTGGACGGCCAAGGAGCTCAAGGCGGTCCGCGCCGAGCTCGAGGCTGACATCGCCCGCCTGCAGGACGAGATCCTGGTGGCCGAGTCTGACCTGGCGGGTCTCATGCGCGACGCCGGTGACGGCGCAGGCGATGACCAGGCCGACGCCGGCACTAAGACCTTCGAGCGCGAGCAGGAGATCTCGTTGGCCAACAACGCCCGCGAGATGTTCGAGCAGAGCCAGCACGCGCTCCAGCGGATCGTCAACGGCAGCTATGGCGTCTGCGAGTCCTGCGGCAAGCCGATCGGCAAGAATCGCCTTCTGGCCTTCCCCCGTGCGACGCTATGCATGCCATGCAAGTCCAAGCAGGAGCGCCACTAATTCCTTCACCCGCTGCGAACAAGATCACCACCGCCGGTTCGAGATCACGACGCCCGCTGTTCGTCGCGCTGGTCACCGCGGCCGTTCTGGTCTACCTCGTCGACCAGCTGACCAAGGCCTGGGCCTCTGTCAACCTCAAGTCCGATCAACCGCGCGAGCTGGTCGGATCGGTGCTGCAGCTCAACTTGACCCACAACTCCGGCGCCGCGTTCTCCATCGCCACCGGAGCGACCTGGGTTCTAACCGTCATCGCCTCTGCCGTCGTGGTGTTCATCGTGTTCACCGCGCGCCGTCTTGGCAGTCGAGGCTGGGCTTTGGCGCTGGGGCTGTTGCTGGGCGGCTCGCTGGGCAACCTGACCGACCGCATGTTCCGGGCTCCCGGGCCCGGCCGCGGTCTCGTTGTTGATTTCCTGCAGCTGCCGAACTTCCCGATCTTCAACATCGCCGACTCGGCCATTGTCAGCGCCGCAGTCCTGATCGCGCTGCTGGCCTTTCGCGGCATCAATGTCGACGGAACCCGTGCGGTTGACCACACCCCCAAGCACGAGGCCTCCGAAAGGCAGCCTCCAGAGCACTCGGCAGGATCAACCCACGATGCCTGATGTCCGTTCGCTGTCAGTGCCGGAGGGCCTCGAAGGAGAACGCGTCGACGCGGCTCTCGCGCGCCTCTTCGGTCTGTCCCGCACCAGGGCCGCCGACCTGGCCACTGCAGGTGCGGTGACCGTTGACCAGCGCACCGTGGGCAAGTCAGATCGGGTATGCGCGGGTGCCTGGCTCGAGGTGTCGCTGCCTGATCCCCAGTTCTCACCCAGGCTCGCCGTCGTCGCGGAACCCGTGCCGGGGATGGCGGTGATCCACGACGACGACGACCTGGTGGTCGTCGACAAGCCCGTCGGTGTCGCCGCCCATCCCAGCGTCGGCTGGACCGGCCCCACGGTGATCGGCGGACTGGCGGCGGCAGGCTATCGCATCTCGACATCGGGCGCGGCCGAGCGCCAGGGGGTCGTGCACCGCCTCGATGTGGGCACCAGTGGCCTGATGGTGGTAGCCAAGAGCGAGCACGCCTACGCGGTGCTCAAACGAGCCTTCAAGGCGCGCACGGTCGACAAGACCTACCACGCTCTTGTCCAGGGCCTGCCCGACCCGGTGCAGGGCACCATCGACGCTCCGATCGGCCGCCACCCCAACCACGACTACAAGTTCGCGGTGATGGCAAGTGGCAAGGCGAGCATCACCCACTACGAGGTCATCGAGGCCTTCAGGTCGGCGTCCCTCGTGGAGGTCCACCTCGAAACCGGGCGCACCCACCAGATCCGGGTTCACTTCTCCGCCCTGCGCCATCCCTGCGCCGGGGACCTGACCTACGGTGCGGACCCGGTGCTGGCCAAGAAGCTCGGCCTCGAACGCCAGTGGCTGCACGCGGTCGGCCTCGGGTTCCAGCACCCCGGCAGCGGCGAGCGGGTCGACTTCCGCAGCGCCTACCCCGAGGATCTGCAGACCGCTCTGGACCGCGTCGGCGGCTAGGACCCCAAGTGAGCCCGATGGGGCCCAAGAGGCCCCGTGTGGCGACGGAGCGGCATACAGGAACTGTCGCTGGGGCGGCATAGACTCTGTGCCAATGTCTCAGTTGTCCTCCTCCGCATCGGGTTCACCCGACAAGAGCTTCGTCCACCTGCACGTACACACCGAGTACTCCATGCTCGATGGTGCCGCCCGGATCGACGAGCTGTTCGAGACGGCCGCGCAGATGGGTATGCCGGCCCTGGCCACGACGGACCACGGTTACGTCTTCGGGGCCTACGAGTTCTGGTCCAAGGCCAAGAAGTACGGCGTCAAGCCGATCATCGGCGTCGAGGCCTACCTCACGCCCGGCACGCACCGAACCGACAAGACCCGGGTCAAGTTCGGCGACGGCGGGCGTGACGACGTCTCCGGATCGGGCGCCTACACCCACATGACGTTGCTGGCGCGTACCACCGAGGGCATGCACAACCTCTTCCGGATGAGCTCGCTGGCCTCGATGGAGGGCTACTACTTCAAGCCTCGGATCGACCGTGAGCTTCTGCAGACCTACGGGCAGGGTCTGATCGGCACCACGGGCTGTGCGGGCGGCGAGATCCAGACCCGGCTGCGCCAGGGTCAGTACCGCCAGGCGGTCGAGGCGGCCGCAGAGTTCCGCGACATCTTTGGCGCCGAGAACTTCTACTGCGAGGTCATGGACCACGGCATCGACATCGAGCGCCAGACCATCAAGGACCTGTTGCGCCTGTCCAAGGACCTCGGCCTGCCGCTGCTCGCGACCAACGACCTGCACTACACCAAGGCCGGGGACGCCCAGGCCCACGCGGCGCTGCTCTGCGTGCAGTCCGGCTCGACGATGATGGACCCGAACCGGTTCAAGTTCGACGCCGACGAGTTCTACCTCAAGAACCCCGAGCAGATGCGCCACCTCTGGCGCGAGCTGCCCGAGGCCTGCGACAACACGCTGCTGATCGCCGAGCGGTGCGACGTCAGCTTCACCGAGGGCGAAGGCGCCTACATGCCCCGCTTCCCGTGCCCCGAGGGCGAGGACGAGACCTCCTGGTTCATCAAGGAGGTGGAGCGCGGGCTGCACGTGCGCTATCCGGCCGAGGTCCCCGACACGGTGCGCAAGCAGGCGGCATACGAGACTGAGGTCATCGTCTCCAAGGGTTACGCCGGCTACTTCCTGGTCGTCGCCGACTTCATCAGCTGGGCAAGGAAGAACGGTATCCGCGTCGGCCCGGGTCGTGGGTCAGGCCCGGGCTCCATGTGTGCCTACGTCATGGAGATCACCGACCTCGACCCGCTGCAGCACGGTCTGATCTTCGAGCGCTTCCTCAACCCCGAGCGCGCCTCGATGCCCGACTTCGACATCGACTTCGACGAGCGTCGCCGCGGCGAGGTGATTCGCTACGTCACCCAGAAGTACGGCGAGGAGCGGGTCGCCCAGATCGTCACCTACGGCACCATCAAGGCCAAGCAGGCGGTCAAGGACGCCTCGCGGGTCATGGGCTTCCCCTACGCGATGGGTGAGAAGCTCGCCAAGGCGATGCCGCCGGCGATCATGGGCAAGGACGTGCCACTGTCGGGCATCTTCGACCCCCAGCACAAGCGTTATGCCGAGGCCGCGGCGTTCCGTCAGGTCCACGACGAGGACCCCCAGGCCCAGGAGGTCGTCAAGACCGCGCTGGGCCTTGAGGGCCTGAAGCGCCAGTGGGGCGTGCACGCAGCGGGCGTCATCATGTCCAGCGAGCCGCTGCTCAACCTGATCCCGATCATGCGCCGCGAGCAGGACGGCCAGATCATCACCCAGTTCGACTATCCGAGCTGCGAGACGCTCGGCCTGGTCAAGATGGACTTCCTGGGCCTGCGCAACCTGACCATCCTGGACGATGCGCTGATCAATGTCCGGAACAACCGCGGCGACGAGATCAACCTCGACGACCTGAGCAAGACCCTGGACGACCCGGCCACCTACGAGCTGCTCGGCCGCGGCGACACCCTGGGCGTCTTCCAGTTCGACGGCGGGCCGATGCGCGCGCTGCTGCGGCTCATGAAGCCAGACAACTTCGAGGACATCTCGGCGGTCGGCGCGCTCTACCGGCCCGGCCCGATGGGCGCGAACTCGCACACCAAGTATGCGCTGCGCAAGAACCACCAGCAGGAGATCTCCTACCCGCACCCGGACCTTGCGGAGGCGCTCGAGCCACTGCTGGGCACGACCTACGGCCTGATTGTCTATCAGGAGCAGGTCATGGAGATCGCCCAGAAGCTCGCCGGCTACACGCTGGGCAAGGCGGACCTGTTGCGCAGGGCCATGGGCAAGAAGAAGCGTGCGGTCCTGGACGCTGAGTACGTCGGCTTCGAGACGGGCATGGTGGCCAACGGCTTCAGCCCGGCTGCCATCAAGGCCCTGTGGGACGTCCTGGTCCCCTTCTCGGACTACGCGTTCAACAAGGCGCACAGCGCGGCATACGGCCTGGTCTCCTACTGGACCGCCTACCTGAAGGCCAACTACCCGGCCGAGTACATGGCCGCGGTGCTCACCAGCGTGCGCGACGACAAGGACAAGTCGGCGCTCTATCTCAACGAGTGCCGCCGGATGGGCATCAAGGTCCTGCCACCGGACGTCAACGAGAGCTCAGCCAACTTCACCGCGGTCGGTACCGATATCCGGTTCGGCCTGGCGGCCATCCGCAACGTCGGTCACAACGTGGTCGAGGCGATCGTGGCCGCGCGGACCGACAAGGGACGGTTCGTCTCGTTCGAGGACTTCCTGCGCAAGTCACCGGCCGTCGTGTGCAACAAGCGCACCATCGAGTCGCTGGTCAAGGGCGGCTCCTTCGACTCGTTGCAGCACACCCGCCAGGGCCTGGTACGGGTGCACGAGGCCTACGTCGACGCCTTGGTGGACGAGAAGAAGCAAGAGGCCATCGGCCAGGACTCGCTGTTCGCGGGCTTCGGCTTCGGCGGCGACGACGCTGATGGTGCCGGAGGGGGAGCGGGTGGCTCGCTGATCGCGACGTCTTTGCTGGCCATGCCCCCGATCCCGACGATCGAGTGGGACAAGGCGACGCTGCTGGCCTTCGAACGCGAGATGCTCGGCCTCTACGTCTCCGACCACCCGCTGTTCGGCATCGAGCATGTCCTCTCCCAACACGCCGACACCTCCATCGCGGCCCTGACCGGTGACGACAGCAAGCCCGACGGGGCCAACGTCACCATCGCCGGGCTGATCACCGGGCTGCAGATCAAGCGCACCAAGAAGGGCGACCTCTGGGCCATCGCCACGGTCGAGGACCTCGATGGTGCGATCGAGTGCCTCTTCTTCCCGTCGGCCTACCTGACCGTCTCGACCATGCTCGGCCACGACGTCGTCTGCGTGGTGCGCGGGCGCCTCAACCGCCGCGATGAGACGCCGACGATCTTCGCCCAAGAGCTCACCCTGCCCGACATCAAGGAGGGGCCTCGGGGACCGGTGGTCGTGACCCTGCCGCTGACCAGGGCCACCAACGGCGTCGCAGAAAGGATCAAGACGGTGCTGGGCGAGCACCCCGGTGTGACGGAGGTCCACCTCAAGCTCACCCAGCCCGGGCGTTCCGTGCTCATGCGGCTCGACGACTCGCTGCGGGTGACCGCATCGCCGGCGTTGTTCGGTGACCTCAAGGCGCTGCTCGGGCCGGCCTGCCTGAGCTGAGTCGCCGATGCACCGGGCGGAGCGGTGGTCGGCTACCGTGCCTGCGTGAGCACCGTCAAGCCTGCCGTCACCAAGCACATCGAGCACGTCCGGGAGCACCACGGGGACCGGGTCGTCGACCCGTTCGAGTGGCTGCGCGACAAGGACGACCCGGAGGTGATTGCGCACCTCGAGGCCGAGAACGCCTACGCCGAGGCCATGACGAGCCATCTCGAGCCGTTGCGTGCGCGGATCTTTGACGAGATCAAGTCGCGGACGCAGGAGACGGACCTGTCGGTGCCCGCGGCGTACCGGGGCTGGTGGTACTACTCGCGCACGTTCGCAGGCTTGCAGTACGCCGCGCAGTGCCGGGTTCGCATGGTGGTGGGTCGGGGCCGGCCCCAGCTCGAGCCGGGGGTCACTCCCGAGGGTGAGCAGGTGTTGCTGGACGGCAACGCCGAGGCCGAGGGGCACGAGTTCTTCTCGCTCGGGGCCTTTGAGGTGAGTCCGGACGGGCGCCGGATCGCGTATGCCGTCGACGTCGAGGGTGACGAGCGATTTGCCTTACGGGTCAAGGACATCGAGACCGGTGAGGTCATCGACGAGGCGGTCACGGAGATCGGCTACGGCGCGGTCTGGTCGCTGGACGGGCAGCACCTCTTCTACACCAGGGTGGATGAGTCGTGGCGCCCTCATCAGGTCTGGCGTCATGAGGTCGGCACGGCGGGGCAGGGCGACGTCCTGGTGTTCGATGAGCCGGACGAGCGGTTCTGGATGGGCATCGGGTCCTCGCGCGACGACGCCTGGGTCATCATCTCGGTGGGTTCGAAGCTGACCTCCGAGGTGTTGTTGCTCGATGCCGCGGCGCCGTTGGGCAGGCCGACGGTGGTGACTCCCCGTCGTGAGGGGGTCGAGTACGACGTGGAGCCGGCAGGGGATCGGCTGCTGATCGTGCACAACGCGAACCACCCCGACTTCGAGCTGGCACAGGCTCCGCTGGACGCGCGAAGTCACGAGCAATGGTCGCCGTTCGCGCAGGCCGTGGTTGGGGAACGTCTGCTCGGCGTCGAGGCGTTCGCCTCCCATGCCGTGGTGTCACTTCGTCGCGACGGTTTGACGGCGTTGCGGGTGATCCCCCGCGACCCGTCGCTCGGGTCCGGCTTCGGCCCGGCGCATGACCTCGTCTTCGACGAGCCGCTGTACTCCGTTGGCACCGGCGACAACCCGGAGTACGACACCTCGGCGCTGCAGGTCGTCTTCGAGTCGATGGTGACTCCCAAGACCATCTCGGACTACGACCTTGTGACCGGCGAGTACACCTTGCTCAAGGCGCAGCCGGTGCTTGGTGGCTACGCCGCGACCGACTACGAGCAGCGTCGCGTGTGGGTCACTGCGGCAGATGGGACGCAGGTGCCGATCTCGCTGGTCCATCGCCGCGACGTGGCTGCGGACGGCACGGCTCCGGGGCTGATCTACGGCTACGGCGCCTACGAGATCTGCATCGACCCGTACTTCTCGGTGGCCCGTCTGTCCTTGCTGGATCGGGGATTCGTCTACGCCATCGCCCATGTTCGCGGAGGCGGGGAGATGGGGCGCCAGTGGTACGACTCCGGCAAGATGGAACACAAGACCAATACCTTCACCGACTTCGTCGCGTGCGCTGACCATCTGGTCAACTCCGGGTGGGTGGCGCCGGATCGCCTTGTGGCAGAAGGCGGTTCGGCCGGTGGATTGCTCATGGGTGCAGTCGCCAACGTTGCCCCAGGACGATTCAGGGCGATCCACGCGGCGGTGCCGTTCGTGGACGCGCTCAGCACGATCCTCGACCCGTCGCTGCCCCTGACGGTGTCGGAGTGGGAGGAGTGGGGTGACCCCCTCCACGACGCGGACGTCTACCAGTACATGAAGGGCTATACACCGTACGAAAACGTTTCGTCTGTTGACTATCCGGCTATCTTGGCGACGACGAGCCTCAATGACACCCGCGTCTACTTCGTCGAGCCCGCCAAGTGGGTGGCCCGCCTGCGCGAGACCGTGACCAGCGACCCGGTGAAGCGACCGATCCTGTTCAAGATCGAGATGGTCGCGGGCCATGGCGGCAACAGCGGCCGGTACGACGCGTGGAAGCAGCACGCCTGGGAGCTCGCGTTTCTGATGGACCAGGCAGGCGCCACTTCGCGCATGCCGAGGGCACCGAGGTCAGGTCATGACGCCAGCCGGGTGCCCGCCAGCCCACCGAAGTCGGTCGGTGCCGACCTTGCCGGAGATCATGACCGACTCGGATCGCCTGGCCAGTGCCGTAGAGCGAGCCTGCACTGACGCGATCGAGGCGGCAGCGCTGCAGCACCGCGTCGGTGAGACGTTTCGGGCCTCGGTCGTTGACGTCAGCATGAACGGCGGGCTCCTGCAGATCACCGATCCGGCCATCCTGGCTCCGGTGGATGGGCCTGCCGGGGTTGATGCGGTTCGAGGCCGAGGTCGAGGCCGGCAAGGGTCGCCAGGTGTGGGCGGCGATCGAGGAGCTTGCATCCGGCTACCCCAAGGATGACGTGGCCGCCACGATGGACCAGGTCCGCGCCGACGCCTTCGTCGACCTGGTCCTGGTCAACGTCACCACCGTGGTCGACCTGGCGTTGCCGGCTGGTCGACCACGGCGGTCCTTCGCGGGCGGGATGGTCCGCGGGCTGTGGCCGGGGTCCGGCTTCCCGGGCCGGCGAGAGTGCCGACGCTGGTGTTCAAGCTGGCGGTTCGATGTTGGAGGACCGCACCACCGGCGCCCTGATTGACGCAGACCAGGACGCGGCCAACGAGGCCGACAAGGACGCTGGGCGGCGCAACGTGTTGAGGCTCTGACCGGGCTGCCGAGCGCCACGACCTCCCATCCCGGCCGTCATCTGGCCCGCACCGTGGGCAAACGACACAGGTACTGCCGTTTCCCCGGCTGCGCGACCGCGGCCCGGTTCTGCGACCTGGATCACGTGAACCCTTTCCCCGTCGGGCTCAGGGTCCAGCGCGAGCTGGCATGTCTGTGCCGCAGACACCACCGCTTTGAAGACCCACGGCCAACTGTTCGCTGATGATGAGCCCCGACGGCGTCTACACCTGGGTCGACCGGCGCACCGGCCAGGTCCACACCACCGAACCCGCCGACTACCGCGAGCTCGCAGTCTGAGAAGTGGGGCTTCCGGGCTCAAGACGGCTGGCTCTTCGCGACCAGTGGGTCTGGTCACCCGATCCGCAACAGGTGGCATGGACTCGTGGCGTGCGTGCGAGGCCGACTGGACTACGGTCACGTGGTGTGGGAACTGACAACGAACCGAAATTGGCAACTGATGATTCGCTCCTCGGTGTTTTTGATGAGCTGAAGCGGCGAGAGCCGATCTTCCATCGACCCGAGCTCGGCACCAGCCGCGCCGACTTCGAAGCCATGACAGACCCCGACTTCTGGGAGATCGGTGCTTCCGGTCGTCGTTACAGCCGGGACCACGTGCTGGAAGTCTTGGACCAGCGTTACGGGTCGCCCTATGAGGACCCTTGGGAGACAAGCGATTTCCAGTGCCGTCAGCTCGCTATAGACGTCTACCTGTTGACCTACACCTTGCTCCAGGACACGAGGGTGACCCGCCGATCGACCATCTGGAGACGGGCCGCATCCGGCTGGCGGATCGTGTTCCACCAAGGGACGGAGGTCAAACCTGCCTGATCGGTGTCTGGCCTCGAAGCGAGGCGCTGACCACCGTGGCCGGTGAGTGTCTCGAAGTCAATTAGCCAGGTGCCGCTGGGCCGCCAGGTCTGACGGATCGGTGTTCGCACCGCAGATGATGGCGGCCACACGTTCACCGGGCTCGGGGGCATAGACGCCGCTGAGCAATGCGGCAGCAGCGGTGGCTCCAGCTGGCTCAGCCGCGAGCTGCAGCTGGTCCCACAGTCGCTGCCGGGTCTGGACGATGGCGCTCTCGGTGACCAGGACGCTGTGCACCTGATGCGATCCGTGCACCTGATGCGCCGTGAGTACCTCGAAGGCCAGACTGCCGATACGGCGGGCGCCCAATGCATCAGCGGCCACGCCGCTCACTTCGACGTCGACCGGCCGGCCAGCAGTGAGGGCCGCGTGAAGCGTGGGGATCCGCTCCGGTTCAACCGCGACGAGCTTCACCCCTGGGCCGACACCGAGCCAGACACCCGCGGCCAGTCCACCACCGCCGACGGCGACCAGCACCGTGTCGACGTCTGCCTGTGTCATCAGCTCGCGACCCACAGTCCCTTGTCCGGCGACGACCTCGGGCTGGTCGTACGCATGCACGAAGAGCGCGCCCGACGTTGCAGCGTGACGCAGGCACGCGTCGTACGCGTCGGCATACATTGCGCCCGTCACGGTGACGGTGGCGCCCACGGCGCGGATCCGCGCGACCTTCACCGCGGACGCGGCCGCCGGCACGAAGATCTGCGCCGGTATGCCGAGCTGTCGCGCTACGTACGCGACGGCCAGGCCGTGGTTTCCGCCCGAGGCCGCGATAACGCCTTCTGCAGGCAACGGGCCGGATGCCGCGGCTCCCAGGATGCGGTTGAACGCACCACGAGGTTTGAAGGAGCCGGCATGCTGAAGCATCTCGAGCTTGAGGCACACGGGTTCGTCGAGGCCGAATATCGCCCCCTCGACCGCGATCACGGGTGTCTTCCGGACGTGGCCCTCGATGAGTGAACACGCCCGGTCGATGTCCGCCATGGTCAGCATGCGGGCAAGGTTAGTTGGTGGTGGGGTCGCCACCACGGGTGCTGAAGCTTCCGCGCGCCACCAGCTCGAGAGTCACCAACACGGCGATGGACTGCACCAGCAGCAGGGCCACCAGCACCACCAGCTGGACTGCTGCGGCCTGCAGGGGCGAGGCGCCACCCAGCAGCATCCCCACGAAGGCTCCTGGAAGGGTCACGAGCCCGACGGTCCGGGTCTGGTCCAGGCCGGGGACCAGGGCCAGTGCGGCGTCGTCGCGGGCGATGAGCAGGGCCGAGTCGCGAGGGAGAAGGCCGATCGACAGAGCAGCTTCGTACTCCCCATGGCGAGTTCGCAGGGCATCGAGGGCACGCTTGCCGGCAAGGGTCGTCGCCGTCATGGCCCCACCGATGAGGATGCCGACGATCGGCACGACGGCGATGGTCTTGAGGGGGATCAGGCCACTGAGCATGAGCCCGCCGGCGACGGGGACCGCACCGAGGACCACAGGGGCAGCGGCGAGCCACCACGCGCCCTGCCGTGTCAGCCGCCTTCCAGCCGTCAGCGAGGCCACCGACAGCATCAGGGTGATGAACCCCAGCGTCAGCCACCACGACCCCAGTACGGCGAGGATCAGCAGCCCGACGACGCCGAGCTGTAAGCAGGCTCGCAGCGCGGCCAGAACGTCGTCGCGACCATGACCGAGGCGTCCCCAGTGGTTGATGACCGCGGCGAGCCCTGCGCATGCGACCACCACGACCGCAAGGCGGATCAGTCCGCCTAGCCCGTCGACGCTGATCAGCGCGTTGGTGGATGGGGCCGCGGCAAGCATCACGGGCCGCATTATCCACCGGAGGCTGGACGCATGACGGGTCGGCGCGCGAGACGACCTAAACTGATGGGGTGATCTCCCGGATCGATCTGCGTGGCCGCGCGCTCGACGCGCGCTCGCTTCGTGAGGTGCTGCCCCGAGCCGAGTTCGACGTCGAGGCGGCACTGTCCGTGGTTCGACCGATCTGTGAGGACGTGCGCCATCGTGGAGCCGAGGCCTTGCGTGACCTGGGGGAGCGGTTCGACGGGGTCCGACCTGTGCAGCTGCGGGTGCCGGCAGAGGTCCTGACGGCCGCTCTGGAGCTGCTCGACCCTGAGGTCCGCGCGGCGCTCGAGGAGACCATCCGGCGTATACGCCTCGTCCACGAGGACCAGCGCCGGACCGACACGACCACCCAGGTGGCGCCCGGCGGAACCGTCACCGAGCGCTGGGTGCCGGTTGACCGGGTCGGCCTCTACGTTCCCGGCGGGGTCGCGGTCTACCCCAGCAGCGTCGTCATGAACGTCGTTCCCGCACAGATCGCGGGCGTGGGTTCGGTCGCGGTCACCAGCCCGCCGCAACGGGACAACGCCGGAGCCTTCGCCGGCTATCCCGACCCGACCATCCTGGCGGCGTGCGAGCTGCTCGGCATCGGTGAGGTCTATGCCGTCGGAGGCGCTCAGGCGATCGCCATGTTTGCTTACGGCGCAAGCGAACCCGGCGTCGACGGCACCCCGAATGCTGGTGCCGTGGTCTGTGAGCCGGTCACGTTGGTGACCGGTCCGGGCAACATCTACGTCGCCGCAGCCAAGCGCCTGCTGAAGGGCGTGATCGGCATCGACGCCGAGGCGGGACCGACCGAGATCGCGGTGTTGGCCGACGACAGCGCCGACCCCGAGCACGTCGCCGCGGACCTGATCAGCCAGGCCGAGCACGACACGCTCGCCGCGTCGGTGCTCGTCACCGACAGCGAGGATCTCGCTCTGGCAGTCGAAGCTGCGCTGGTGCGCCGCGTGGCCGCGACCAAGCACACCGAGCGGGTCTCTGCTGCGCTTGCCGGTCGACAGTCCGGTGTCGTCCTGGTCGACGATCTCGAGGCCGCCATCGCGGTGGTCAACGCCTATGCCGCGGAGCACCTGGAGATCCAGACCCGCGATGCGCGCGCGGTGGCTGCGCGGATCCGCAATGCCGGAGCGATCTTTGTGGGAGCCTTTGCCCCGGTCAGCCTGGGCGACTACTGCGCCGGCTCCAACCACGTGTTGCCCACCGGCGGATGCGCCTGCCACAGCAGCGGGTTGTCCGTCCCGTCATTCCTGCGCGGCATCCACGTCGTGGACTACACCGAGGCCGCTCTGCGCGACGTCGCGCACCACGTGGTCACGCTGGCCGGCGCTGAGGACCTCCCAGCGCACGGCCAGGCCGTCGTGGCACGTTTCACGGACAGCGCGCGCTTGGGCGACGGGGGCTGACCATGAGCAGCTCCCTGAGCGATCTGCTGCGTCCTGACCTGCGCCGCCGAACTGCCTATGGCGCACCGCAGCTGGACGTGCCAGTTCCGTTGAACACCAATGAGAACTCGTATGCCGTGCCCCAGGACGTCGTCGACGCGATCGTCGCGTCCGTCGCCGAGGTGGCACCAGGTCTGAACCGCTACCCGGACCGCGAGTTCGTCCGGCTCCGCGAGGACCTGGCGGCCTATCTGACCCGCACCACCGGTGTCGCCGTCACGGCCGAACAGGTGTGGGCGGGCAACGGCTCGAACGAGGTGCTGATGCACATCCTCCAGGCGTTCGGCGGCGCCGGCAGGGTCGCGCTCGGCTTCACTCCCGCCTACTCCATGCACCCGATCATCACCGAGACGGTCGGCACCAGATGGGTCGACGGACTGCGCGGCGTCGAGGGCGCAGGGGCCTTTGATCTGGACGTCACCTCTGCCGTGGCCCAGGTCAGGGCACACCAGCCGAACATCGTGTTCCTCTGTTCGCCGAACAACCCGACCGGCACGGCGTTGGGGCTCGACGTCGTCGAGGCGATCTATGACGCCGCGCCGCAGGCGATCGTGGTGGTGGACGAGGCCTACGCCGAGTTCGCCCGCGCCGGCACTCGGAGCGCCCTGACCCTTCTCGAGGGCCGTCACCGCCTCGTGGTGACCCGCACCATGAGCAAGGCGTTCGCGTTGGCCGGAGGACGTCTGGGTTACCTCGCGGCCACTGCCGAGCTCACCGAAGCGCTGCGACTGGTCCGCCTGCCGTACCACCTCTCGGCCCCGGCCCAGGCGGTCGCCTGTGCGGCCCTGGAGCACGCGGGCGTCCTGCTGGCCACGGTGGAGATCCTCAAGGCCCAACGCGACCGCATCGTGGCCGACCTCGCCGAGATGGGCCTGGACCCGGTCCCGAGCGACGCCAATTTCGTGCTCTTTGGCGGACTCGCGGACGAGCAGGCTACGTGGCAGGCGTTGCTGGATCGGGGCATCCTGATTCGTGACGTCGGGCTGGCCCACTATCTTCGTGTCACAGCAGGGACGCCCCAGGAGACCGAGGCGTTCCTCGGGGCGATGCGTCGCCTCGCCCCGACCCACCGGCAGGAGCAGACGGCATGACCGAACAGGCCGCACAGCGGGACCAACGGGACCAACGGGACACCGCACCCCGCACCGCACACATCCGGCGGTCGACCCACGAGAGCACCGTCGACCTCGAGCTCAACCTCGACGGCAGCGGCGACTCCCAGATCAGCACCGGTGTGCGCTTCTACGACCACATGCTGGCCAGCCTGGCCAGGCACTCGCTGATCGACCTGCGCATCCAGGCTACTGGCGACGTGGACGTCGATGCCCACCACACGGTGGAGGACGTTGCCATCGTGCTCGGTGACGCGTTCAGGGAGGCGCTCGGCGACAAACGCGGCATCTCCCGCTTCGGCGATGCGACGGTCCCGCTGGACGAAGCGCTCGTCCACGCGGTGGTTGACGTGGCCGGCCGCCCCTATGTCGTCCACACCGGCGAGCCTGAGGGCCAGGCCTACGTGGTCATCGGTGGCAACTACGTGGGGTCGCTGACCCGCCACGTGCTGGAGAGCTTCGCCAATCACGCAGGCATCGCCCTGCACGTGCGGGTACTGTCCGGACGCGACCCCCACCATCTGGTCGAGGCACAGTTCAAGGCCGTGGGGCGGGCTCTGCGCGCAGCCGTCGCCCTGGACCCGCGGGTCAAGGGCGTCCCGAGCGCGAAGGGCAGCCTCTAATCCCGTGACTGTGCCGTGGCACTGCGCCCGGCAAGGGCGGGGGATGCTCCTCTTGCGAGGCAAGCCGGACGCGGTGGCAACCTGGGCCGGGCGTGGTCTGGTGCCCGTTCACGTCGTGCCTCTTGAGGGCTGGACTGCGGTTCTGCCCGCCGGGCCATCCCAGGCGATGCCACCGTACGACGACACGCTCAAGATGCTTGCGGGGCGCCCCGTCGCCTCCCGTCTGCGTTCTGCCATAGGTCTTTTCGCGGTCGACGGCAACGCGGTGATCACCGTCCACCCCGCCGGATGGCGCGCCATCCAGCGGTGGTTCGTGTGGTCTCCGGGGCAGGGCGTGGTGCGGCCCCGGCACCTGGCAGCGGGACGGCCGGCCGACCTGATTGCCGTCGCCGGTGCCCGCGACGGAGCAGCGCGTCGCGGCGTCCGGGACGTTCTCGTCGATGCTGGCGGGGATGCCGATGGTGTGCTCGGCGACCTGTTGTCACTGTTGTCCCTACCAGGCTCCGATCTGCTCGACGGAGGGCAGGATCCGGCTGCGGCGCAGGGCTCGACCCTGGTCGAGCCGGACGAGCAGCACGTCGCCAGGTTCGAAAGGATCATCAATGACCAGGCCCGGCACCGGGCCGAGCTGGAGGAGGACTAGATGGCTGCCCGGGTGGTGGTGCTGGACTACGGCAGCGGCAACGTCCGCTCGGCGGTCCGCATGCTTGAACGCGTTGGCGCCAAAGTCGAGCTGAGCGCCGACCATCGCGCGGTCCAGGAGGCTGATGGTCTCTTCGTGCCCGGTGTGGGCAACTTCCACGCCTGTATGCGAGGGCTGCGCGCTGTGGACGGACCTCGCCTGATCGACGTCCGACTCTCGGGTGGCCGACCCGTGATGGGGGTCTGTGTGGGGATGCAGGTGCTGTTCGACGGGTCGGCCGAACCGAGTGTGGACGGCCAGGAACGCGGTCTGGGGCAGTGGCCCGGTATCGTTGAGCGGCTGGCGGCTCCAGTCGTCCCGCACATGGGATGGTCGACCGTGAAGGCCGCAGCAGGCTCCCAGCTCCTTGCCGGGGTCGAAGACGAGCGTTTCTACTTCGTGCACTCCTACGCGGCGCTGAGATGGCAGCTCGAACCGGAGGGAAGCATGGCCGTGATGACACCCAAGGTGAGCTGGTCCGAGCACGGGTCACCCTTCGTGGCAGCCGTCGAGAACGGGCCGTTGGTAGCCACTCAGTTCCACCCGGAGAAGTCCGGGGACGCCGGCGCTCGGTTGCTGGAGAACTGGGTGGCGACGCTGTGACGACGCCAAAGCGCCCGACCAGGCGGACCGGCGCACGAGGGACGACCTCTAGTCGTCGCTGGAACTCCAGGGGTTACCCGCCGGCGCGCCGGCGCCGACCGGGCACCGCCACCACGATCGGCAGCGCGCTGGGGATGCTGGCTGTTACCACGTTGCTCAACGCTTCGTGGCCGATCAGGATCGGGTTCGTGGTCCTTGCCGTGGTTCTCGGCCTGGCCTACATGATCTGGAGGAACCGGGGCGAGATCGCCGCACATGCGGCTGCCGGTGCCGACGACCAAGGGCCGGTCGCCACCTTTGATGTGACCACTGATGGCCAACAACCGCAAGGGAACCCACCGTCGTGACCTCAGTTCCACGTCTTGAGCTCCTGCCTGCCGTCGATGTCGCGGGCGGGCAGGCGGTCCAACTCGTCCAGGGGGTCGCAGGCACCGGCGGACAGTTCGGCGACCCCTGGGAAGCCGCCCGAGCGTGGCAGGACCAGGGTGCCGAGTGGATCCATCTGGTCGACCTCGACGCCGCCTTCGGCCGCGGCTCCAACCGTGAGCTGCTCGCCAGCATCGTCGGGCGCCTCGACATCCTGGTCGAGATGTCGGGCGGCATCCGTGACGCCGAAAGTCTCGAGGCCGCGCTGTCGACTGGCTGCCGCCGGGTCAACCTCGGCACAGCAGCCCTGGAGGACCCGGAATGGACGGCCCGGGCCATAGCCGAGTTCGGCGACCGGGTCGCCGTCGGTCTAGACGTTCGCGGCACGACGTTGGCGGCTCGCGGCTGGACGAAGGAGGGGGGCGACCTCTGGGAGACCCTCGAGCGTCTCAACCGCGAGGGATGCGCTCGTTATGTCGTCACCGACGTCAACAAGGACGGCATGCTTCGGGGTCCCAATCTCGAGCTGTTGCAACAGGTTTGCTTGCGTACTGATCGTCCGGTCGTCGCCTCCGGTGGCGTCTCGACACTGGCGGACATCAAGGACATCAGGTCGCTGGTGAGCGCTGGCGTCGAAGGGGCGATCATCGGGTCGGCGCTCTACCGCGACGCTTTCACCCTGCCCGAGGCGCTGGACATCGCAGGCCGACCGTGACCGACGCGTCGCCACGGCGGCGTCACTTCTCCTCCGGGGGGCCCTACGAGGCACGGTTCGGCTACTCCCGGGCGTTGCGTACGGGCGACCGGGTGCTGGTCTCGGGGTGCACCTCAATGGTCGATGGGCAGGTTCGTCATCCGGGCGACGCAGCCGCCCAGATGCGGGTGGCCCTCGACACCGCCATTGAGGCGGTGACATCCCTCGGTGGTTCGGCCGGCGATGTCGTCCGCACCCGGATGTACGTCGTCAATCGCTCGGACTGCGATTCGGTTGGCGTGGTCCACGCTGAACGGTTCGCGCAGGCTAGACCGGCGGCGACCTTGGTGTTGGTGGCCGGGCTCATCGACGAGGCCATGCTGGTCGAGGTCGAGCTCGAGGCACGGATAGGCACGGCCTACCCGGCCTACCCGGCCGACCCGGCCGACCCGGCGGAGCGGGGCGGACGCAGGACGTGACGATGGCAACCGCATGAAGCGCGACTCCGGCGGGGTTCCCTGGTCCGGTCGTGCGCTGACGGGCACCGGATTCGATGGTGACGTGGGCGCGGCGGACGCCGATCTGCTCGCGGCCCTTGAGCATGTGCAGGACGAAACAGTGTTGATGCGTGCCGTGGCTCGTGCCCGGTTGCTCGTCCCCATCGTCGCCGCACCATCCGAGGTCGACGACTCGGTCGAGCTGATGGTCGAGAAGTTCGCCCTCAACCGCGCCACCGACATGGCCGTGGTGACCCTGACCTCGCCCGACGGTCAGCGTGCGCTCCCGGTCTTCAGCAGCCTCGCTGCACTCTCGGCCTGGGACGCCACCGCGCGCCCGTCCCCGGTCGCCAGCTCGCGGGCCGCACAGGCGGCGGTGTCCGAGCGCTGCGACGTGATGCTGCTCGACCTGGGTTCGGGACACGAGCGCGTGTTGCGACCCAGCATGGTGTGGGCCTTGGCGCAGCAGCGCGACTGGATTCCCGCGCATACCGATCCCTTTGTCGCACAGGCGCTTTCGCGAGCCACTGCCGACGAGGAAGACGTGCTCGACTGCGTCGGGGAGGGCGACCCTGCGGGGGCCGGCATCCTGCGGGTTGTGCTGAGCCTGCGCGCAGGACTCAACGCCGAACGGGTGCGGGCCTTGGCCACTCGTATCGGGGAGCAGATCGCCACCGATGGCGAGGCGCGTGCGCGCATCGACGGCCTCGCGTTCACCATCCGTCAGGCCTGAACTTTCGCACCGTCCGCTCGGGCGATAGACGTGGCCAGCAGCAGGTCGCCGGGACAGCCGGCATCGTAGCCCGGTTTCGAACCCTGTCCAGACGCACGTATGCCGCGCACTCGAGGCGAGTGCGCGGCATACGTGCCGGCTGTCCAGCCGATCAGGCGCCGTTGTTGGCTGCCCGCACCTTCTGCTCGATCAGCTTGCCGGTGTCGCCGTCGACGTTCTTCCAGTAGTCGAAGGCGCGCTCGAGCACTTCGCCGTGAACGCCGCCGAGCAGGTGACCCGCCACGTTGTCGACGAACTCGGCGCGCTGTGCGTCGTCCCACACCTCACGCACCAGCGTCCCGGCCTGGCCGAAGTCGTCGTCCTCGGCGTGTAGCTCGTACGCCGAACGCACCATCGGGCCGTCAGCCTCCCAGCTGTCCTCCACCGGACCGGTCAGGTCGGCGAAGGGCCGGCCGACGGAGTTCGGCGCGTAGACCGCCTGGTCGCCGCTGTGCTCGTAGGCCATCGCACCGTCGAACAGGTAGGTGTTGACGGGGACCCGCGGACGGTTCACCGGCAGCTGGTGGAAGTTGGTCCCGATCCGGTTGCGGTGGGCGTCGGCGTAGGCGAAGGTCCGGCCGAGCAGCATCTTGTCGGGGGAGAACCCGATGCCCGGCACGGTGTTGCCCGGAGAGAACGCCGCCTGTTCGATCTGGGCGAAGAAGTTGTCGGGGTTCTTGTCCAGCGTCATGGTGCCGACCTTGATCAGCGGGTAGTCACAGTGCGGCCAGATCTTGGTCAGGTCGAACGGGTTGAAGCGGTACTCCTTGGCGTCGGCGTACGGCATGACCTGGATCGACAGCGTCCAGCTCGGGAACTCGTCCCGCTCGATCGCTTCATGCAGGTCGCGCCGGTGGTAGTCGGCATCCTCACCGGCGATGCGGTTGGCTTCGGCGCCGGTCAGGCCCTCGACGCCCTGGTTGGAGTGGAAGTGGTACTTGACCCAGCACTTCTGGCCGGCCTCGTTGACCCACATGTAGGTGTGCGAGCCGTAGCCGTTCATGTGGCGCCACGTCTTGGGGATCCCGCGGTCACCCATGAGGTAGGTGACCTGGTGGGCCGACTCGGGGTTGAGCGTCCAGAAGTCCCACTGCATCTGGTTGCTGCGCAGCCCGGACCCGGGGAGCCGCTTCTGGCTGCGGATGAAGTGGGGGAACTTGATCGTGTCCCGGATGAAGAAGATGGGGGTGTTGTTGCCGACCAGGTCGTAGTTGCCCTCGGAGGTGTAGAACTTCAGCGCGAAACCGCGCGGGTCGCGCCAGGTGTCGGGGCTGCCCTGCTCGCCGGCGACGGACGAGAAGCGCGCCAGCATGTCGGTCTTGGCGCCCTTCTGGAACAGCGCCGCCTTGGTGTACTGCGAGACGTCCTCGGTGATCTCGAGGACGCCGAACGCACCGGCGCCTTTGGCGTGCGGGCTGCGCTCGGGCACCCGCTCGCGGTTGAAGTGGGCCATCTGCTCCAGGAAGTGCACGTCGTGCAACAGGATCGGGCCGTTGGCGCCCAGGGTCAGGGAGTTGCGGTCACTGACGGCCGGTGCACCGGTGCTCGTCGTCGAGCCGTTCTGCTCGCTCATGATTCTCCTTCGTAGTACGAGGATTGGATACTGGCGGGTGTTATGGATGGACGTTGCGGGATGTTCTGCTGGCAGACGGGGCAGATGCCCCAGTACGTAACTTCGGCCTCGTCGATGACAAAACCGTTGGTGTTGCTGGCTTCCAGACATGGAGCCGACCCCGTCGCGCAGTCCACGTCGGCGACATCGCTGCACGAACGGCATACGACGTGGTGGTGGTTGTCGCCCGCGCGAGCCTCGAAGCGGGCAGGGGAGCCGGCAGGCTCGATCCGGCGGACCAGGCCGGCGTCGGTGAGCGCGCGCAGCACGTCATAGACGGCCTGTGTGGAGACCGAGCCCAGGCGGGAGCGGACCTTGGTGGTCAGGGTGTCGACGTCGGCGTGCGGGTGTGCGTGCACCTCGGTCAAGACGGCGACCCTCGGCCCGGTTACGCGCAGGGCGACCTCACGCAGCTGTTGTTCCGGGGTCATGGGTCCACCGAACCACTCAATCTGGAATCAGTCAAGAAGAGACGGAAACACCTTCGTCAGCTGTCGGTGCGCTGTGACAACCTCAGGGGTATGCCGCTCGACCCGTACCGCCTCGTGCTGTCCGTCCCCGCACTGCGGCAGGCGCTGGTTCTCGGCGTCCTCGTGCGCATCCCGATCTTTGCCGGTGGCGTCCTCCTCACCCTCCACGTCGTCCAGACCCTCGGGCGTAGCTACGGCGCAGCAGGGCTCGTGAGCGCCGCGGCGACAGTCTGCATAGCGGTGAGCGGGCCTTGGCGCGGCCGGCTGCTGGACGCCAAGGGTCTGCGTCGCGTGGTCCTGCCCTCGCTTGTCGTGACGGCAGTCTGCTGGTCGATCGCGCCGTTCGTGGGCTACCTCCCACTGTTCCTGCTCGCCGCGCTCGCCGGCCTCTTCGTCGTGCCGACGTTCTCGATCATCCGGCAGGCAGTCATCGCGGCCGTCCCCGAGAGTGATCGGCGCACCGCACTGTCGCTGGACTCGGTGGCCGTCGAGCTGTCCTTCATGGTCGGCCCGCTCGTCGGCGTCTGGGCGTCCACCATCTGGCCGACCGCCTGGGTCCTGTTCAGCATCGAGATGCTCGGCGTCGTGGCCGGCCTGGGCCTCTGGTTGGTCAACCCGGTCATCCGTGCGGACCGTGCCGACGGTGAGGAGCGGGCCGGCGATCCTCCTGGGAACTTGCCGCGCAGTGCGTGGTTCGGCCCGCGGTTCCTCGCCGCGTGCGCGGCTGCGGCCGCCACGACCATCGTCCTGTCCGGTGCCGACATCGCGATCGTCGCGGCACTACGTGAGTTCGACAAGATCTCACTGATCGGCCCGGTCCTCGCGATCTGGGGGCTCGGATCGGTGATCGGAGGTCTCGTGTACGGCGCACTACACCGGTCGATCCCGGCGTTCCTGCTCCTGGGCAGCCTCAGTCTGGCGACCATCCCGATGGCCCTCGCACCGAGTGTGTGGCCGCTCGCCGTGCTGGCCTTCCTGGCGGGGCTGCCCTGCGCGCCGACGATCATCGCGACGGTCGACCGGGTCAGCCGGGTCGTGCCCGAGGTAGCCAGGGGAGAGGCGATGGGGTGGCACGGCTCCTTCATGACTGCGGGCTCAGCGTTGGGCGCCCCCGTTGCCGGTCTGGCGATCGACCAGTGGGGTTGGGGCGGTGGCTTCGTCAGTGTCTCCCTCGTCGGCCTGGCCGTGGCTGTGGCCGGGGCGGGTGCGACGATGTCCTACCGCCGCTCGCGAGTTCAGACCACTTAGCCGGTGACCTTCTCGCCGGGCCTATGACCGGCTATGTCCTCAGCAGCGCCGAGGCTGGAGCCAGGATTGGGAGTCTGGGGGTCACGCTGGTAGCCTTGGAGATCGACCGGCTGTGTCGACAGGTTGCCCCCCAGGCTGCCCGACTGGCGCAGCGTGCAAGAGAAGCCCAAGCAAGTCGCTTCCACCCGCGTCGGCACGCTGGCAGTTCGCTGCAGTCACAGCCGCCGGGTTCCAGGTCCGCCCGGCTGGGGCGTCGCACCGATGGTGCGCCGCAGCAGACGAGCAGCGTATGACGTGTGCCAGCCACCCGTCATACCCGGCGGTTTTGGTTGGATGTTCCTTGTCCTGAAAGCTCCTCGCGCATCACGGTGGCGAGGAGCTTTTCTCGTCTCCCGGTGGCCGACCTTGACGGACAGCACTGTCGCCCTTGACGGACAACAAAGGAGAACCACATCAGCGAGCCTCGTATCAACGACCGCATCCGGGTCCCGGAAGTGCGGTTGGTTGGCCCCAATGGTGAGCAGGTCGGCATCGTGCGCGTCGAGGACGCGTTGCGACTCGCCGCCGAGTCGGACCTCGACCTCGTCGAGGTGGCCCCGATGGCCAAGCCGCCGGTCGCCAAGCTCATGGACTTCGGCAAGTTCAAGTACCAGGAAGCCATCAAGGAGCGGGAAGCCCGCAAGAACCAGGTCAACACGGTCATCAAGGAGATCAAGCTCCGCCCGAAGATCGACCCGCACGACTACGCCACCAAGAAGGGTCACGTCGAGCGGTTCCTCAAGGCTGGTGACAAGGTCAAGGTGACGATCATGTTCCGCGGTCGTGAGCAGTCCCGACCCGAGCTCGGCTATCGCTTGCTGCAACGTCTCGCAGAGGACATCGGCGACCTCGGCTTCGTCGAAAGCACCCCCAAGCAGGACGGCCGCAACATGGTCATGGTGATCGGTCCGACCAAGAAGAAGGCCGAGGCCAAGGCCGAACAGCGCCGCAAGCGCGAAGAGGGCGCCTCCGGCGCCGCAGCCTCGACCAACGCACCGGTCGAGGCGGTCGTGGACACCGGCGTCGTGGACACCGGCGTCGTGGACCCCGCGGTCGTGGACACCAAGGTCGCTGCCCCCAAGGTCGCTGCCCCCAAAGTCAGGGCCCCCAAAGACAAGGCCGAGATCATCGCCGTCGAGCCCGAGGTCACAGCCGTCGAATAGGGCGGCCGACAGTTTTACGACAGAACCCCGCGGGTCCGCGCGGACCCGCACAACTGAAGGAGATCGGCTCCATGCCGAAGATGAAGAGCCACAGCGGTGCCAAGAAGCGCTTCCGCCTCACGGGCACCGGCAAGGTCATGCGTGAGCAGGCCGGTGGTCGCCACCTGCTCGAGCACAAGTCCTCAAAGAAGACCCGCTCGATCGCGAACGACGTGGAGCTGCACAAGCCCCAGGCCAAGAAGATCAAGAAGCTTCTCGGTAAGTAGTTAAGACGACTCAAGGGTCAAGGCAGCTCAGGGTCCAGACAACCAATTCAGCTCCGCTGACAACGGAAGCCGGCCTGTCCCGGTACGCGTCAGCAGAAAAATCAAGGCTAAGGAGTCTCACGTGGCACGCGTGAAACGGGCGGTAAACGCCCACAAGAAGCGCCGGGTTGTACTCGAGCGCGCCAGCGGCTATCGCGGACAGCGTTCGCGCCTGTACCGCAAGGCCAAGGAGCAGGTCACCCACTCGCTCGGTTATGCCTACCGTGACCGTCGCGCGCGGAAGGGCGACTTCCGTCGCCTGTGGATCCAGCGGATCAACGCTGGCGCCCGCGCCAACGGCATGACCTACAACCGTTTCATCCAGGGCCTGAAGGCTGCCGAGGTCGAGGTCGACCGGCGCATGCTGGCCGAGCTGGCCGTCAACGACGCCGCCGCCTTCGCCGCACTCGTCGAGGTCTCTCGGGCCAACGCGCCGGCGCAGACCGCTGACGACGACGCCGCCTGAAGTCACCGCACCACATCAGCGTGCCGGTTCGACGCCCGCAATTTCGACCAACACATGCTGACCAGCAGATGCTGACCAACATCGGTTCCGACCGGGTCAGGTCAGTGCGGGCGTTGAGCCGGCGCGCTGTGCGTGAGCGCGAGGGTCTGTTCCTCGCCGAGGGTCCGCAGGTTGTTCGCGAGGTCCTGGCGCACCGGCCTGACACGGTCAAGGATCTGTACTTCGACGCGCAGGCGGCTACCCGGCATACAGCCGTGATCGAAGCGGGTAGGGCAGCTGGTCTGTCCACCCGCGAGGTGAGCCACGAGGTCCTTGCTGCCATGTGCGACACGTTGGTCCCGCAGGGGATCGTCGCAGTCTGTCGGCCCATCGACGTCGACCTCGACAGGGTGCTGGACGTTCGCCCGAGGCTCCTGGTGATCCTCACCAACGTGCGCGACCCGGGCAATGCCGGCACTGTCATCCGCGGCGCCGATGCGGCCGGAGCCGACGCCGTCCTGGTCAGCGACTCCAGCGTCGACATCTACAACCCCAAGGTGGTCCGGTCGACCGCCGGGTCGCTGTTCCACCTGCCGATCGTGACCGGTGTGCCGATCCCCGTGCTGCTGGATCGGGTTCGTGGCGCCGGTCTGGCCCTGCTGGCGGCCGACGGCTCCGGGCAGTCCCAACTGGCCGACATCGACCTGGCCAGACCCCATGCGTGGGTGATGGGAAACGAGGCCTGGGGTCTCGAGCCCGGCGTCCGAGAGGCCTGCGACACGGTGGTCCGGGTCCCGATCTACGGCAAGGCCGAGTCGTTGAACCTCGCCATGGCCGCAACCGTTTGTCTGTATGCGTCGGCGGCGGTGCAGCGCGCTGACCCCACAAGTGGCTAAAGTCGCAGTCATGGCACAAGGGGTGAACGCATCGGATGGCGAGCGTTCCGCCGGATGGTACGCAGACATCTGTGACCTACTCCCCGACGGGCTGTTGGTGGCCGACGAGCAGGGGCTGATCGCCTACGTCAACGCGCGGGCCGCCTCGATCGTCGGAACCCCCGCCTCGGAGTTGCTGGGCCAAGACATCCGCACGGCGATTCCCTTACAGGAGAACGATGGTCGCTCCTGGTGGGCTTGTACCGACCCCTGGAACGGATTGGCTATCCGCTCCGGTCACCGCGAGAAGCTGCTGATCATTCCAGGGCGGCACGAGGTCCTGGTGACCGCCAAGTACGTGCGTGCAGGACGCGGCATGCCTGTCACCCAGGTTGTCGTGGCGCTACGCGACGCAGAGGCGCGTCGTCGCGCCGAAGCCAGCAACGCTGCTCTGATCTCCACGGTGGCCCACGAGCTGCGCTCGCCGCTCACCTCGGTCAAGGGTTTCTCCTCGACTCTGCTGCGTCGCTGGGGCCGTTTCACCGACGACCAGAAGCGGTTGATGCTGCAGACCATCGAGGCCGACGCCGACCGGGTCACCCGGCTGATCACCGAGCTCCTGGACATCTCCCGCATCGACGCCGGGCGGCTGCAGGTGCGCAAGCAGCCGGTGGACGTTCGTGCAGCCATCAACCGGCACATCGAACGATTCGTTGCCAGCGGTCACGACCGCGAGCGGTTCGCACTTGATGGGTATGAGGCAACGTTGCCCGAGGTGTGGGCCGACCCCGACCGGCTCGATCAGATCCTGACCAACCTGATGGAAAATGCCTTGCGCCACGGTGACGGGACGGTCAGCCTGACTGTTGTGCCGACCGGACACGACGGTGAGGAGGCGATAGCCATCACGGTCAGCGACGAGGGCGAGGGCATCCCCCCCGAGAACTACCCCCTGATCTTCACCCGGTTCTGGCACGGGTCCCGCCGCGGAGGCACCGGCCTGGGTCTGTACGTCGTGCGAGGACTGGTCGAGGCCCACGGCGGGAAGATCAGCGTCGGCCGGGCGCAGGCAGGCGGGGCCGAGTTCCGATTCACGTTGCCCACGGGAGCCCCCGAGCACGTCCTGTGACCACTCGGGCAGGTCGCCCAACCAGCAGAGCAGGCCTCTAGACTCACCGTGCTCCTGATCACCTGATCAACCATGACCTGAACAGCCATGACCTGAACAGATTGAAAGCGATGTCTGGACCCAACAAGAGCTATGACCCGGTCGAAGTCAGCACGCTCGACCCGGCCGCCCTCGAGGCGGCCGTCACCGAGGCACTGGTGGCCTTCGCCGCTGCTGACTCGCTGGAGTCCCTCAAGACTGCCCGCCTGGCCCACCAGGGCGATACCAGCGCGCTGTCCCTGGCCAACCGCGAGATCGGGGCCCTGCCCCCGACCGCCAAGGCTGAGGCCGGCAAGCGGGTCGGGATGGCCCGCGGGCGGGTCGCCATGGCGCTGGCTGCACGCCAGGGCCAGCTCGAGGTCGATCGTGATGCTCGGTTGCTCGTCGATGAGGCGGTCGACGTCAGTACGCCGGTGGCCCGCCGCCGGCTCGGTGCCCGTCACCCCCTCGAGCTGATCTCCGAGCGCATCGGCGACATCTTCGTCGCCATGGGCTGGGAGATCGCAGAGGGGCCCGAGGTCGAGTCCGAGTGGTTCAACTTCGACGCGCTGAACCTGGGCGTCGACCACCCGGCACGTCAGATGCAGGACACGTTCTTCGTCGACCCCCCCGACGCCGGCCTGGTCCTGCGCACGCACACCTCCCCGGTTCAGGTCCGGTCGATGCTTGAGCGTGACCTGCCGTTGTACATCGTCTGCCCCGGCAAGGTGTTCCGCACCGACGAGCTCGATGCGACGCACGCTGCGGTGTTCCACCAGGTCGAGGGGCTTGCGGTTGCCGAAGGCCTGACCATGGCGCACCTGCGCGGCACCCTCGACCATCTCGTCGAGGAACTGTTCGGCCGGCGACTCGAGACACGCCTGCGACCGTCATACTTCCCGTTCACCGAGCCCAGCGCCGAGCTGGACTTCCGGTGCTTCATCTGCCGGGGCTCGGACGGCAGCTGTCGTACCTGTGGCGGCACCGGCTGGATCGAGTGGGGTGGTTGCGGGATGGTCAACCGCAATGTCCTGCAGGCTTGCGGCATCGACCCGGACCGATACACAGGCTTCGCGTTCGGCATGGGCATCGAGCGGGCGTTGATGCTGCGTCACGGAGTCAAGGACATGCGCGAGATGGTCGAGGGAGACGTGCGGTTCAGCACACAGTTCGGGATGGAGATCTGATGCGGGCGCCAGTTTCGTGGCTGCGTGAGTACGTCGAGGGTGCACCGGTCGCGACCGGTCGCGAGGTCGCCGCCGCCCTGGTGCTGCTGGGCCTGGAGGAGGAGGACCTGCATGGCGGCGACATCACCGGTCCGCTCGTCGTGGGCCGGGTCCTCGAGGTCGTCGTTGAGCCGCAGAAGAATGGCAGGCCGATCCGCTGGTGCCAGGTCGACGTGGGCCAGCACGGTCAGCGGGTCACCGAGGGCACAGCGCAGGGGATCGTCTGTGGCGCCACGAACTTCGCCGTCGACGACCTCGTCGTGGTCGTGCTTCCCGGGGCCGTCCTGCCCGGTGGCATCCCCATCGGCGCCCGAAAGACCTACGGCCATATCAGCAACGGCATGATCTGCTCGGCGGCTGAGCTTGGACTCGGCTCCGGCCCTGCTGCCTCTGAAGGCATCGTGGTGCTGCAGTCATTCCTCGGCGAGCAGGACGCGGCCAAGCTGACCCCGGGGGACGACGCGATCGAGCTGTTGGGCCTGGCCGACGAGGTCGTCGAGGTCACCGTCACCCCCGACCGCGGCTACTGCCTCAGCATGCGTGGCATGGCCCGTGAGTACGCCCACGCCACGGGTGGGACCTTCCGCGACCCCGCCGCCATGGAGTCGGCAGCGGCCAACACGAGCGGGTATGCCGTGCAGCTGGCCGACGAGGCGCCGCTGAACGGCCGCACGGGTTGCGACCGATACGTGGCACTGGTGGTGCGGGGGGTCAACGCGTCGGCGGCCTCGCCGCCTTGGATGGCGAAGCGACTCACGCAGATGGGGATGCGACCCATCTCGCTAGCGGTCGATGTCACCAACTACGTGATGCTCCTGCTGGGTCAGCCGCTGCACGCCTTCGACGTCTCGACCCTGCAGGGGCCGATCGTCGTGCGCCGCGCGCAGCCCGGTGAGACGCTGAAGACCCTCGATGGTGTCGAGCGCACGCTGTACCCCGAGGACCTGCTGATCACCGACGGTGGTGCTGCTGTGCTGGCCATCGCGGGGGTGATGGGCGGCGCCACATCCGAGGTTGGTGCGTCCACCAGGGACGTGCTGGTCGAGGCGGCGCACTTCGACCCGACCTCGGTGGCGCGCTCCTCGCGTCGCCACAAGCTGACGACCGAGGCCTCCAAGCGGTTCGAGCGCGGGGTGGACCCGGACATCACTGCCGTCGCCGCGCAGCTCGCGGTCAACCTGCTCGTGGAGTTCGGTGGGGGGGCCGTAGATGACGGCGTCACGGACGTCGACCACCGTCCGGCACGTGCCCGGATCGACCTGGACCCGAGCCTGCCGGCCCGGCTGGTCGGTCTGCCGTACAGCCGCGGCGAGGTCATCGCCAGCCTGCGCGAGATCGGCTGCGACGTCCGTGAGTCGACAGAGGTTGAGGAGGCAGGGTCCGGATCAGAGCCTCGACCTTCGACCCTCTCGGTGCTGCCACCCTCCTGGCGGCCGGACCTGGGCAACGGGCCCGACTTCGCCGAGGAGGTCGTGCGACTGCGCGGCTACGACCAGATCCCTTCGGTCCTCCCGCAGGCGAGCAGTGGACGTGGACTGACCCACGGTCAGCGCGTGCGGCGGGTCCTGGCCAACACCCTCGCCGGGCAGGGCTTTGTCGAGGTGCTGACCTATCCGTTCGTGTCTGCCCGGAGCCATGACGACCTGGGGCTGGAGGCCGGCGACCCACGTCGGAGCACCGTGCGCATTGCCAACCCCCTCTCGGAGGAGGCGCCGCTGATGCGGACCTCCGTACTGTCCACGCTGGTCGAGGCGCTGCGCCGCAACGTGTCTCGAGGGCAGCGCGATGCCGCCATCTTCGAGCTCGGACTGGTCACTCTCCCGACCGGCGAACCACAGGTTGCGCCGGTCCCGGGCACCGGGACGCGTCCGGACGACGCGACGCTCGGCCAGATCATGGCCGCCGTTCCGCCCCAGCCGCGCATGGTCGCGTTCGCGCTGACGGGTGACGCCGACCCCGCGGGGTGGTGGGGGCCGGCACGCCTCGCCGACTGGGCCGATGTGGTCGGTGCGGCCAGGGCGACGGCGTCGGCGCTGGCGGTGGAGCTGGTTGTCACGGCCGATGAGCACGCGCCATGGCACCCCGGGCGTTGCGCGCGCCTGGCGCTGGCTGATGGCACGCTGGTCGGTCACGCCGGAGAGCTGCACCCCACGGTGGTTGCTGCTCTCGGCCTGCCGCCACGCACCTGTGCCGCCGAGCTGGACGTCGATGTCCTCACGGCCGCCAGCGATGTCCGGGTCCAGGCCCGCGAGCTGTCCACCTACCCCGTGGCGCAAAGCGACCTTGCCCTCGTCGTCGACGAGCAGGTCGCAGCAGCCGCCCTCGAGTCGGCCCTGCGGCGGGGGGCGGGCGAGATGCTCGAGTCGGTCTCACTCATGGACATCTATCGCGGTGACCAGGTCGGGCCCGGCCGCAAGTCTCTGGCCTATCGTCTGGTCTTCCGTGCACCGGAGCGCACCTTGACCACCAAGGAGGTCAACGGTCTTCGAGACCGGGCGACTGCGGCGGCTGCGGCTGCGGTGGGTGCGGTGCAGCGCGGCGCCTGAAGCGTCTGGGGCTAAGTCTGCATATATTCCCATGAGCATGTATAGTCATGCGCATGGTCACGGTGGCGATAGCGGGTGCCAGCGGCTACGCCGGCGGAGAGATCCTGCGGTTGCTGCTCGCGCACCCGGACATGCAGGTGGGAGCCCTCACTGCAGCGTCGAGCGCGGGCACCAGGCTGGGCGCTCTCCATCCGCACCTCACCCCGCTGGCCGACCGCGTACTGGTCAAGACCACCCCAGAGACGTTGGCCGGTCATCAGGTCGTCTTTCTCGCGCTGCCCCACGGCGCATCTGCCGCGCTAGTGGACGAGCTGCCCGATGACGTGATCGTGATCGACTGCGGTGCGGACTTCCGGTTGGCCGATGCCCAGCAGTGGCAGCACTTCTACGGCGGCAACCACGCCGGTACCTGGCCCTACGGGTTGCCGGAGCTGCCGTTGCCCCTGGGACACAAGGGCCGCGAGGCGTTGTCCGGTGCTCGCCGGATCGCCATCCCCGGCTGTTACCCCACGGCGTGCTCGTTGGCGTTGGCGCCAGGGTTCGTTGCGGGTGTCTTGCACGTTTCCGACGTGGTCATCGTTGCGGCCAGCGGCACCTCTGGTGCGGGCAGGTCCCTCAAGCCTCACCTTCTTGGTGCAGAGACGATGAGCTCGATGTCGTCCTACGGTGTCGGCGGCGTTCATCGGCACACACCGGAGATCGAGCAGAACCTCAGCGCCTCGGCCGGGCGGTCCGTGACGGTCTCGTTCACGCCGACCATGGCGCCGATGTCACGAGGGATCCTGGCCACCTGTACAGCCAGGGTGAAGCCGGGGCTCGCGGCGGCCACCGTGCGCGCAGCCTGGGAGGCGGCCTACGGCGACGAGCCGTTCGTTCACCTGTTGCCGGAGGGGCAGTGGCCACGCACCGCAGATGTGCTGGGGAGCAACAACATCCACCTTCAGGTGGCACTGGACGAACGGACCGGACGGGTCATTGCGGTGGCCGCAGTGGACAACCTGACCAAGGGCACCGCGGGCGCTGCGGTGCAGTGCGCCAACCTGGCTCTCGGGCTCCCTGAGACCACCGGACTGCCGACCACAGGAGTGGCCCCGTGAGCATCACCGCCCCCGCCGGATTCCGTGCCGCAGGTGTGACGGCCGGCCTCAAGGCCAGCGGCAGGCCGGACCTGGCCGTCGTCGTGAACGACGGCCCGGACCATCATGCGGCGGCAGTGTTCACCAGCAACCGGGTGCAGGCCGCGCCGGTGACCTGGAGCCGCCAGGTGCTGGCCGATGGTCGGGTCGACGCGGTTGTGCTCAACTCAGGAGGAGCCAACGCCTGCACCGGCGCCGCCGGGTTCGCCGACACACACCGCAGCGCCGAGCAACTTGCCGCGGCCGTTGCGGTGTCGGCCGGGGACGTGGTCGTCTGCTCCACGGGTCTGATCGGCGAGCTGTTGCCTATGGACAAGATCACGGCCGGGATCGACGCGGCCGCCGCGGCCCTGTCGGCCACCGGCGGCGAGGCCGCGGCCGTCGCCATCATGACGACCGACACCGCCTGCAAACAGGCGCTGGCAACCGGCAACGGATGGTCGGTCGGGGGCATGGCCAAGGGCGCCGGCATGCTCGCGCCGGCCCTGGCCACGATGCTCGTGGTGATCACCACCGACGCCGTTGCGGACGCCTTTGCCCTGGACGTGGCGCTGCGTGCGGCAACGGACACCACCTTTGACCGGATCGACTCCGATGGCTGCATGTCGACCAACGACACGGTCCTGCTGATGTCCTCCGGGGCGTCGGGCGTGAAGCCGTCGGCGGCGGAGCTGACCGAGGCGGTCACCGCGGTCTGTGCAGATCTCGCCCGGCAGCTCATCGCCGATGCCGAGGGCGCAAAGCATGACATCGCGATCGAGGTCCATTCTGCGGCAAGCGTTTCCGACGCCCTCGAGGTCGCTCGGGCGATCGCCCGCAACAACCTTTTCAAGTGTGCGGTCTTCGGCGGCGACCCGAACTGGGGCCGTATCCTCGCGGCGGTGGGTACGACTGGGGCCGCCTTTGAACCGGCCACGCTGGACGTGGCCATCAACGGCATACAGGTGTGCCGTGCTGGGGGCGTCGGCGACGACCGGACGCTGATCGACATGAGTGCTCGGGAGGTTCGCGTCGTGGTGGAGCTGCACGCGGGGGCGCAGACGGCAACCATCTGGACCAATGACCTGACCCACGACTACGTCCACGAGAACTCGGCGTACAGCACATGAGCCACGGGATTGAGGTGAGCGACAACGTCCGGACTTCCCATGGCCAGAGTCGTCTGGCGGCCGCGGCTGCCAAAGCGCAGACCCTGGTCGAGGCGCTGCCGTGGCTCGAGCGGTTCCGGGGGGCGCTCATCGTGGTCAAGTACGGCGGCAACGCCATGGCCGATGACGAGCTCAAGGCGGCCTTCGCCCAGGACATCGTGTTCTTGCGCTATGCCGGTCTGCGTCCGGTGGTCGTCCACGGCGGCGGTCCGCAGATCGCGGCCATGCTGGACCGGGTCGGGCTGATCAGCGAGTTCAAGGGCGGTCTGCGGGTGACCACTCCCGAGGTGATGGAGGTCGTCCGGATGGTCCTCACCGGCCAGGTGGGGCGCGAGCTGGTCGGGCTGCTCAACCAGCACGGGCCACTGGCGGTCGGCCTGTCCGGCGAGGACGCCGGCCTCTTCGGGGCCCGCAGACGAGCCGTGGTCATCGATGGCACCCCGGTGGACCTTGGCCTGGTCGGCGACGTCGAGAGCGTGAACCCCTCTGCGGTCATGGACATCCTGGACGCCGGGCGGATCCCTGTGGTCGCGACGGTGGCCCCGGACCTCGACGTCGAAGGGCAGGTCCTCAACGTCAACGCGGACTCTGCGGCAGCAGCCCTCGCGATCGCCTTGTTGGCCCAAAAGCTCGTGGTGCTCACCGATGTCGAGGGCGTCTACGCCAACTGGCCCGACAAGGACTCCCTGCTCTCGCAGCTGTCCGTCAGCGCAGCAGCCGATCTGCTGACCCGTGTCGAGGCCGGCATGGTGCCCAAGCTGGAGGCGTGCGTGCGGGCCGTGACGGACGGGGTGCCGCAGGCGCACATCATCGACGGCCGGCAGCCGCACTCGCTGCTGCTGGAGGTCTTCACCAGCGAGGGCATAGGCACGATGATCGTTCCGGACGCAGAGGCGGATCGGGTCACAGGGCGCAGCACCGGTGACGACGGGGGTGAGCCCTGATGCCGACACCCGACACTGCGACGTACCTCGACCGTTACGCCCATTCGATGATGGGTGTGTACGGTCGTCCGAAGACCGTCCTGACCCGCGGGGAGGGTTGCTACGTCTGGGATGTCGACGGCAACCGTTATCTAGACCTGCTCGCCGGGATCGCCGTCAACGCGCTCGGCCACGGACACCCGGCAGTGGTCGCCGCGGTCTGCAGGCAAGCCGCATCCCTGATCCATGTGTCCAACTTCTTCGCCACCCCGCCGCAGATCGAGCTGGCCGAGCGGCTGCTCGCCGTCGCGGGTGCTCCGCAGGGCTCTGCCGTGTTCTTCGCCAACTCTGGCACCGAGGCGATCGAGGCCGCGATCAAGCTCAGCCGCCGCACGGGCCGCACCGGTCTGGTCGCTGCGGAGGCGGCCTTCCACGGGCGCACCATGGGGGCGCTGGCGCTGACCCACAAGCACGCGTATCGCGAGCCGTTCGCGCCGCTCGTCGCGTCAGTCACCCATGTCCCGCTGAACGACCAAGCGGCCCTGCGTGCCGCCATCAGCGCCGACGTCGCGGCGCTGTTCCTGGAGCCCCTTCAGGGCGAGGCTGGAGTCATCGCCGCGGACCCGGCATACCTGCAGCTGGCGCGCGAGCTGACCACAGCGACGGGGACTTTGCTCATCATCGATGAGATCCAGACCGGCGTGGGCCGCACGGGGACGTGGTTCGCCTTCCAACAGGCCGGCATCGTCCCTGACGCCATCACGGTCGCCAAGGGGCTTGGCGCAGGCGTGCCGATCGGTGCCCTGGTGACCTTCGGCCCGGGCGTCAGCGGGCTGCTCACGGCCGGTCAGCACGGTACGACCTTCGGTGGCAACCCGCTGGCAGCGGCCGCAGGGCTGGCCGTCCTCGACACGATCGAGCAGGACAAACTGCTCGCGCATGCCACGTCAGTTGGCGACCATCTTGCCGATTCGGTTGCGGCACTTGACCATCCGTTGATCTTGGGTGTTCGCGGAACAGGACTGCTGCGCGCCATCGTGCTGTCGGCGGACGTGGCGGCCGTTGTCGCCGATCGTGCCCTGAGCGCCGGCTTCATCATCAATGCGCCGACCCCCGATGCGCTCAGGCTTGCGCCCCCGCTGGTGATCACGATCGCGCAGGTCGACACGTTCGTGGCGGCGCTGCCCAGCCTTCTGGATGGACTGGAGCCGACCTCGTGATTCCGCAGACCCGCGCAGGCCGAGGTCAGCTCATCCTCGACATCCTCGGGCGCCAGAGCGTGCGATCCCAGGGAGAGCTGCTGGAGATCCTGTCGCGAAACGGTTTCGACGTCGCTCAGGCAACCCTGTCCCGAGACCTCGTCGAGCTGGGCGCAGTCAAGGTGCGCCAGGGCAAGACCCTGGTGTATGCCGTGCCCGGGCAGGGTGGCGATCGCACCGCCCGTGTGGCCCCGGGGCTGGAGGAGGTGAGCTCGCGCTTGCGGCGACAGTGCGAGGAGCTGCTCGTCACCGCACAGGCCTCGGCCAACCTCGTGGTGGTGCGTACGCCGTCGGGAGCCGCCAACTACCTGGCATCGGCGATCGACCATGCGGACGAGCCGGACATCCTGGGCACCATCGCCGGCGACGACACCATCATGATCATCACCCGTGGAACGCGGCACAGCCGCGCGCTGGCGAGCCGACTGTTGGCCCTTGCGGGGTCGCGTGAGGACTGACCCGACCCGTGAGCCCGCACCCCGCACCACCCCGCAGACCCACGCAGACCCAACCAGTCGTCATCCAGACGATGACATCAACAACATGAGCATCAACAAGGAGTACCGGTGACTGACCGCGTTGTTCTCGCTTACTCCGGAGGTCTCGACACCTCCGTCGCCATCGGCTGGATCGGTGACGCCATCGGCGCCGAGGTCATCGCCGTCGCCGTCGACCTGGGCCAGGGCGGGGAGGACCTCGACACCATCCGCCAGCGCGCGCTCGACTGCGGCGCCGTCGAGGCGTACGTGGCTGACGCGCGCGACGAGTTCGCCGACGATTACTGCCTCCCGGCGATCCAGGCGAACGCCCTCTACATGGACCGTTACCCGTTGGTCTCGGCACTGAGCCGTCCCGTCATCGTCAAGCACCTGGTCCGGGCAGCGAAGCAGCACGGCGCCACCGTCGTCGGCCACGGCTGCACCGGCAAGGGCAACGACCAGGTCCGCTTCGAGGTCGGCATCGCCTCGCTTGCGCCCGAGCTCAGGTGCATGGCCCCGGTCCGCGACCTGGCGCTGACCCGCGACAAGGCGATCGACTACGCCGAGAAGCACAACCTGCCGATCGAGACCACGAAGAAGAACCCGTACTCCATCGACCAGAACGTCTTCGGGCGTGCGGTCGAGACCGGTTTCCTCGAGGACATCTGGAACGCCCCGACCGAGGACATCTACTCCTACACCAAGGACCCCGCCCGCCCGCACGAGGCCGATGAGGTCGTCATCACCTTCGAGGCTGGTGTCCCCGTGGCCATCGACGGTGAGCCGGTCAGCGTCCTGCAGGCCATCCAGGCGCTCAACGAGCGCGCGGGCAACGCCGGTGTCGGCCGCCTGGACATGGTCGAGGACCGTCTCGTCGGCATCAAGAGCCGCGAGGTCTACGAGGCTCCCGGCGCGATCACCCTCATCACCGCTCACCAGGAGCTCGAGAACGTCACGGTGGAGCGCGAGCTGGGCCGCTACAAGCGTGGCGTCGAGCAGAAATGGGGCGAGCTCACCTACGACGGTCTGTGGTTCAGCCCGCTGAAGCGCTCGCTCGACGTGTTCGTGGCATCAACCCAGGAGCACGTCTCCGGTGACATCCGGATGACGCTGTACGGCGGTCGCGCCGTCGTCACCGGCCGTCGCTCCGACTCGAGCCTCTACGACTACAACCTGGCTACCTACGACGCCGGCGACACGTTCGACCAGAGCCAGGCCAAGGGCTTCATCGAGCTGCACGGCCTGTCCAGCAAGATCGCAGCTGGTCGCGACCTGCGAGTGGGCACGTGAGCCAGGACATCCCCAGCGGTATGACGGGCACGGAGCACGTCGGCAAGGTCAGTCTGTGGGGCGGCCGGTTCGCCGGCGATGCCGCGACTGCCCTCACTGTGTTGTCAAGAAGCACGCACTTCGACTGGAGGCTCGCGTCCTACGACATCGCGGGATCCCGCGCGCACGCCCGGGTGCTGCATCGCGCCGGCCTGCTCGACGACGCGAGCCTGGACGCGATGCTTGCCGGGCTCGGGCAGCTCCTGGCCGATCTGCAGTCGGGGG
>JAYSQM010000043.1:0-1116 GCA_043721575.1 Phycicoccus sp.
GACGCCGGTGCGTCGAAGCCCCCATCGATCGACTCCGCCAGCGTGTCGAGACGACGCAGGAGCACGGCGGCCTCGCGGGCCGCCCACGGTGTGAGTGACTGCGGCGCGTTCTGCTTGCGCAGGAACGTCGACCACGCCCCGAGAACGCCGACCATGAGCGACATGCCGCCCCACTGGATCATGGTGCCGACGAAGGCTGAGTCCGCGCGATGACTTGTCAGCCCACCCGCCGACGCGATGCCGGTGCTCAGCAGCACGGCCAGGAACGTCGCGCGGCGGCCGTACGCCTCGCCCGCGCGAAACGCGGGCACGAGCAGCAGCGCGAAGGCGCCAGGCCCAGGAGCTGGGTTGATCCACAGCGAGACCCCGGCGAAGACGGCTCCGACCATGACGAGGGCGAACGCCTCATGGCGACGTGTGCCGGACTGCTCTCCTGCGAGTAGTCGCCCCACGGCGAGGTCGACGACAAGGAGCAGCAGGGCCCAGGGGATCACGGTCAGTCCCTGTTCGCCCACCGACGAGATGACGATGGCGAAGCAGACCACGGTGCCCCGGAGCCAGGTGCCAGTCGAACCGGCCCACATCGATCGCACTGGTGCCCTGCCCGTCTACTACTTCGAATGTGGGACTTGCTCATCATGGCGGCGGGTGGGGTGCTGTGTCCGCCGAATGACGTATTTCGCCGATGTGTCTTGTCCACAGCCCAAGGACCGCAGACCCCAGCGTCCACAGGCTGGTGGATCGCTGTGTTCTTGGCACGTCTTTGCGGGCAGCCTCGTGTGCATGACCCTGACCGGTATCGCCCGTCGCTCACTGGCAGCCACCCTGGAGATGGCGCTGCCGACCACGTGTGGCGGATGCGGCGAACCGGGCGCGACCTGGTGCGCGGTGTGCGCCGACGAGGTGGGCCATACCACCTATCCGGGGGGTGCAAGGCAGGTCCGCCCCACGCCCTGTCCCGCAGGCTACCCACCCACCTGGGCTGCCGGCCCGTATGGCGCCGCTGCGCGGGCGGCTCTCGTGGCCTTCAAGGACGGCGACCGTCGCGACCTGGTGGCGGTCCTGGCGCCGATGCTGTCGGAGGCGATGGCGGCAGCGCTGGCCGGGGACCCGCAC
>JAYSQM010000044.1:0-5165 GCA_043721575.1 Phycicoccus sp.
GCGCGCTGGCGGCGCTGCACCACCGTCCCACGACCAGTGCCGTGGCTGCGCCTGTGCCGTGGGTTCTGTCGCGGGTCCTGACGCCGGCTCAGCGGGCAACCGGGCGCGCAGACGATGCCCTGATCGCGTTCTCGCCGGTCGAGCTGGGCCACAGGTCCGCCCGCACCGGCGTGGCCGATGTGCTGGCATGGGTGTCCTCGAGCGACGCGCTGACCTGGGCGCTGGAGTCCACAGCCGCCGCGTGGTCGGCTACCGCGTGGATCCACGGCGAGGCCACGAGGACGAACGCGCTGTTCAGTCCTGCGGACCGTCCTCGCAGTGCCCGGGTCGAGCTGATGCCCTCGGGACTCAGCGGCCTGGGGGACCCGGACTGGGACCTGGCCACGGCATACGACGCCAT
The DNA here is from genome assembly GCA_043721575.1 of Phycicoccus sp. Classification (GTDB taxonomy): domain Bacteria; phylum Actinomycetota; class Actinomycetes; order Actinomycetales; family Dermatophilaceae; genus UBA4719. The sequence goes on from JAYSQM010000044.1 coordinate 401, forward strand.
CCTGCGCTCGGAGCTGCCTCCGTTGCCCTATGCCACCGCCGTCCTGCACGCCTACGCGCTGGAGGACGGCCCGGGACGGCTGCGCCGTGACGCCCTGGCCGCACGGATGGTCCAGACCAGCCTTCGGGTCGCGGCTGCCGCCAGCTGTTGGACGCCGAGCGCCGGGACCAGCACGTGGGGGCGTCCGAGCCCTGCGATGGAACACCTCATCCACGCTGAGCGGATCGCCCAGCGTGGTCTTCTGGGAGCGCGCACCGACCACGCCGCGATCTGATCGCCGGGGCCTTGACGCCCCTCAGGCTCGACGACCCTGGATCAGGCTCGGCGACCTGACCGAGGCCAGCAGGCGCTCCACCGCGGCCTCCATGTCCTCGCGCCAGGTCAGGGCGGTGCGCAGGTCCAGCCGCAGGCGGGGGTAGGTGCGATGCTCGCGCACGGTCTTGAACCCCACCGCCGTCAGGAACTCGGCGGGGATGAGACAGGCCGCCTTCGGTGAGTCGGGGGCCCCGAGGTACCCGAACGCCTCGACCGCCCGGACCCCGCGTCGCATCACGTCCCGGGCCGCGCCCTGGATGAGCACCCGTCCGAGCCCCTGACCGGCAAAGTCGGGGACCACCCGGGCCGTCATCAGGATCACGGCATCGGCAGAGACGGGGGCCGTCGGGAACGCGGCAGCCCGCGGCACCAGATACGGCGGGGCGTAGGTGAGGTAGCCGGCGGGTGCCCCGTCGACGTACCCGATCTGGCCCACGCTTCCCCATTCCAGCAGGGCCGAGGACAGCCACGACTCCTTGTCCAGGCCCGGGTCACCGCGCGCGATCGATGCGGCGGCCAGCGCGGGGGCGAGCTCCCAGAAGATGCAGGAGACGCACGGCTGCGGCAGGTCCTGGATGCGGTCCAGGGTCAGTGAGAAGACCTCACGTCCGACGCCGTTCACGACGAACCCCCCCGCCTGCACCGGGCAGTTCTGCCCCGCGACGTTTCACCACCGGGCAGTCCTGCCCCGCGAACTTCATCTGAGACACATCGCGATCACGAGACGATCCGTCATCAGCGGCAACCTGCATGGGAGACTCCTACCACACGCCGTGGGGCACGGCATACCCCTTGGTTCCACCCATCCCTGATGACAGGGAGAGGAGGCTGGTCATGACCCACCCAGAAGGTCACCACGGCGCCACCGAGCGCTCGCTCGGCTCCCGACTCGACCCGTGGACCCAGTCCTATGCGAGGCGCACGGCGGGCATGACCAGCTCAGAGATCCGGGCGCTGTTCGCCGTCGCCTCGCGTCCCGAGGTCATCTCCCTCGCCGGCGGCATGCCGTACCTCTCGGCGCTGCCGATGGAGACCGTCGCCGCCGCCGTGGCGCAGATGCTGGCGACGCAGGGGCTGACGGCGTTGCAGTACGGCTCCGGACAGGGCGACCCGACGCTGCGCGAGCAGATCCTGGAGGTGATGGCGCTCGAGGGGATCTCCGCCCACGCCGATGACATCGTCGTGACGACCGGGTCCCAGCAGGCGCTCGACCTGGTCACCCGCATCTTCATCGACCCCGGCGATGTCGTGCTCGCCGAGGCGCCCAGCTACGTCGGCGCTCTGGGGGTCTTCTCCGCCTACCAGGCGCAGGTCGCCCACGTCGCCTCCGATGACGACGGCCTTGTGCCGCACGCGCTCGAGGAGCGGATCCTCCACCTCTTGGCCGACGGCAAGCGGATCAAGTTCCTCTACAGCGTCCCGAACTTCCACAACCCCGCTGGCACCACGTTGTCCCTGCAGCGCCGGCCGCAGATCGTCGAGATCTGCCAACGTCACGGCATCCTGGTACTCGAGGACAACCCCTACGGCCTGCTCGGCTTCGACCGTGAGCCGTATGCCGCGATGCGTTCGTTGTCCGAGGAGGGCGTCGTCTATCTCGGGTCATTCTCCAAAACCTTTGCTCCGGGGCTTCGGGTGGGCTGGGCGCTGGCTCCACATGCTGTGCGCGAGAAGCTGGTGCTGGCCAGCGAGTCGGCGATCCTGTGTCCGTCGGCCTACTCGCAGATGACCGTGTCGACCTATCTGGCCACGTGTGACTGGAAGGCCCAGATCAAGGTTTACCGCGAGCTGTACCGCGAACGTCGCGACGCCATGATCGAGTCCCTGGGCGCCCTCTTGCCCCGGGCCACCTGGACCCACCCCGACGGCGGCTTCTACGTCTGGCTCACCCTGCCCGAAGGCCTCAACGCCAAGGCGATGCTGCCGCGCGCGATCACCGAGCGAGTGGCGTACGTGCCGGGCACGGCCTTCTTCGCCGACGGGACCGGGCATCGCAACGTCAGACTGTCCTACTGCTATCCCGATCCGGACCGCATCCGAGAGGGTGTGCGCCGGTTCGCCGGCGTGGTGCAGTCCGAGCTGGAGCTGCTGGAGACCTTCGGGCCGTATGACGCCACCGCCGGTGACTCCGGTCCCTCCCATGGTGTGCAGTTCCCTGCGCCCGACCTCTCATGATGCTCCGCATGATATTTTCTAGACGTCCTGCGGTGCCAGTTGTCAAAGCGTGGGCGGATGCCTGCGCTCCCTTCGTGGTGAGGATGTCGACATGAGACACGTCCTGGTCCTGGCCGGCGGCCTCAGTCACGAACGCGAAGTATCGCTGCGCTCGGGCCGACGCGTGGCCGACGCTCTGACCCGCTCGGGCTCCGAGGCCCATGTCCGTGACGTGGACCAAGCGTTGCTCGGGGCGATCAGAAGCTCGCGCCCCGAGGTCATCTGGCCGGTGCTGCATGGTGCCACCGGTGAAGATGGGGCGTTACGAGATGTGTTGGGGTCATTGGGTATTGCTTACGTCGGCTCGCGCCCGGCCTCGTGTCGCCTGACCTGGGACAAACCCGTCGCCAAGGCGTTGGTGGGCGCTGCCGGCATCTCGACCCCGGCTGGTGTTGCCCTCTCGCACGCCACGTTCCGTGAGCTGGGTGCGTCCACCCTCCTGGCGTCCGTGGTCGACTCGCTCGGCCTGCCATTGGCCGTGAAGCCGGCGCGCGGCGGCTCGGCGCTGGGTCTGACCATCGTCCGGTCCGCCGCGGAGCTCCCTTCCGCAATGGTCACTGCTTATGCATATGGTGATATTGTCATGATCGAGCAGTTTGTCGAGGGCATCGAGGTTGCGCTCTCGATCGTCGAGGACGAAGACGGCCGGGCCCAGACTCTTCCCGCCGTCGAGATCGTGCCGGACGGTGGCGTCTACACCTACGAGGCCCGCTACACCGCGGGTGCGACCGAGTTCTTCACCCCGGCCCGCCTGACCAGCTCGGCGGCCGACTCGGCCGCAGCCGCCAGCCTCACGGCATACCGCACACTCGGCCACCAACATCTGAGCCGGGTTGACCTGATCATCGACGCGGATGAACGTCCGTGGTTCCTGGAGGCCAACGTCTCCCCCGGAATGACGGAGACCTCCCTGCTCCCGATGGCGGTCGAGGCGGCAGGCCGGGATGCCACCGAGGTCTACGCCGGCATCGTCGAACGGGCGCTGGCAACGAGCTGACATTGATGCCTGACCGGGCCCGGAGTGACCAGGCATGACCAGGTTTGACTAGGCGGTGGTGCCACCGAGCATGTCAACGATGCGATTGAGATCCTCGACCGAGGCGAACTCGATGGTCAACTTGCCCTTCCGCTGACCCAGGTCGATGCGCACACGGGTGTCGAAGCGGTCAGAGAGCCGGGCGGCCAGGTCGTCCAGCTGCGGGTGGTGCGCTCCGGCACGCGGCTTGCGGGCCCGAGGGGCGTCGTCGCCGCCGAGCGTGACGATCTCCTCGACGTTGCGTACCGACAGGCCCTCGGCCACGATCCGCTGTGCCAGGCGCTCCATCAAGGCCCCGTCGGCGAGTCCGAGCAGTGCTCGGGCGTGGCCGGCGCTCAGAACGCCCGCGGCCACGCGGCGCTGCACCAGTGGGGGGAGCTTGAGCAGGCGCAGGGTGTTGGAGATCTGCGGGCGCGAGCGGCCTATCCGGGAGGCCAGCTCGTCGTGGGTGCAGCCGAAGTCGTCCAGCAGCTGCTGGTAGGCCGCCGCCTCCTCCAGCGCATTCAGCTGACTGCGGTGCAGGTTCTCCAGGAGAGCGTCACGTAGCAGGTCGTCGTCGTGGGTGTCCTTGATGATGGCTGGGATCACGGCCAGTCCAGCGGCCTGGGTGGCACGCCAGCGACGTTCACCCATGATCAGCTCAAACTGCGGCGGTTCGGCGTCGTCGGCCCCCTGACCTGCGGTTTTGTCCAGCTCTTCGGCCACAATGGGCCTCACGACCACCGGCTGCAGCACCCCGATCTCGCGGATCGAGTAGACCAGCTCGGCCATTGCGTCATCGTCGAAGGTCTGGCGTGGCTGTTTGGGGTTGGGCCGGATCGAGAGCACCGAAAGCTCCGCGAAACGCGCTCCTGGGACGGGCGCAAGCTCCAGCTCGGCACGGGCCGGGGCGATGGCCTCCCCCGGCATCTGGTCCGAGTGGCTGGCGGGCGTTTCACGTGAAACAGGGGATGCCCCAGCCCCGCGGCCGGCTGAGTTGCCCTTGAAGAACACATCAATCGGCCGGCCGCTTCCATCACCCGCGGGAGACGTCGGAATCAATGCTCCGAGTCCACGACCCAACGCTCGACGCTTCTCACTCATACCGATCGACCTCTTCTGTTGCACACACGACCGGTGCGAGGTACTCGCCCGGGCTGGACACGCCAAGCACTGCTCTCAGAACTGTTGCGCCGGCCTAGCTCGACCCGACCGCGGGCC
>JAYSQM010000045.1:0-1472 GCA_043721575.1 Phycicoccus sp.
GGGCATCGTCTGCGCGCCCGGTTGCCCGCTGAGCCGGCGTCAGGACCCGCGACAGAACCCACGGCACAGGCGCAGCCACGGCACTGGTCGTGGGACGGAGGTGCAGCGCCGCCAGCGCGCGGCCCCACGCGGCATACGCCTGCGAGTCATTGGTCTGGTCCAGATGAATGGTTGCGGTCGTCGTCCGGCGCTCCCGCACGCTTGCTGCACTGCTCATGGCAGCCCCCTGCTCCTTGACATCGGTTGAGCTCTCCTGTGCAAGGAGGCGGGTGGGCGTGGTTCCGATACATCGGATGGCGGGACCAGCGGGGGACGAGATATTTCTTGACGCGAGACGTATCAGGGCGGACGCGGCGCCCTCTTTGTGATCGAGGGCAGGGGAACAGCGTCCGGGTGGAAGGCGGGGTTTCACCCGGACGCTGGCCCGCTCTCACCACGGCGAAAGAGCCGGAGTGAATGAGGCGACTTGGCCAGATGTGGGTGGCTCATCGCCGATGGGCGCAATACGCTCGAACGGGAGCGCATGATCGGAAGCGGACAGGTCGAAGGAGAGTCGTGGAGCAGCAGTCGAAGGCAGCAGGTTCCGGTAGGCCGGGACGGCCGGTCAAGCCCGGCAGGCTCAGGAACGAACCGGCACTGGCGCTTGCGCCGGAGCCCTGGGACAAGCACCGCGCCCGGCGTCTCGATCCCACCAAGGCCCTGCGTTTGCGCGGACAGACTCCACCGCGCACCACCCTGTATGCCGGTGACACCCTCCTGTTGCGCGGCCTGGTCGCCGACGAGAGCGCACTGCAGATCCTGCGCGACGTCGCGGCCGCCCTGAAGCTGCGGCTCGTCGACGACGGTCAGGCCTGCGCCGACGCTGAGCTGCTCGCCGGAGCCAACCTGCCTGAAGAGCTCAAGAACGATCTGCGGGCGATCTGGGTGTCGGTGGTGCGGTTCGAGCCCGACACCGACGAGCCGGCGTTGCCGCCGGACGCCTGGGCGGTTCTGCAGAACCTGCGTGCGCGTCGAACGTCGCCCTCGGGTCTGATCGCCGGCGTGGCACTTGAGCATGTCGTGTCGTCGTCCGGACCGGGCATCGGTGGTAACCCGTTCACCGACTCCCACGCCGTCGGCGGCAATCCGTTCACGGACTCCCACGGCATGGGCGGTAGACCCTTCACGGACTCCCACGGTGCGGGGGCGCTCAGCGGATACGCAGTGGCAGGACTGGGTGGTCGTCAGCCGGTGAACTGGGTGGGCCAGCCGCCGGCCAACCGCTATCCGCTCGACGGGTCGACGGTTCGGCGACCACTCGTTGCGGTTCTCGACAGCGGTGTGGTCAAACACCCATGGCTGGGTCCGGACCATGTGGAGCACGACCCCATGGTCCTGGGTCAGCGGCTCGGACTCGTGGCGGAGCCATCGGATGCGACGGGCACGTCGGACCCCCTGGTCGGGGACCTCGAGGCCGACGCCGGTCACGGCAC
>JAYSQM010000046.1:0-2131 GCA_043721575.1 Phycicoccus sp.
TCGGTAATCACCACAACGCCTCTGATTCCCCCGGTGTTGGTGACCAGCCGTGCGCCGGCAACCGGCGACAATGCCGTGACCTTGCCGCCGATCTCCACCAGCTGGGGCCCGATGGCGTCCTTGGGACCGACCCGACCAACGACCGCCAGGGTGCTGTCATCCACCCACGACAGGTCCGTCGCAGCGGTCAGCGTCCACCCGACCCGAAGCGCTTCGGCGGCCAGGGAAACGGCAACACCGTTGGCAGAGCGCACAATCCCCGCAACCACGACCTGTTGGTCCCCGCCGGCGCGGTCGCTGGTGATCAGCGCCACCCGCTGGTTGTCGCTGGCCACCCTCAACGCCAGCACTGTGCGCTTGGCCAGCCACGGTGCCGAGATCTCGCGCGGCTTTGAATTCTCGATGGGGCTCAGCGAGGTGTCGATCACCCACACCTTCGCTGCGCCGTCGGCCTCCCCGGCCACCCACAGGCCGTTGAGCGAGTCATACGACGGTTTGGTCAGCTTGCTGCCGAACTTGACCAGCTGGAAGATCTGATTTCCCTGCCAGCGCGCAAGATCGCCGTGATCGCCGCCAATGCCTGCGATCTCCTGGCCGTTCCACGACAGGGCCAGGGAGACCCACCCTGTGGGGATCTTGGGCAGCGCGGCGCTGGCCGGCGGCTGCGATGGCTTGTGCGGCTGCTCCTGGTCCGGTGGGCGATCCGAGGAGACCCGGCTCAGCTCGGCGCCCGCTCGCAGCACGGCCGTCTTGGCCGAGACGGACGAATCGGGCTGGTAGCCCAACGTCGTCAACAACGACACGCGATCCGGTGTGCCGGGCAGGTCCAGCCCGGCTCCCTTGACCTCGAGCGAGACCTGGGTCACCGACGGCACCTGGATCAGCGTCGTGACGAACTGGGCCCACATCGCTCGTCGAAGGTCCGGGTCGGCCGACAGCGCCGAGGCCGACAGGTCGACGACGGCCCGGCCGGACTGGATCGGCACCGCGTCCACGGCCAGCGCCGTCCCGGTGGGGACGCCGGTCTGCACAGCGCCGGTCAGGTAGCCAGGGACCTGCGCCAGCTGCGCCCGTGCCAACGTCGTGGCCAGCCCGGGGGTGATCGGGAACCATCGTCGGTCCCCCACGATCGTCCGGGCGGACTTGGAGACATAGGCGATGGTGAACGGCCGATAGATGCGGTCCAGATCGCTGGCACTCAGCCACAGGCCAAATCCCTTCTGCGGCGCGGCGATTCGCCAACCCACGTCCAATTTCTGCATCCCGAAGGTGGCTTGCGCCAAGGTCCCAGCCGGCGTCTCGCGATAGTGGCCGACGCTGTCGACCTCCGCGACGATCGAGGCTGTCACCCGCACCGTGGCTGGGGTCAGCAGCTCGATCTTGAGTGCGGAGTCGTCGCCGTAGACCTCGACACCGGAGTCCGGCAGCCACTCGTCCTTGACGTTCGGGGTGAAGAACGAACGGGCAATCGCGTGGTCGTCATCGAAGCCTGCGCCGGCGCCGGCCCGAAGAAACCCGCGCACGATCTGATCCGGAGTCGCGCCGATCGACGGACCGTCCGGTTGCACCCGAACCGGTTGCACCGCAGCCTCCCCCACCTGCGAACCCTGTTGCACCGCGCTGTCCGTGGCCAGCCCGCCGCACGCGCTCAACACTGCGGCCACCGCCACCACGACACACACGACGACCGGTCGCGCACACCTCATGACTCCGCTCCCCCCGAGGCAGTGACGGGCCGGTATGCCGTGTCCTGCGCCAGGCTGGCTGCGCTTCGCTCCTCTTCGGGCGTGAGCGGCAAGGGAGAACGCACGATCGGGATACCGGTCCGCCGAGGCAGCGTGAGGCGAAAGCAGGACCCCACTCCCGGCTCACCCCAAGCCTGCAGCCAACCCTCATGCAGCTGAGCGTCCTCGTGGGAGATCGCCAGTCCCAGCCCAGTGCCGCCGGTGGTGCGGGCTCGCGCCGGATCGGCACGCCAGAACCGGTTGAAGACCAGGGCAGCCTCGCCGGGGCGCAGGCCCACGCCGGAGTCACGGACCGAGACGGCAACAGCACTCTCGTTGACGCCGAGCCGAACCGTCACCGGGTGCCCCTCGCCGTGCTCGACCGCGTTGACAACCAAGTTACGCAG
>JAYSQM010000047.1:0-10610 GCA_043721575.1 Phycicoccus sp.
CGACCACCGGGCTTGGCCCACAGGCGATGCGAGAGCCGGTGCACCCAGACTGCGTGCAGCCCGGGTGAGGCCAGCGCCATCTCGAGCCGCGAGTCCACAGCCGGGTCCCGCTCGATCGCGGCGTCAAGATCCTCACGGATCCGGGCCCAGGCAGACCTCAGGAGAGTCGATCGACCGCGCACATCAGGGGGGGTGGCGGCGCGGTCGATCGACGAGTTCTCAGTCAAGCGCAAGGCGGTCATCAGCGAAGGCGTTTCGAAGAAGTCGACCGGCTCAGCTGAGCAGGTCGGAGAAGAGGATGGTGGACAGGTAGCGCTCACCGAACGACGGGATGATCACCACGATGAGCTTGCCCGCGTTCTCGGGCCGGCGGGCGACCTTGTCGGCAGCCGCGAGAGCCGCGCCGGAGGAGATGCCGACCAGCAGACCCTCTTCCCTGGCGGCACGACGCGCCCACTGCACGGCGGTCTCGGCGTTGATGTCGATGACCTCGTCGTAGACCTCCCGGTCAAGGATCTCCGGCACGAAGTTCGCACCCAGGCCCTGGATCTTGTGCGGACCGGGAGCCCCGCCGTTGAGGATCGCGGACTCCTCGGGCTCCACTGCGATGACCTGGATCTGGGGGTTGCGAGCCTTGAGCACCTGGCCGACGCCGGTGATGGTGCCGCCGGTGCCGATGCCTGCGACGAAGATGTCGACCAAGCCGTCGGTGTCCTTCCAGATCTCTTCCGCAGTGGTCTCACGGTGGATCTGCGGGTTGGCCTCATTGGCAAACTGACGCGCGAGGACGCCGCCGCGCTCGGCGGCGATCTCCTCGGACCTGGTGACCGCGCCCTTCATGCCCTCGGAGCCGGGGGTCAGGATGAGCTCGGCGCCGTAGGCGCGCAGCAGCATCTTGCGCTCCTGGCTCATCGTCTCGGGCATGGTGAGCACCACGTTGTATCCACGGGCGGCACCCACCATGGCGAGCGCGATTCCGGTGTTGCCACTGGTCGCCTCGACGATCGTTCCGCCCGCCTTGAGCCGGCCCGACTTCTCGGCGGCGTCGATGATTGCCACGCCGATCCGGTCCTTCACGGAGCTGGCCGGGCTGAGGAACTCGAGCTTGGCGGCGATGGTCGCCCCGGCACCGGCGCTGAGCCGGTTGATCCGGACGAGCGGGGTGTTGCCGACGATGGCTGTGACGTCGTCATGAATGGGCACTGGGAACCGCCTTGGGCGCGTGATCGAACGGAAGGGTCTGTTGGGTGTACATCTTCAACGTGAACAAACATATCGTTATAGATGTTCCAAGCACAGGTTATGTCGATCGGCTCCGATGATCAAACCGCGTCCACGCCATGGCCGCGACGCTCGTCACACCTTCTCGCCAGCACACGACGTGAGGGTTTGCCGTCCGTACACTCTGGGCATGACCTCGCATATGTTGCTGCGCGCCGTGGTCGGCATCGCGATGACCGTTCTGATCCTGTTCTTCGCGGGCAAGCGCCTGTGGTTCCTGGTCCGGTTGGTTCGTTCGGGCAAACCCGCGGTGGGTAGGTTGCTGAACACGTCGAAGCGAGTGCAGGCCGAGGCGTTTGAGGTGCTGGGCCAGCGCAAGCTGCTCAAGCGGACGGTGCCCGGAGTGGCGCACGTGTTCGCGTTCTGGGGCTTCCTGGTGCTGACGCTGACAATCCTGGAGACGTACGGGGCGCTGTTCGTCGCCGACTTCCACCTCCCGATCGTGGGCACCTGGCCGGCGGTGGGCTTCGCCGAAGACCTTTTCGCGGTGCTGGTGCTGGTCGGGATCGTGACCTTCGCGGTCATCCGGGTCACGAACAACCCGGCGAAGCAGGGCCGGGCGTCCCGGTTCTTCGGCTCGCACACGCGGGGCGCCTGGCTGATCCTGTTCATGATCTTCCTGGTGGTCGCGACCCTGTTCTTGTACCGCGGGGCGCAGGTCAACACCGGAGCGTTCCCCTTCGCGGGCGGCGGCGCGTTCGCCTCCGAATGGGTCGGATCGCTGCTCGCCCCGCTGGGCAAGACGACGAACCTGTGGCTGGAGACCATCGGCATCTGGGGTCAGATCGCCGTGGTGCTGGTGTTCCTGGTGATCGTGCTGCACTCCAAGCATCTGCACATCGGCGCGGCGCCGGTCAACGTCTACACATCACGCCGACCGAACGCCCTGGGCCCGCTTCTGCCCATCTACCACAAGGGCGAACCGGTCAACTTCGAAGACCCGCCCGAGGACGCGCAGTTCGGCAAGGGGCATATCGCGGAGTTCACCTGGAAGGGCTACGTCGACCTGATGGCCTGCACCGAGTGCGGTCGCTGCCAGGACCAGTGCCCGGCGTGGAACACCGGCAAGCCGCTGAGCCCCAAGCTGATGATCATGAACCTGCGCGACACGATGTTCGCCCAGGCCCCGTACCTGATGGCCGCAAAGGGCGAGCACCCCGGCCTGGGCGAGCTGCACGAGCAGGCCCTGGCGAGCGTGAGCGACGAGGTGCGCGAGCAGGTCGAGAGGCCATTCATCGGGGCGCGTGAGGACAGCGAGCACGCCATTGACGACGGCTACACCTTTGACGGACACCGCACCACCGGCGCGGAACTGCCGATCATCGACCAGGACGCCTTGTGGTCTTGCACGACCTGCGGCGCGTGTGTCGAACAGTGCCCGGTCGACATCGAGCACATCGACCACTTCATCGACATGCGCCGATACCAGGTCCTGATCGAGTCGGCGTTCCCATCAGAGCTCGGCGGCATGTTCAAGAACCTCGAGAACAATCAGAACCCCTGGGGCATGTCCGCCCGCGCCCGCCTGGACTGGGCCAAGGACCTGCCCTTCGAGGTCAAGATCCTGGGCCAGGACGTCGCCGACGCATCCGAGGTCGACTACCTGTTCTGGGTCGGCTGCGCCGGCGCCTACGAGGACCGCGCCAAGAAAACCACCAGGGCCGTTGCCGAGCTGCTCAACACCGCGGGCGTGACCTTCGCCGTGCTGGGCGACGGCGAGACCTGTACCGGCGACCCGGCCCGCCGCGCCGGCAACGAGTTCCTCTTCCAGATGCTCGCCAAGGGCAACGTCGAGGCGCTGAACGAGGTCAAGGCGACCAAGATCGTCGTCACCTGCCCGCACTGCTTCAACACGATCAAGAACGAGTACCCCCAAATCGATGGCGGCGGCGGATATGAAGTGGTCCATCACACCCAGCTGCTCAACCGGCTGGTCCGTGACAAGGCGCTGATCCCCGTGGCCCGCCCCGACGAGACCGGCACGCCTCATGTGGCCTCGACCGCAGAGGCAGTCACCTACCACGACCCCTGCTACCTCGGTCGCCACAACGGCGTCTACGCCCCGCCGCGGGAGCTCATCGGCGCCCTGCCCGGTGTCGAGCTGCGCGAGATGCCGCGATCGGGCCAGAAGTCCTTCTGCTGTGGCGCCGGTGGCGCACAGATGTGGATGGAGGAGAAGCTCGGCACCCGCGTCAACACCAACCGCACCGAAGAAGCCCTTGCCACCGGTGCAGGCCGTATCGCGGTCGGCTGCCCCTTCTGCCACGTCATGCTCTCCGACGGGCTCACCCAGAAGCAGTCGGAGACCGGTGCCCACGAGGACGTCGAGGTCATGGACGTGGCGCAGATGCTCCTTGCGGCCGTGCGACGGCAAACCTAGGCCGGTGCCCCGCGGGTCGGCGGCGGCGGCGGCGCCACGCAACTGAGCCACGCAACTGAGCCACCCGGAGTACGAGACGTGAAAGGGGGTCCCGACGCACGGCGTCCGGACCCCCTTCCGATAGCAGCGAAGGTCAGCCGAGCCCGTTCTTGGTGAGGAACGCCTTGGCCACGACGGCCGGGTCCTTCTTGTCCGAGACGACCTGCTTGAGGAGGTCGCCCAGGGTTGGGGTGTCGAGCTTCGCCGAGACGGCGTTCAGCGCGGCCGAGATGGTGTCGGTCACCTTGGCCTTGGCAATCAACGGCACCACGTTGTCGACCCCGAAGAGAGCCTTGGGATCATCGAGAACCACAAACCCATTCTCCGCGATGGAAGGGTCGGTGCTGAAGATGTTTCCGGCCTGCGCCTGACCATTCTTCATAGCCTCCACGATCGCCGCCCCCTTGAGCGGCAGGAACTTGCCGGTGAGGTCGACGCCGTACGACTTCTTCAGCCCGACCAGGCCGCGGTCGCGAGTCTTGAACTCGGGCGGCGCCGCCAACACGATGTCGCTCTGGTGCGCGGCGAGGTCGGAAATGGTCTTGAGGCTCCATTTGGCAGCCGTTTCCTTCGTGACGGAGACGGAGTCCTTGTCCTCCGCGGCCGACTTGTCGAGAATCGTCAGGGAGGCGGGTAGTTCGCCCTTGAGCTCGGCATAGACCCCGCTGGAATCCTTGGCCGAGGCGTTCTTGTTCAGGAACGTGCTCAGGGAGCCGGTGTACTCGGCGATCAAGTCGATCGACCCATCCTGCAGGGCCTTGAGGTAGACCTCGCGGGCGCCGATGTTGAAGGTCTTCTTCACTGTGATGCCCTTTGCCTCGAGGGCACCGGCGTAGATCTCGCCGAGCAGCGTCGACTCGGGGAAATCCGCCGACCCGATGGTGATGGCGCCCTTGTCGCTCTTGCCGGCACCGGCGGCCGGTTTGGTCGGGTCGGAGCTGGCCCCGCAGGCCGCGAGGGAGAGCATCGCCGCTGCCGCGGTCAGAGCGAGGACTATCTTCATGCGCTTCATGAGGTTCTCTTCTCTTGGTGAGTGGTCGACGTACGCGATCTGAGGTGGAGCGGGTCAGGACAGGTTGGCACTGGTCATCTCCCAATGGTTATCTGCTGGTTATCTGCTCGGCTGGGATGCGACTGTCAGAGGCAACAGCGCCGGACTGCCTGAACTTCCCGGTGAGGCCCGGGGAGACGACAGCGCGCTGCAGACCAGACATCAGCAGGTCGATCAGCAGGGCGAGCGCTGCGACGCAGACCGCGCCCCCTGCCATGACTTCGTACTGGCCGCTGGCCAGACCGTCGATGAGGTAGCGACCGAGGCCGCCGAGGCTCACCGAAGAGGCGATCGTGGCGGTCGCGATGACCTGCAGCGCGGCGCTGCGCAGCCCGGACATGATCAGCGGCAGGGCGCAGGGCAACTCGACCACGCGAAGTACCTCTGACCCGCGCATACCCATGCCCTTGGCCGCGTCGCGGGCGGTCGGGTCCACTCCGTCGACGCCGGCGTACGTGCCCGAAAGGATCGGCGGGATGGCCAGCAGCACCAGCACGATGATGCTGGGGATGACGTAGGCCAGGCTGCCCTGGATCTTGGGTCCGACCCACAGCGAGATGGCGAAGAGCAGACCCAGGCTCGGGACCGCACGCAGCGAGTTGGCCACGCTGACCAGGGACCGGCCGCGGCCGGTGTGGCCGACCAGGAGCCCGAGAGGGATCGCGATCACGGCGGCAACAAGGAGCGTGACCACGGAGTACTCGAGGTGCTGGACGGTCCGCGTCGGGATGCCGTCGGGCCCGCTCCACTGCGCGGGATCGATCAGCCATCGGAGAATGTTGTTGATCATCGCGTCACCCCCCCCACCCGCTGCCACGGCGTCATCACCCTGCCGGCCAGCACGATCAGCCCGTCGAACACCAGCGCCAAGCCAATGCATGAGACGATCCCGACGACCAGCTCGGTGGCGAAGCCGCGCTGGTAGCCGTCGGTCAGGAAGTAGCCGAGCTGGGATACGCCCACCAGCGAGGCGACGCTGACGACGCTCACATTGCTGACCGCTGCCACACGCAGTCCGGCAGCTATGACGGGGACGGCCAGCGGCAGCTCGACAGTGAAGAACCGGGCGATTCGGTTGTAGCCCATGGCCGTCGCAGCCTGGTTGACGACGTCTGGCACCGAGCCGAGCCCATCAGCCACGGTCCGGACCAGCAGCGCCACGGTGTAGATGGTCATGGCGACCACGACGTTGAGCGGATCGAGGATCTGCGTACCGATGACCAGCGGCATCAGGATGAACAGCGCCAGCGAAGGGATGGTGTACAGCAGTCCGGTGCCCACGATGAGCGGCAGGTAGAACCGGGGGTAGCGACGCGCGAGCCAGCCAAGCGGCAGAGCGATGAGCAGCCCGATCAGCAGGGGCACGCCAGCCAGGTAGGCGTGTTGCCCCGCCAGGGTGAGGATCTGGCCGATGTGGTCCAGGACCCAGCTCACGCGGGCCCACCTGGTGCGGTGTCGTCGGGCACGCGGGCCGCGGGCCTGTCGATCTCCTCGATGGCCGCCAGCACCTCGTGGGCGCGGACCGTTCCGGCGAGGGCGCCGCTGGCATCGACGACGACGCCCCGACGACTGGGTGACGACAGCGCCGAGTCAAGGGTGTTGCGCAGACTGCTGGTGGTCGACGTGACGGTGCCACCACGATGGAGGGACTCACTCGTGACCGGGCCGTTGAGCCGGTCGGGCTCCACCCAGCCCAGCGGTCGCTGGTCTTCATCGGTGACGAGGAGCCAACCAGCGCGGGCGCCAGCGGCCCGGACCTCAGCGGCGGTCGCGCCGAGACGAACCGTCGGCTCTTGCTGCAGCTGCAGCGTCGGGGTCTTCTGAAAGCCCAGGGCACGGTAGCCCCGGTCCCGCCCCACGAAGTCGGCCACGAAGTCATCGAAGGGGTGTGCCAGCAGGTATGCCGGGTCGGCCAGCTGGGCGAGCTTGCCCCCAGCCCGCAGCACGGCGACCTGGTCTCCCAGCTTGATGGCCTCGTCAATGTCGTGGGTGACGAACACGATGGTCTTGCCGAGATCGCCTTGCAGACGCAGGAACTCGTCCTGCAACTGCTCGCGTACGACCGGATCCACTGCACTGAAGGGCTCGTCCATGAGCATCACGGGCGGGTCAGCAGCCAGCGCTCGGGCCACACCAACGCGTTGCTGCTGGCCACCGGACAGCTGTGCGGGATAGCGCTTCGCGAAGCTCGTCGGCAGGCCAACCCGCTCGAGCAGCTCAAGTGCCCTGGCTTCGGCCTTGCGCTTGCCCCATCCGAGCAGCATCGGGACCGTAGCGATGTTGGCGACAATGGTGCGGTGGGGGAAGAGGCCGGCGTGTTGGATGACGTAGCCGATGCCGCGACGCAACTGTGCCTGGTCCATCGTCGAGGTGTCCTGGTCGTCGATCCAGATCCGACCGGCGGTGGGCTCGATCATCCGGTTGATCATCCGCAGCGACGTCGTCTTGCCACACCCGGACGGACCGACAAGGACGGTGATCTGGCCGGTTGGAGCCTCGAGCGTCAGCTCATCCACAGCTTTGGTGCCATCCGGATAATGTTTCGAGACCGCGTCAAACCGGATCATGCCAACAAACCCTAACCGAGCAAGCCGACAGAATCAGTAGACAATGGCAGACGTCGAGGCACCCCCAGACAGTCGTTATCGCCCTGTAATGATCGATGGCAGGACGCTGACGTTGCCCTCACTGAGCCAGATCTTTTCTGGCGCAACGGTGTTGGTGGATGAGCCCGCGCGGTTGCGGTCCATTGACGGACAGCAGGCTGCCGAGCGGATCGCCGCCGTCCGTCCGCTCTATGGACGCAACACCGGGGTCGGCGCCAACCGGGACCGGGCCGCGGACGACCACGCCCCGACCGACCACGGCCTGTCCATCCTGCGCTCCCACGCAGCGGGCTGGGGTGACTGCCTGGCTCCGAGGAGCATCCGTTGTGCCCTGACCATCCGGGCGAACCAGCTGCTCGCCGGCGGTTCGGGCGCCGATATCGCCCTCGCCATTGCCCTCGCCGACCTCGCCAACGGTCCCGAGGGTGACCTGCCCCAGGTGCACCGGTATGGCGCGCTGGGCACCAGCGATCTGACCGCCCTGGCCGAGGTCGGGATGACCCTTTTGGGCGAGCGGCCACGGGCCAACGGCGACCGCCGCCCGAGCTATGCCCTGCGCTCCGTCGACGCCCTGCCCCTGATGTCGAGCCACGCCTTCACGTTGGCAGACGGGGCGCTGGGTTGCCTTGACCTGCAACACCTTTCGCACGTTGCCTTGACCGTTTGCGCCTTGTCGTGGGTCGCCTTGAGGGGCAATCTTGAGGCGGTGGGGCCTGCGGTCCGGACCGTGACTCCGTTTGCTGGAGCGATCTCGGTGGCCGACCGGATGACGAGTCTGCTGGCGCCACAAGGTGTCGAGCCGATCCATCTGCAGGACTTCTTCGGCTTGCGCACCTGGCCGCAGGTCCACGGCCCCCTGCTCGACCGCTTGGCCGATCTGCAGTACGTCGTCGAGACCTCGATCAACACCTCGTCCGAAAACCCCGTGTTCCTCACCGCGCCGGACGAGTCTGCGGCGCACCATGGTGCGTTCCACGCGGCATACCTCGCCTTGGCTCTGGACACGAGCCTGCTCGCACTGACCCGCTCCGCGCGATCGGGGCAGTCGCGGATCGCGCACCTGCTCACCGACTCCACCACCGGGCTTCCCCGATTCCTTGCGGATGTCCGCAGCGGCTCGTCCGGGCTGCTGATCGGCGAGTATGTCGCAGGGTCGGCGATGGCTTCCATCCGCGACCATGCCTCGTCCCCGGCGAGTGTGCAGACGATCAGTATCTCTGCGGGCGTCGAGGACGATGCAAGCTTCGCCAGCGTTGCGGCTTCACGGTTCTCGCCGGCGGTCACGTCCTATCGTCGCCTACTGGCAGTGGAGCTGGTCTGCGCCGTTAGGGCGATCCGGTTGCGAGGGACAAAGCTCCACGGACTGCTGGGTGAAGCCTTCGACGCCTGCGCCGGGCTTCCGAGCGGCATGGCCGATCGCGATGTCGAGCCCGACTTCAGCGCCGCGGACGCGCTGTTGGACCACCCGGCGCTGGTGCCAGCAGCGTCCGCACCATGAACTTGGCGACCAGGTCGTGCCACGGTCTGGCCGGAAACAGCATGGAGTGACGGGCTCCGGGGAACTCCACGAGCTCCACGTCGACGCCATCTGCCGCGAGCTTCTCGGCCAGCTCGACGGTCTCCCTCGGGTCGGTGACCCGGTCTGCGGTGCCGTGCGCGAGCAGCAGTGCCCGGTCATCCAGCGGCGGAATCGACTCGCCTGGAGGCAGCCACGGCGCCAGCGCGGCCACGCTGCGCACTCCCCCGCCGTGCCCTTCCCCGCCGCGCCCTCCCACGCTGTGCCGCCCCACGTGGTCGGCCACCCGCAGCGCCACCCGCCCGCCCATGGAGTGCCCGATCAGGCCGACGGGCAGGTGGCCGAAACGCTCCGCGATCCGGTCGAGGGCCCACCGCGCATCCGGCATCGGAGACTCCTGCTCACCGTTCCATCCACGCACGGCGTACCGAAGCGTTGCCAGGGCTATGCGCCCACCTCCGGCTCGAACCACGCTGCGGCCAAAGGGAATAAGTCGCAAGACGGCAGCGTCGAACGCTCGGACGGAGGCGAAGCTGTCCGGCGTGCCGCCATGCAGGAGCAGCACGACGGCCTCGGCCTGTGCGGCATCACCGGTGAAGCGCAGACGGGGAGCACGGGACATACGCACCAAGCTAGGCGCCAGACCTGTGACCTGGCTGAGCAACGCTAGATCTCGGTGCGGTGGAAGTTCTGGAACGAACGGCTTGCTGTCGGGCCGCGCTGATCCTGGTATCGCGAACCGTACTTCGCGCTGCCGTACGGGTTTTCGGCCGGGCTGGACAGCCTGATGAAGCAGAGCTGGCCGACCTTCATGCCGGGCCAGAGCTTGATCGGCAGTGTGGCGACGTTCGACAGCTCGAGCGTCACGTGACCGCTGAACCCGGGGTCGACGAAGCCGGCGGTGGAGTGGGTCAGCAGGCCGAGCCGGCCGAGCGAGGACTTGCCCTCGAGCCGCGCGGCAAGGTCATGTGGCAGCGACACGACCTCGAAGGTCGAGCCCAGGACGAACTCGCCGGGGTGCAGGATGAACGGCTCGTCGCGTTCGACCTCGATCAGGCGAGTGAGCTCGGGCTGGTCCTCGGCCGGGTCGATGAAGGGGTACTTGTGGTTGTCGAACAGCCGGAAGAACTTGTCCAGGCGCACGTCGATGCTCGACGGCTGGACCATCGCCTCGTCATACGGCTGGAGGCGCACGCGCCCGCTATCGATCTCGGCCCTGATGTCACGGTCTGAAAGCAGCACGCGGACACGGTACCCGGTGATCAGCTCAGGTGGACTCCGGCGCTCCATCCGTGTCGGTTAGACTGCCGATCGCGTCGCATCTGTATGCCGGTCAGCGCGCCTGTGGGTGTAGTTCAATGGTAGAACATCAGCTTCCCAAGCTGATAGTGCGGGTTCGATTCCCGTCACCCGCTCCACATGCGAAAAGCGTTGACATAGAAGCGAATTCAACGATTTCGGCTCTCTCTGGACCATCGTTCTGGGGCCAAGAAATGACGCCCCGGGCCACACACGGGCCACAGGCTCTCATTTCAGCACCTGGCGAACAGGCTTCAGATGGGCTGTCAGTCTGTCGTTCATCGCGGTCGCAATGGCGACGTCAGCATCCCGTGATGCGTGCTGGTAGATGAGCGCCGCTGCTGGACTGTCGTGACCCATGCGGGTCATAAGATCCTTGAGACTGGCACCCGACGAGGCCGCCAGGGTGTTGCCGGTGTGCCGCAGGTCGTGGAGATG
>JAYSQM010000048.1:0-1559 GCA_043721575.1 Phycicoccus sp.
ATGGAGTGCGCCTGAGATGGGGGTGGTGCGGCGGATAGACGGGCCCTGCGCGGGCCACGAAGAGCTATCGCGAACCTCAAAGGAGGACACCTGTGGAGATCGTCGTCACTGGCCGGCACGTCCAAGTTTCTGAGCGCTTCCGCCGTCACCTGGATGAGAAGTTGGCCAAGGTCCCGCAACTCGCGCCGCGCGTTCAGCGCCTCGATGTTGTGGTGACCCACGAAGCCAACAAGCACCAGTCCAAAGGATGCGACCGAGTCGAGATCACCTGCCATGTCAAGGGACCCGTGGTGCGGGCCGAGGCGTGCGCCGACGACAAGTACGGTGCACTGGACATGGCGATGGAGAAGTTGCTGGAGCGCCTCAGGCGTGACCACGACCGACGTCGAGTGCATCGTGGGCGACATGTCCCCGAGTCCGTGGCGCAGGCCACGGCCCGGCTGGCCAAGGCACCGGGAGGCCTCAACGGCCGGTCGGCCGGCGCCGCAGCCGCTTCGGCCGGGCCGGATGACGTGGATCTGCTTGGTGTAGATGGAGATTCGCCGATTCACGTCCGCGAGAAGGTCCACGCCAGCGTGCCCATGGCCTTGGACCAGGCGCTCTACGAGATGGAGCTGGTCGGGCACGACTTCTATCTCTTCCACGACAAGGACACCGACCAGCCGAGCGTGGTCTATCGGCGCAGGGGCTGGGACTACGGCGTCATTCACCTCGATGTCTCCGAGGCTCGGGAGCAGGTGAGCTGACCTCGTTCATCCGTATCACGCCAGCCGGCGGCGTTCCTGCATGTCCTGCAGGGACGCCGCCGTTGTGCCTGCGTGCCATGATTGCCGGGTGACCTCGAACGACAGTCTGCCCATGACCGACTCGACGGGGACGCGTGGGCCGACAGGCGACGCGATTCGCGTCCTTGTCGCCGACGACCATGTCCTGTATCGACGGGGCCTGGAGTTCGTGCTCGGCCAGGAGCCCGACATCGACATTGTCGGCGAGGCCGGCGACGGCGCCGAGGCCATCCGTCGCGCCGAGGAGCTCTTGCCCGACGTCGTGCTCATGGACGTGCGGATGCCGCGTCGCTCCGGCATAGAGGCCTGCCGGGCCATCAAGGAGCTCGTGCCCTCGACCAAGATCGTGATGCTGACCATCTCTGACGAGGAGTCCGACCTCTATGAGGCGGTCCGTGCCGGCGCCAACGGCTACCTGCTCAAGGACGTGCCGGGCGAGGAGATCGCCGATGGTCTGCGGGCTGTCCAGGCGGGCCAGTCGCTGATCTCGCCGTCCATGGCCTCCAAGCTCCTGTCCGAGTTCGCCCTCATGATCAAGAAACACGAGGAGCGGCCGACCCTGCCGGTCCCTCGACTGACCGAGCGCGAGCTCGAGGTGCTCAAGCTGGTGGCGCGCGGCATGGCCAACAAGGACATCGCACGAGCGCTGTTCATCTCCGAGAACACCGTCAAGAACCATGTGCGCAACATCCTGGAGAAGCTCCAGCTGCACTCGCGGATGGAGGCGGCGATGTATGCCGTCCGCGAGAAGATCCTCGATCTGCCCGACTGACC
>JAYSQM010000049.1:0-1186 GCA_043721575.1 Phycicoccus sp.
AGTCGCAGGCGCACCTGCAACCTCTGCGCCGGTGCGACCCATCCGTCGAGGCGGACCCGGTCGGGACCCACGTGGGTCACGGTGATCATGGCCGTCAGGGACGTGGCCGCGAACGTCACGGTCTCGGTGCGCACCGCCGCCATGTCACCCCGAACCCCGGCGAGGTCCATGGGAACCCGGCTCAGCTCGGCGACCTCGGTATACAGCTCGTCCAGGGCCAGACCGAACGAGAGCCGATCGATGAGCCCTGGTGGAACGGGGTCGACCTCGTCATACAGGCGGGCGACCTCATCGAGCAGGGCCGCATCGGTCGCGTCAAGGGGCTGGTCAGCCAGGTTGGCGTCCATCAGGCCTCCCAGGCCGGGTCGTGGTCGAGGATGTCGTGCAGCTTGGCCAGGCACCTGCCCCGAGTGGGGCCAATGCTGCCGACGGGCATGCCCAGCGAGTGGGCGATCTGCGCGTAGTCGGGGCGGTCGGCGAAGGCGATGACCCGCATCAGCGCCCGGCACCTGGGCGGCAGCTGTTGCACGTGCTGCCACAGCCGCTGTTGGCGCTGACCGAGCAGGGCCAGCGCCTCGGGCTCCTCCTCCGGGGCCGTCGCACGATCCCAGTCCTCGCCGGTTCCCGGTGACCCGTCCAGCGACTCGCGGGCCGAGTGGCCGCTGCGTTCGCGCTGGCGAACCCGCCAGGCCTCCCGCCGAGTGCTGGTCAAGAGCCACTTCACCACGGTCCCGGGGTCCCTTACCGAGTCGGCGTGGCGCAGCAGGCTCAACCACACCGTCTGCAGCACGTCCTCGGCCGCCACCCGGTCCACGCCCTGGCCCCGCGCGGTATGCCATAGCAGTGGCGTGACCATCTTCATCAGGTCGTCGAACGCGCCCCGATCACCGTCACGGAAGTCCGCGAACGCCACTGCTGCCCGGGCCACCAGCGTGTCGCCTGAAGGTCGTGCCTCAATCATGGCCGCACCAACGGGTCCGGATCGTCGGCGGTGGCGGCAGCGATCGCCGCCCAACCCCGATCGACCGCCGGGCCCACGCCCACGGCGCTGTCGCCGTCGGCATACAGCGCGAGCAGCGCAGCAGCGATCTGGCCCGCCAGAACCGGTGCGGCGAATGAGGTGCCGCTCCAGACCGCGAACCCGGCCGAATAGTCGTCGGGGTCCAACGCCGAACGCCACTGGCCC
>JAYSQM010000050.1:0-3475 GCA_043721575.1 Phycicoccus sp.
TTGCTCAGGTCTGGGCTTGCTCAGGTATGGGCCGGGGCGAGCTCGAGGCCGAGCAGCGCGTTCTCCACGACCTCGCTGAGCGCAGGGTGGATCCAGTACTGCCCCTGCGCCATCTGCAGGACGGTCTGCCCGAAGGACATCCCCTGGATCAGCGGCGCGATCAGATTGGACGCCTGGTAGCCCATGAGGTGCGCGCCGAGCAGCTCGCCCGTGGCCGGGTCCGCGATCACCTTGCAGACACCGGTGGTGTCTTCCATCGCCCAGCCGTATGCCGTGTCCCCGTACGCCTGTGACTTGGTCACGTAGCTGCGACCCTGGGCCTTGAGCTGCTCCTCGGTCAGTCCGACGCTGGCGATCTGCGGGGAGGTGAAGACCGCCTCGGGGACATAGCGGTGATCGAAGCTGCGCAGGTCGCCAGGGTGGGCCAGGTTGTGGGCGACGACCCGGGCCTCGTGGTTGGCGACGTGCTTGAGCTGATAGTCGCTGGACACGTCGCCAAGCGCCCAGACGCCCTCGACGTTGGTGCGGCCGTGTGCGTCGACCTTGACCCGACCGTCCTCGCGCGTGGCGATGCCGGCGACATCGAGGCCGAGATCCGCGGTGTTGGCCACCCGACCGGTGGCTACCAGCAGGACGTCGCCGGTCGCGTGGGAGCCATCGGCGAAGTCCAGGCGGACCTCACTCTCGTCGCCGCTGACCTTGGTCAGCGCGCTGTTCAGGCGGACGTCCCACTGCTCCTGGGCGATCGTGGTGAAGCGCGCCGAGATCTCGGTGTCGAGCTGGCGCAGTAGTGCGTTGTTGCGCGCGATGACGGTGACCTGGCTGCCGAATGCGGAGAAGACATGTGCGAACTCGGCTGCGATGAAACCAGATCCGAGGATGACCAGACGTTTCGGGAGCTCGGCCAGGCGCATCACGGTGTCGGAGGTGTGGAACGGGACGCCGGACTCGCCTACCGCGGTGGGAACGCTCGGGTGGGCGCCGGCAGCGATGACGATCTGGTCGGCGGTGATCTCGTCACCGGTGTCGATCCGCAGCGCTGTGGGGCCGGTGAAGGTGGCGCGGCCGAGGAACGCTGTCGTGTTCGGGCCGTTGACGCGGTAGGCCTTGCCACTCTCGGAGATCGGGTCGATCCGGCCGAAGATGCGGTCGCGGATGTCCGGCCAACGGACGCCGTCTAGCGTGGCGTCGATGCCGTACTTGGCCGCGTGGGTGATGGTGCCCGCGACGTCAGCGGCGTAGACGTACATCTTGGTGGGGATACAACCGACGTTCACGCAGGTGCCCCCGAACGTCCCGGACTCGATGATCGCGACGCGCTTGCCGTCGAAGTCCGGGGTGACCAGGGAGTTGCCCGAGCCGGTGCCGATGATTGCCAGGTCGAAGTGAGCCACCCCTGAAGGCTAGCCGCCCCCTGCCTGGCTTCGCGGAGCACAATGCCGCGGTTGCGGGTCGGTGCCCGGCAAACTACCCAGGTCTGCGGGTCGGTGGCGGGTCAGCTGCGCGTGCGATCCCGAAGATCGGCGACGTGAGGGGACACGGCTGGGTCGAGACCGAGGCCGATCGCGAGGTACGTCGACGCAAAGTCGGTCTGAGCGATCTGGCCCGCCAGCCGCACCAACGGGTGGCCCGGCTCAGCGACCACGGTCGACACCAGAACGCCGGCGTCGTATGCCGTCTGCAGCACCGCGTCGGTCAGCGCCTCGGCGTCGGCCCACTGTTGGGTCAGTGTCGCCGGAGGCGCATCGCGCAGCATCAGCAAACCCAGTCGTGGCTGGGCCGGACCGTCCAGGAACGGGTCGGCGAAGATGTCGGGCGCGGACTCCCGGACACCGACGCCACGACCACCACCGGCCGTGAACGGCCCGTCGAAGCTGGCCACGATCTGCGAGGCGGCATCAGGGAGCTCGCCCGAGGTGGCCGGAATACGGGCTGTGCGCGCCAGCATCGAGGCTGCCCGCGACGCTGCCACGCCGTTGAGCGGACCGTCGCCCAGGACAACGGGGATCGTCTCGGCCAGCTGCATCGCCAGGATCTTGGCGGGGTTGACGAACGACTCCGACCGCGGACGACATGCCTCGGCGTGCAGGTCCAGCCGATCGGCAGTGTCGGACAGGACCGACTCGCCAGCCTCGATCAGGCCCAGCTCATGCGCAGCCAGGACGACCGGCGTGAGCAGCGACCACAGCGCGGTCCGCGACGAGGTCGTGCCACGACCCACGTCGATGTGCACACCCCGGGCCCTCGCGCATACGTCTGCCAGCGGAGAGTCGGCTGCACCCACCGTGAGCAACGAGGCACCACGTCGCGCGGCCTCGGCAGCCACCGCCAGCGGTCCCTGGGCACGTCCCGAGAGCGACACGGCCACCACGAGATCCAGCGGCCCGACCCAGCCGGGCAGCGGCAGGTTCCGTCGGACGGTGACCGGCACCGGAGACCCCGGCTCGGCCAACAGCTCCAGCACGTCGGCCACGACCGCCGAGCCGCCCAGCGACGCCACCAGGACGGAGCGCGGTCGGTCACCGCCGGCCACGCGCTCGATCCCGGCCTCACGCGACAACGTGATGGCCCGACGAACCTGCGCCCCTGCCGTCGCCAACGCCACCAGCGTCTGGCGGGAGTCTTGCGCAGCGATACGGTCAGGGTCGTTCAGTAGCGCTTCGTCGAGGAACGGTGCCATGACCTGACCGCCGAATCAACCTGCGAGTGAACGGGATTCGTCGACCAAAAGCACCGGGATGCCGTCGTCGATGCGATATGCCAGGCGGCACTCGGCATTGGTGCAGTGCAGCTCTGGACCACTCGGACCGGACCCGTCGGCGAGCGTGGACCTGCACTGCGGGCATCGCAGGATCTCCCGCAGCCACGGCTCGATCTGGGGCGCTGAAGGAGCAGCGGCACCAGCGGACTGGGTCTGTTCGGTCATCAGGGCCTCTCCTCGCACGATCGACAGGACATCATCGCGCACTCGTGCCATTGTCGCCTCATCCGAGGCCTCGACATTGAACCTCAACAGCGGTTCGGTGTTGCTGGCTCGCAGGTTGAACCACCACATCGGGTCCCCCTGGTGGGTCACCGTCATGCCGTCCAGCTCGTCAAATTCCACATCCTGCGCCTGGGCCCACGCACGCACGTCCGCGGTGGCGGCGCGAACATCGGCGACGGTTGAGTTGATCTCGCCGGAGGCGGCATACCGGCTGAATCGCGCAACCACCTCGGAAAGGGGGCGCGGCTGCTCGCCCAACGCCGCCAGGACGTGCATCGCGGCGAGCATCCCGGTGTCGGCGAACCAGAAATCGCGGAAGTAGTAGTGGCCCGAGTGCTCGCCGCCGAAAACCGCCTGATGGCGCGCCATCTCGCCCTTGATGAACGAGTGCCCGACCCGGGTGCGTACGGCGGTTGCGCCGGCCTCCACGATGATCTCCGGCACCGCGGCGGAGGAGATCACGTTGTAGACGATCGTCGCGTCCCGTCC
>JAYSQM010000051.1:0-1599 GCA_043721575.1 Phycicoccus sp.
AACGCCGGTATCACGCGCGACAAGCTGCTCGCCAACACCGATGCCGACCGTTGGGGCAGTGTCCTGGGCGTCAACCTGGTCGCCCAGCTGCGGATCAACGAGGTGCTGCTCGACCCGAGTCGGGAGGGCGGTTTGGTAGATGGCGGCCGCATCGTCACGGTCTCCTCGACCAGTGGCATCGCGGGCAACCGCGGCCAGGCCAACTACGCCGCCAGCAAGGCCGGTGTCATCGGCATGGTGCAAGCCCTCTCGGCCCAGGTGGCCAACCGCGGCATCACCGTGAACGCGGTGGCGCCCGGCTTCATCGAGACCGAGATGACCGCCAGGATCCCCCTGGCCACCCGCGAGGTGGGCCGCAGGATCAACAGTCTCAGACAGGGCGGCCAGCCGGTCGACGTCGGCGAGACCATCGCCTGGCTCGCCCAGGGCGCCAGCGCCGGCCTGACCGGCCAGGTGGTCCGCGTCTGCGGCCAGAGCCTGCTCGGAGCCTGACCGTGGCCGCTCCCAGGACCCTCACGCTGGACGGCGCCCCCAACCTCGCCGTCCTGTTCGCGCGCGCGGTGGCGACCTCCATCGGACGCGGCGGCGCGCTGCAGGACGTCGAGGTGCGCCGTCCGACGGTGCGGATCGACCGGAGGCACCTGGCGGCATACGACAGGGTCTGCGGGTTCGGACTTCGCGACGCCCTGCCCGCGACCTATCTGCACGTCCTCGTCTTCCCGCTGCAGGTGGCGCTGATGGCCGACCGAAGCTTCCCGTTGGGGCTGGCCGGTCTCGTGCACGTGCGCAACCGGATCGTGCAGCACCGGCCGGTGGATGCCGCCGAGCTGCTCAGCCTGCGCTCGAGCGCCCAGGCGCTGCGTCCTCACGCCAGGGGCGCGCAGGTCGATCTCGCGGGCGAGGTCCGGGTCGGCGACGAGTTGGTGTGGGAGGGCGTCAGCACCTATCTCGCACGTGGGGCTTCGGCGCCCGGCTTCATCGAGACCCAGATCGAGTCGGAGCAGCCGGTCACGGTGGACCTCGGTCCCGACGCCCGCACCAACGCGGTCTGGCGCGTTCCCGCGGACATGGGTCGGCGTTACGCCGCGGTCAGTGGCGACGTGAACCCGATGCACCTGAGCTCGCTGGCAGCAAAGGCTTTTGGCTTCCCCCGCACTCTGGTCCACGGCATGTGGACCAAGGCCCACGCGCTGGCGGCCATCGAGGCCCGGCTTCCCGCGGCGTATGCCGTGGACGTCGCCTTCAGCAAGCCGCTGCTCCTGCCGTCCGTTGCCAATTTCGTTGCGGCCCAACAGGACCAGGATTGGGACTTTGCCGTCCGACCGGCACGAGGTACAGGGGATCATCTGCGCGGCACCGTCCGCACGCTCTGACCGTCGGGGCCGTCGGGGCCGTCGGGGCCATGGGGGCCCAGTGCGCAAGCCGGCCGGGCGGCCCCAACGGGGCTACCCGACCGGCCGGCATACTCACTCGTCGTCGCAGTCCTCCATCTCGATCTCGAGGGTGACCTTGCGAACTTCGACCTCGCACACGCGCTGACGTCGACCACCCAAAGACCTCATCAGTGCCTCGGCCAGGCCGTCGATGCGGTCGTTGGCG
>JAYSQM010000052.1:0-5545 GCA_043721575.1 Phycicoccus sp.
TCGCGTCAGGGGCCATTTCGTGATCGTGGGCGATACTGGGATCGAACCAGTGACCTCTTCCGTGTCAGGGAAGCGCGCTACCGCTGCGCCAATCGCCCGTTGCTGGTGTTACTCGAGGTGGAGACGGGATTTGAACCCGTGTACACGGCTTTGCAGGCCGTTGCCTCGCCTCTCGGCCACTCCACCGTGACGGTTCCAGGCCTTGACCAAGGGCCGTGAGGCCTTCGGCGAAGGCCTGAAGCCTCCGAGCGGACAACCGGGCTCGAACCGGCGACCTCAACCTTGGCAAGGTTGCGCTCTACCAACTGAGCTATGTCCGCGGGAACGCCAGCGATGTAACTACCCGCTGTGCGTGCGTGCAGACATTAACCGATCCGAGGGATCCGAGTCCAACTGGCCGCCTGTGGCCTGTCACCCTCCCGCGCCCCGGACCGGCGTCAGGGGCCTCTCGTGCGCTGGTTGACGACGCCTGGCGGCCTCGCCCCTGAGCCAGATGACCAACCGCGCCCGAGAGCTCAGGCGCTCCTCAACCGACCAGAGATGGCGCACTGCCGCATTGAGCGCCGCCCCGATGAGGATCGCGATCGCCAGAAAGTACAACCAGATCAAAACGACGATCGGCGCAGCCAGCGGCCCGTAGATGGATGTGCCGCCCACGGTCGCGCCCAAGGACCGACGCAGAAAGAACGACGTGAGGAGCCAGATGAACAGCGTGAGGACCGCTCCGGGCACGTCACGCAGCCAGGCGGAACGTCTCGGGGTGCTGATGTGAAAGAGGGTTGTGAGGCTGGCCACGGTGACGGTGACGACCACGGGCCAGTAGAGAAGCCGCAGGAACTGCACACGGTCCGGCAACAGCTCGCTCAGCAGCGACGGTCCGATCAGGACCAAAGGGAGCACGATCACGCCGACGACGAGGGCCACCAGATACAGCGAGAAGCTCAACGCGCGCGTATGTACGATTCCCCGGACGCCGCTTTGTCCGTACATGATCGAGATTGTGTCGACGAAGACGTTGAGCGCCCTCGAACCGGACCATAACGAGAGCACGAATCCGAACGAGATGATGTCGAACCGCCCGTTGCGCAGGACATCGTCCATCGTGGGCACGATCACCTGGGTCATGCTGTCGTCGGTCAGGAAGCGCGAAGCGTAGGTCTGGATCGCCACGGTGACCTGGTGCACCGTGCCCGGGCCCAGCCAACGACCGATGTAACCGACTCCACCGAAAAGTCCCAGTACCAGTGGCGGAAGCGACAACAAAGCGAAGAACCCGGCCTCTGATGCCAGCCCCGTGACGCGGTAACGCATGCAGACACGAATGGTCTCCAAGGTGAGTCGCGCCAGCGGCACCGCGCCCGGAACGCGCGACAACTGGCCACGAATCCGCGATCTGACCGTCATCGACACGAAAACCCGGATGAGCCGGGCGGTTTCGTCTCGGCCTCTGAGGTCACGCGCCTACGGTAACGGGCACACCAGCGGGGTGACGCATGTGACACGGCCAACGCCCGCCGCCCACTGACGTTCGCGCGAGTTCACGCATACCCTCGGACAGGTGAGCACTGATGAGGTCACCAACCAGGCCCCTCCGATGTCCGAATACAACGTCGTCTCTGCCGATCCAGCGCTGCGCGAGGGGATCGCGCGCTGGGGCCGGGAGCAGGATGGGGCGGAGCTCGAGGCACTCGGCGCGCTAGCTGGTGGTGTTGAGGCACAGACATGGGGGGACCAGGCAGACCGAAATCCCCCTGTCCTGCATACGCATTCACCACAGGGCGCCCGGATCGACGAGGTCGACTTCCACCCCGCCTGGCACAAGCTGCTGGACACTGCGGTGTCCTACGGCTTGACCGCAGAGCCGTGGACAAAACCAGTACGCACCGGGGCTCACCTGCGCCGCGCCGCCGGTTTCGTCGCGTGGTCGCAGGTCGAGGCCGGTCACGGGTGTCCGGTGTCCATGACGTATGCCGCCGTGCCCGCCCTTCGGGCCAGTCCTGACCTCAGTGCCATCTGGACCCCGCTGCTGGCCTCTCGCGAGTACGACTTCGGCCTGCGGCCCCACGCCCAGAAGAACGGCGTACTGGCGGGCATGGGCATGACCGAGAAGCAGGGCGGCTCCGACCTCCGCAGCAACACGACCGCGGCCGTTACTGCGGCCGGCGGCCCGATCGCGGGAGGTCAGACCTACCGGCTCACCGGACACAAGTGGTTCTGTTCGGCGCCGATGAGTGACGTGTTCCTGGTTCTTGCCCAAGCCCCGGCTGGGCTGTCCTGTTTCCTGGTCCCCCGCGTCCTGGATGACGGGACCCACAACACCTTCGCGTTGCAACGGCTCAAGGACAAGCTGGGCAACCGTTCCAACGCTTCGTCGGAGATCGAGCTGGACGGCACCTGGGGCGTCCGCCTCGGCGACGAAGGCCGCGGGATCCGGACCATCCTGGACATGGTCGCCGCCACCCGGCTCGACTGCGTCCTGGGCTCGTCAGCGACGATGCGCCAGGCTCTCGTGCGCGCGATCCATTACACGCGCCATCGTCAGGCCTTCGGCAGTCCGCTGGTCGACCAGCCGCTGATGCGCAACGTCCTCATGGACCTGGCGCTGGAGTCCGAGGCTGCCACCACGCTGGGCCTACGGCTCGCGGCGGCTGTTGACGAGGACGACACCGCCTTCTCCCGTCTGGCGGTCGCAGTCGGCAAGTACTGGGTCTGCAAGCGCACTGCCCCCATGGTGGCCGAAGCGCTGGAATGCCTGGGAGGCAATGGTTTTGTCGAGGAGAACGGTCTCGCGCGGCTATATCGCGAAGCCCCCTTGAACTCCATCTGGGAGGGCTCCGGCAACGTCAACGCCCTCGACGTCGTCCGGGCCGTGACGCGCGAGCCTGCTGCGGTGGTGGCCTTCACGGCTGAGCTCGACCTGGCGCGCGGCGCTGACCCCCGGCTCGATGCCGCCATCAAGGGCACGGTGTCAGCCATGCAGGCGGCAGCGGGCTCCTTCGACACTTCGTCCGCGCAGTCGGGCGCACGCGCGTTCGTCGAACTGCTCGCGACCACGCTGCAGGCCTCGCTCCTGACGCGCTTCGCACCGGCATACCTCGCGGAGGCCTTCGTGGCGAGCCGGCTCGGCGGGGCGCACGGTCACACCTTCGGCACCCTGCCGAGCGACATGGTCGACGCTTCGGCGGGCAAGGTGATTGAGCGGTCGTTCCCCGGCTGACCTTCGCGATGTGCCTGGAGTGATTGTGCCCTGGAGCGGGCGGCAGGACACAATGGGCGACCTCTTGGGCAACGATCCACGACTGCTGACGAAGGACCTCATGGACATCTGGCCGGGCCAGGCCTATCCCCTCGGGGCCACGTTCAACGGCAGCGGAGTCAACTTCGCCCTCTTCTCCGAGGTCGCCGACAAGGTCGAGCTCTGTCTGATCGCCGACGACGGGGCCGAGACCCGGGTCGAGCTGACCGAGGTCGACGGATACGTGTGGCACGGCTTCGTCCCCACGATCCAGCCCGGCCAACGCTATGGCTTCAGAGTTCACGGTCCCTTCGATCCCCCCAACGGTCATCGTTGCAACCCCGCAAAGTTGTTGCTCGACCCGTACGCCAAGGCCATTGACGGCCAGATCGACGGCGACAAGTCCTTGTTCTCCTACGAGCCCGGCGATCCGCTTGAGTTCAATGAGGCGGACTCGCTGGGTCACACCATGCTGTCCGTGGTCATCAACCCGTTCTTTGACTGGGGCCACGACCGCCCGCCCCGTCACGAGTACCACAACACGGTCATCTACGAGGCTCACGTCAAGGGCCTGACCATGACTCACCCCGCGGTCCCCGAGCACATTCGCGGGACGTACGCCGCGATCGGCCACCACGCGATCATCGACCACCTCGTCGGCCTCGGCGTGACGGCCATCGAGCTGATGCCCGTTCACCAGTTCGTCCAGGACACCTCGCTGGCGGACCAGGGACTCACGAACTACTGGGGTTACAACACCATCGGCTTCCTGGCACCCCACGCGGCCTACGCCGCAACCGGATCGCGCGGTCAGCAGGTCACCGAGTTCAAGGCAATGGTCAAGGCACTGCACGAGGCCAACATCGAGGTCATCCTCGACGTGGTCTACAACCACACCGCCGAGGGCAACGAGAACGGCCCGACCATCGCCTTCCGTGGCATCGACAACGCCGCGTACTACCGTCTCGTCGACGAGGACAAGTCGCACTACTACGACACCACAGGTACCGGAAACAGCCTGCTGATGCGCAACCCCCACGTCCTGCAGCTGATCATGGACTCGCTGCGCTACTGGGTCAACGAGATGCATGTCGACGGTTTCCGCTTCGACCTGGCGGCAACCCTTGCCCGCCAGTTCCACGAGGTCGACCGGCTCTCGGCGTTCTTCGACATCATCCAGCAGGATCCGGTGATCTCCCAGGTCAAGCTCATCGCCGAGCCCTGGGACCTCGGGGACGGCGGCTACCAGGTCGGCAACTTCCCGCCGCTGTGGACCGAGTGGAACGGGAAGTACCGCGACACCGTGCGCGACTTCTGGCGCGGCGAGGCTGCCTCCTTGGGCGAGTTCGCCTCTCGCCTCACCGGATCCAGCGACCTGTATGCCGCCTCGGCTCGGCGTCCGATCGCCTCGATCAACTTCGTCGTGGCGCACGACGGGTTCACCTTGCGAGACCTCGTGTCCTACAACGAAAAGCACAACGACGCCAATGGTGAGGCCAACAGCGACGGCGAGAGCCACAACCGGTCCTGGAACTGCGGGGTCGAGGGCGATTCCGACAACGAGGACATCTCCGCCCTGCGAAGGCAACAACAGCGCAACTTCCTGACCACGCTGCTGCTCAGCCAGGGTGTCCCGATGATCGCCCACGGCGACGAGGTCGGCCGGACACAGCACGGCAACAACAACGCCTACTGCCAGGACAACGAACTCGCCTGGATCGACTGGAAGCTCACCCAGGACGAGCGCGAACTGCTTGGGTTCACCAGCGCCCTGGTCTCACTTCGCAAGCAACACGCCGTATTCCGCCGCCGTCGCTTCTTCGCCGGCGACGCCGCCCACGGCGGCAAGAGCGACCTGGGAGACATCGAGTGGTTCTCCTCGGACGGCACCGAGATGGACGAGCTCGACTGGCGCAACGGCTATGCCCGCACCCTCATGGTCTTCCTGAACGGCCAGGCCATCCCCGAGCCAGACCCCCGCGGACAGCGCACCGTGGACTCCGACTTCCTGTTGCTGTTCAACGCCCACAGTGCCCCCGTCGACTTCGCCCTGCCGCCCGCGCAGTACGGCACCGCATGGCGCACCCGCCTGGACACCACCACGGCCGAGCCGGTCAGCGCCGACCAGCAGGACTGGCTGGCCGCAACCACGCACCCGGTCGCCGGCCGGTCCATCGTGGTGCTCGAGGCGGCACCTGTGGTCAGGACCTGAACCGCAGGCACCTGAACGGCGACGTCTACGTCGCGGCCAACCGCACCTTCTCGGCTTCGACGTCAAAGGTGGCGGTCGGCCATTGCAGG
This sequence comes from Phycicoccus sp., assembly GCA_043721575.1. Lineage (GTDB taxonomy): Bacteria > Actinomycetota > Actinomycetes > Actinomycetales > Dermatophilaceae > UBA4719. The sequence continues at coordinate 5,537 of JAYSQM010000052.1, forward strand.
GCCATCGCT
>JAYSQM010000053.1:0-9948 GCA_043721575.1 Phycicoccus sp.
CCCGCACTGACCGCCATCACCACGAACAGGTGGATCTCCTTGGTGCCCCGAGGCAGGGTGATCTGCATCGAGGTCTCCGGCACCACCTTGGCGTTCACCCGAGTGAACGAACGCCGGTCCGGGTTGGCGGCGTAGAAGTTCCGCAGCTCGGCCAGGCGCTGCGACAGGGTCAGCGATGTGGCCGGCTCGCTCTGCCCGCGGTCGGCGCGGAACTTCGACTCGGCGACCGTGTAGACGAAGTAGCCGGCGGCTGCGGGGGCGGCGGGCCAGCTGAGCATCGCGTGGTGCTCCCCGGAAGCATCGCCGAGGCTGGTCATGAGCACGTCCTCGTGCTCGACGCTCATCACGGGTGGCCGCGGGTCCGAGGCCGAGGCAACCGAGGGTTCGGCGCTCCATGGCCCGACCCGCTGTGGGAAGACTGCCTCGGTCCCGTGGGCCCAGGTGGCGACACCAATCATGGGGTCGCTCGAGAAGTCGAGCTGAAGCCCGGTGACCGTGACCCGGTAGCGCCGTGGGCCGTGGTTGGTGACCGGTGTCGTGACGAGCTCGCGCCCGTCCAGAGACACGTGCTCGACGACAACGCTGAGGCCGCTACCCGGCGTGACGGCGCTGACCTGCCCGCTGGCCGCGAACTCGATCCTCGCCATGGCCCCGGATCCCGAGATGAGCGAGGCCGGCAGAGTTGGCGGGATCGACAGGTCCGCGGGACGCTCCGCGGGCGTGCTCTGGCCGTAGCGCCGTCCGACGATGTCGATGGAGGCAGGGCTGCGGTTGGCCCAGTCCCAGCTGAGCTCGACGACTAGCGTTCCGGGGCAGAGCCCGATCGCGGCCGAGGTGTCGAGCCGGGTACTGAGGATCGTCGCCGGTCGGGGCGGCGGCTCGCCGACGGCGAATGTGGTCGTGGCCCAGCGGGACCAGGTACCGAACAGGTCCTGCATCGCGACGCCGTAGAGCAACGCGTTGGGGTTCGGCGATGAGGCTATCTGGTAGCGCTCGTCGAGCGCCGCCATCCGGTTCACCGTGGCGGGGTTCGAGCTGATCGTCGCGGCGATCGGCTGCAGGGCCGTGTCGTACATCCTCTTGTCCATCAACGGCTCGACGCCGCCGGCCGGAGCAAGCGCCTGTCGGGCCAGCGCGAAGCTTCCGATCTGGAACGGCAGAGTCTCCGACACCCGGTCCCAACCGATCCGGTTGACGGTCCGCCACGGCCCGTCGGTGACGACCGGTGCCTGCATGCCGTCGCTGTTGACCGACACGTTCGTCGGGCTCGGTGGGGGCAGGACGCCGCGCGGGTTGAGCAGGAGCGCGGCGTACACGACCGGCCCGGAGCTGCTGAGCGTCCCCTTGTCGAAGTCGGCGGTGACCATGTAGTCGTAGGCGAACGGCGCGCTGGCCGCGCCGGTTGACGCCGCGAGGGGACTTCCGAAGGGGCTGCCGGGTTCGGCGAAGACCTCGTACGCCGTCCCGTATCCCGTGATGAGTGAGGCGAGCGGATCGGTGGCTGCGCCGTAGAGCAGGACCCGCAGCGGGCTGAAGTTCGCGTCGGCGTTCTGCCCCGTGCTCGTCGTCAGCGTGTGGTTGACCGTGTAGGTCTGGTGCTGCCTCGCCGGCAGCGAGGTCACCATGTCCAGGAGCGGGTCGAGCATCGTGTCGTGGACGGCCTGGATCATGGCCTTGTCGTCGGCGAGGGTCCAGGTCGGCGCCGGCCTGGCAGGCTGCATCAGGGCGTCCCAGCCGTAGAACGGTGCACCCCGTCGGAACCGGTCGTGGGCCGCGTCGGCGGGGTCGCCGAGTGCCCCGAGGAGTCCCTGGGGCGCGTCGAGGCGCTGGACGCCCGCGAATCGCCCGTCCGAGGGCAGTCCAACGATCTCGATCTGCTCCCACGTGGGGTCGTCGACGGTGGCAGCATCAATCCCGGTGATGCCGAGGACGGACGTACCGCTCGGGACGAGCAGGGTCTGGATCCGGGACCCGCTGACGCCGACCGTGGTCGGACCGGTCGCGGCGACCTGCGGGGTGAGCATCGAGGAGGAGTAGGGCATTCCGGCAAACGCCAGCACCGCGCCACCGGGGCCGTCCATCGACACGCTCACGTAGACGCACGGCCGGTCGAGCACGACGAAGGTGAGCCCGAGGATCGAGGTGGTGGAGAAGCCGACCGACGTCGCCTTGACGCCGCCGGACCGACGGCGCCACACCGTGAACGGCGCTGACGGGTAGCCCAGGGCCGGGTCGGCGACCCACCTGAGCTGCAGGAGCCGCGCCGAACGGAGCCCACGCGCCTTCGCTATCGCTGCCGCGCTCTCGACCTGCTCGTTGGCGCGTTGACGCGATGCCACCACCCAGTCTGTGAACGAGCCGAGGAGCAGGAATCGGCGCGGGTCCACAATGCGCTTCGCCATCGTCGCCTCCTAGCTCTCTTCCCACGGTGCCGCGGCCAGGGGCAGGTCCACGACGGTGACGGCGCGCTCGGTCTGCGGCAGGAACACCAGGTCGGGGAAGGCCAGGCTGACCAGGTCGAGGGTGACCTGCTTGCCTCGGGCCCCGGACGCCAGGACGATCAGGGCGCGCTGCTCACCGGGCGCGTAGATGATCCCGTTTGCGGCGAGTACGCCGGCACCGCTCCGGTCACGCAGAGTGAGCCACTCGCGCGGTTCGAGAACCCAGCGCTGCGCCTTCTCGGGTCCGGTCGTGTCGGTGAGCAGCCGCGGGTACTTCCGGGACCTGTGCAGCGGCTCGGTCGCGTCGATGAGCACGGCGGCCGGCTGCGGCAGGCTGCTGCCCGACTGCTCCCAGAACACGACGACCTGCGCGCGGTCCGGCACGGCCAGCGGCTCGATGCCGTGCGCACGGAGCTGGTCGTCGAGCTCGCTGCCCATCGGTTGCCGGCCGGCGAAGAAGGTCCGGATCGCCTCGAAGCCGCCCGGTGCGCTCGAGCGCGCCGTCGGCCGCGACGCGACGACCGCGGACGCGAACTGCTCGAACGTCCCGAACGCGCCTGTGCTGAAGTGCCGGCGGTAGACGCTCGGACCCCTCGCGCTGGCGGCAGCGCCGGTCGGGACGCACTCGACGTCGAGGATGTAGTCCATGTAGGGGTCGAGGGGGATCGGGATGTCCAGCACGCTGTGTCGCTCGCGGCTCTCGTCCACGGCGACGCAGAACCCGGGCTCGCCGGTCTCCGCCGCTTGCGCGTTCTTCAGGTCGATCGACTCCGCGACCGCCTGCTCCCATGGGGACACCAGGGTTGCCTGAACCGGTTGGAGGGTCACCGGCGTGATCGGGAACGGGTACGCAACGGTGGGAGTTGCCACTGGGTGGTTGCCGCTCGCGGCCTGGAACCGAACCCGCAGCTCCTTGCCGTAGGCCGCGAACAGGCGGTCAACATCGTGCGTGTTGAAGACGAGCCGGACGTCCTCCAGGCCGAAGTAGGCCTTCTCGGCGTCCTCGGGGATCGTGATGAGCGTCCACGGATCGAGCCGGACCGGCAGCGGCGGCGTGCTGGCGAAGATGAGCTTGGCGGCGTCCGCAGGATCGGTCTCGATCCGGTCGGTCTTGAACCAGAAGGTCTGGCTGATCGGGCTTGCGACTGTCCCGCGGACGGCACTGTCTCGGCGCCGCTGACCGCTCCAGTCGACGACGATCCGATACAGCGAGTCCGGGACGAGGAGGGAGTTGTCCGAGCTCGCCGGGCCGATCGCGTTCGTGAGCGTGGTGCGGTCGCGGGTGATCTGCTCGTCGTCCCAGTCGTGCCGGGTGACCTCGGCCAAGGTGGTGACCGCGACTGCTCCGACGTAGTACGGCGGCACGGCCTGCTTGTCCTGCTTCGGGTCGAACGCCTTGATACCGATCGTCCCGACCTCGACCCTGGCGGCGTCGGGCGCCTTGTCCAGCGCCACGAAGACCGGCAGGTTCGGCGAGCTGTTGCCCCACCGGACGAGGTCGGCCACGTCGTCGTCCCACGGGCCGCCCGGATCGGTCCAGCGCCCCGGCAGCGGCGTGATGTTGACCCAGTTGGACGACGTGACGGCCGCGGACGCGAGCTCGGTACCATCGGCCGTGACGGCCCGCACGATGACGTGCTTTCCCTCGAGGAGCTGGCGCGGAACGAAGAGGAGGACGCCGAAGGAGACGTATCCGCGGGTGTGCAGGATCACCACGTCGTCCAGCGGGCCGTGCTTGATCTTGCGCTTGGCCAGCTCGCTCGCAACCCACTTGTCCGTTGCCGGGTCCCCGAAGAACGTCGGCCGCCCATCGTCGAACATCGGCGACTCGAGCGCCTTGACCGGGCACCGGTTCCCGGCGGCGCTCGCCGCGGGCGTCCCGGGCACGGTGGACCCGGCCGCGATCGTGCCCGCTGCCAGGCCGAACGCGGCGGCGGCGGCTGCGTTCAGCGGCTGCAGGTTGGCGAGCTGGTCCTGGCTGATCGGCATCCGCTCGGTCAGGTGCCCGATCGTCGTCTCGATGCTGAGCGTCTCGATGCCGGCGACCTGGTCCCGGAGGGCCGGGATCGCGTCGGTCGCCTTCGCGTGGAACGCCGGGCTGATCACGACGGGTGCACTGTCAAAGCGGCGCGCGACGAGCCCGCGGACCGGATCGGTGGCGGCCAGGACCTGGCGACCGACCAGCACGTCTCGCGGTGCGGCGGCCTCGCTGCCCAGGGCGACATCGTGGGTCAAGACCGGCGGCTGGTTCGGGTCCTTGGTGTGGCACGGGACGAGCCCCCCTACCACTAGCGCCGGGACGATGCCGCGCACGCTGTCGATCGAGGGGTCGCCGGTACGCCAACTCTCGGTCACCTTCAGAGTGGTCTCCGGCGGTGCCGATCGGACCGTCCCGGGGGCGTCCGGCCAGGCGATCCCCTCGAGGCTCCACCCCGGCTCGGACGGTCCGAGCGGCTCGAGCTTGAACGTCCAGAGCACCTCGGCGGGCTCGGCCGGCTGCGCGCAGACGGTGCCCCAGCGGTCGGTGATGCTCTCGACCAGGTGGTCGGTCCTCTCGATCGCCTTGGGCGCGGGAGTCGGGAACCAGGTCAGCAGGGCGAGCTGGGCGACCGGACTCGGCTCGGTCGTCGGGGCCGAGGTCCACCACACGACCGGCGCGGCACTGCCGTTTACCGCGGGGGTCTGGACCGAACCGCTCCCGCCGACCCGTTCGAGGCGGATGGACTCGAGCTCGTAACGGTACTGCTCACCGGAGCGCTCGCTGTAGCCGTCGGCCGGGACACCTGGCGCGGTCGCGACGGCCGTTCCGAGCCCGTCGACCGTCAGGCCGGACTTCGCGACTGGTGGGATCGCCAGGCTGATGATCGGGATCGAGTCGATCGGCACCACCGGCAGATTCGAGTCGGTCGCGCTGGGCTGCGTCGGCTGTTCGATGCCGGTGCCGAGGCTGACGTCGACCCCGCGGTCCACGCCGGTGCCCTGGGCCAGCGCGGGCGAGCGGGCCTGGAGCGAGACCTTCTCCACCAGGGTCGGCATCGGGGCCACCGGCTCGGGGCTCGAGATGGTGATCTCGACGCAGCCGGACACCTCGAAGAAGAGGAAGCTGACGTGCCCGCACGCGACGCCGTGCACATATAGGCCGAGGTCGCCGCCACTCTGCTCGGCGACGATTACTGTGAGCTGTGCGTCGGCGCCGATCGAGATGATCCAGAGCCGGAGTTCGCCGGCCACCCAGATGGTGCCCGCCAAGGTGAACGGGCTGAAGCCGATGACGGCGTCCATCCCGCCACCAATCCGCAGGTAGAGTCCGGCGCTGACATCGCCCCAGGTGAAACTCGCGCCGACGCCGAGCCCGATCCCGAAGCCCTTGATCGCGGGCAGGGTGTCGCGCTGCACGGCGTAGGCGGCAAGGCCGTCGCCGCGGAACATCAGGTACCCGGTGCCCTTGACGATGCCGAGCACGTCCACCTCGACCGACGGGCCGTAGTCCGGCCGTGCGCCGAGGTAGATGTGCCACTTGTTCGCATCGGCACCGAACGGGAACATCGCTTCGATCGGGATGACGATCTTGACGAGTTTGTCGATCTCCCAGTGGACCAGGATCCCGATCAGCAAGTGCTCGGGCGTGATCTCGATGACGGCGAGGACTCCGCCCGACTGCCCCAATCCGTCCATCGACGGTGGTGGCGACACGATCCGGGCGCTCATCATGATCAGCAGCCGCGGGCCGGGCAGCTCGAGTAGGAGGGTGCCGTCGAGGTTCATGATGACCCCGCCCTCCATGGTCCCGACGAGCATGCCGAGACCGAAGGCCCAGTGGTCGATCTCCGGCACCCAGAGCTCGACATTGGGGTGCGCCGGGTTGATCAGCAGGTGCGGCTTGCCGTCCGCGGCCTTGAGCCACTCGAGCGCGGGCACGGCGCTGCCGGCGCCGATGGCGGGGTTGCGCTGGTAATGCATGCCGAAGATCCCGCGGAAGCCGAAGATCCCGATGCCGGTCGTGCCGAGCGGGATCCCGACCGGGAGGACGACGTTGAGGCCGATGTAGACGCCGGTGGCCGCGGGATGAGCCGGGGCCGCGGTCCGCTCCGGGATGGTGGCGATCTCGACGGCGGCCGCGACCCGCAGGTTGATCGACCGCAGGGTGAGGTCGATCTGACCACCGATGGTCGAGATCGAGTCGCCATTGCTGTCGACAGCCGAGCCGATCCGCACATATCCGGACCCGACGAGCGCGCCGGGGATGTCGATGCTGGCGGCCAGCGAGGTAAGCTCGGGCGGTCGAGGCTCGTCGAGGTACACCCGCAGGCCGGCGCGGTCGATGGTGACGACGCCGAGGTCGACAGCCAGGCCGATCTCGATCTCGAACGTGAACGGGTTGCTCTTGGACAACCGCGCACCAAGAATTCGCAGGATCTTGCCCAGCGGGTCGGCCAGGTGCAGACCTCCACCGCTCGCGAGGTCGATCGTGTAGCCGCGCGAGCTGTCGAAGACGGGACGCAGCGAGTACTGGTGGACTGCATCGTCGTGGTTGGCGAAGCGGAGTCCGATCGCCTTGTAGCGGATCCCGAGCGGGTGGTCGCGCGGGATCGTGAGCAGATCCATCCCGAACATGTTGATCTTCACGGACCAGTCGACACCGATGTCGAACAGGAGCGACGCCTCGATGTCCGGGTCGCGCCAGTTCTGCACGTACTCGGCCCCGAACACCTTGACCCGCTCGACCTGGAACCACGGGAGGGCGGCGATGACGGCGGGCGTCACGAGTGCCGCGCCCGCGAGAACTGAATCCTTCAGGGCGCTGTCCCGCCCCTCGACGGCGCTCTGCACGGCATCGACCGGCGGGGCGGCAGCGAGCAGCGGCCAGAAGCTCAGGTACGACCCGAGCATGGTCAGCCAGAAGTCCTTGGTGGCCGGCATCGTCTCGCCGGGGATCCAGCCGAAGTAGAACAGCCCGTCGGTGTCGTGCGGGTCGGCGCCAACTGAGATGAGGGTGAGCCAGCGACTCGTGGCCGGGTCGGTCTGGACCAGGATCCGCATCTTCGTGATGCCGTCAGCAGGATTGTCCGGCCCGAGCGCCGTCCCGTTGACCAACGTGTGCCCGCGCGACACGGGGGTCGCGGACGGCAGCTGGCCAGTGGCTGCGAGCTTGTCCTCCGAAAGGGTCTGGAAGTCGACCTCGCAGTCCAGCTGGAGCGCGATGAGCGCGCTGTCGACAATGCGGACCATCACCTTGGCCGAACGGAACCAGGCCGGCGGCGGCGCGGCCGTCGGCGGCGGCGGATCCGCGGGTGGCACGGGTGGCGGGGCGCCCACTGGGGGCCGAGACACGGTCACCTGGCCGCTGCGCTCCCCCGCACCAGCACTCGGCAGGTCGACGATCGCGGCCCACCACCGGTTCCGGTCGACGTCATGGCTCGCCCAACCGGACGTGGTGACCCAAGGGTCATATTCCGACTGGCTCGCATGCCCGTCCTGGACCGGGCTCGGGTGGATCACGAAATTAAAGTTCTTGGACGCGAACCGCGTGGCGATCGCGTCCCGCGTGACGATCGCGCGGCGGTTCGCGAGCAGGAAGTTGTACTCCCGGCGGTTGGGATTATCGACCTCCTTGCTGGCGTGGCCGTTGATCGTGATGGGCGACCCCGACGGCAGCGCCTCGAAGTCGGCCCGGTACGCGTCCAGGGGATCCTGCCCGCCGGGTTCCCGGTTCCGGCTCACCTGGTCGACCGCTTTGGTCGTCCAGATGTTCGTGCCGGGCGGTTCGTTGAAGAAGAAGTAGAAGGTCAGCGGCGTTCGCGCCAGTCCTGCCGGGTGTCGGGCATGGACGGTGTGGGTCGCCCCGGCCGCGACGGTCGTGTCGGTGGTGCGGCTTGCTGCCGACTCGGCTCCCGCGTCGACGCGCCAGAGCAGGGCGTCATCGGACGGCATGGTCCGAATCGTCACGCCATCCCCGGCGCCCTGACTGAGCTCGAAGGTGAAGTCCCCGGTGGTGGTACCAAGCGTCGCATCGTTCGGTGCCGGCGTCTGGGGGCCTGGGATCGCGAGTCTCGGGGCGAGGGCGATCCGCTCGGCCCGGATGGTGAGGGTCTCGGTGACGGGGGTGGCACTCGAGTCGGTGACCCGGATGACGATATCAACGGAGGTCTGGCCCGACAGGTCGATGTTGAAGTCGGTGCCGGTCTGCGCGCTGCCGGCGCCAATGGTCACCGACCGCGTCACCGGCACCCGGCCGCCGACGACGTCGACGATCAGCCGGGTGCTGTCGGGGAGGCGCACAGTGGCTCGGTTCGCGCCCGCGGGCGTGACCGCGAACTCGCGGCCGCTGGGGGCCGCGAACCGCGGCTGGATCTTGACCGCGCCACTCCCCTGGTTCACCAGCCCGACCTCGAAGTCGCCCCAGATCCCGCCGGTCTGGCCCAAACCGATCAGCAGTTGCTGGGCGCCGCACTCGAACGCGAAGTTGCGCAGCCCGTCGGGTGAGACGAAGAGCCGAACCTCGGGCAGGTACAGGCCGGTCCAGTCGTCGCCGACCTGGGCCTTGTCCTTCAGGTCCGGTGGGGTCCAGTCGCTCGACAGGTCGAGGGTCGCGCTGCGGAAGCCGATGCCGACGACGTGGTCCTTCTCCCCGCCGATGTAGGCATACGGCGGGTTCATCGTGATGAGCTCCGCGACGCCGAAGTCGCCCGGGTCGTCGAGCGAGCTGACACCCATCGAGACGAGCTCGAAATGCAGCTGGCTGGGGTTGAGGTTGCCGTGGCTGAGGCGGAAGCGCAGCTTCGGCAGCGTGATCGCCACCTCGCGGGTGGAGAGGTCGGGTGAGAGGACACCCTGGTCGTTGAGCTTGGCCGGGTGCAGGAACGGCGGGCGGATGGACGGTGCCTCGAGGATCAGGTCGAGGGTGAATCCCGAGGACGGGTAGTCGCTCACCGGGCCGGCGCCTAGTGCGGTCAAAACGGCCAGTGCCGGGGTGAACCCGCTCGCCGTGATGCCCGACTCGCCGGCCGCGATGATCGCCGACGGCGCCCGTGGCACGAAGAGCTCGAACTCGATGGCGGTCTCGCGGATGTCGAAGACCGAGGTACGGCGGCTCGCGTCGAAGGCCCCGGCCCCCTCGTCGACCCCTGCGGTGATGGCGAGGCCGCCCGAGGACGGGTCGATCCGGGCGTACCCGTTGAACTCGCACCGACCGCGGATCGCCACCGCGGCGTCGTCAACCGCCGTCTCCCACGAGACGACGCGCAGAACCGAGAACGCCGCGTGCTGGGCGCCCAAGTTCTCCCCCCGCAGCAAGTAAGGGAGCACCAGGTCGAGCAGTGCGATGTTAGGCATCAGCGGCTAAGGAAAGGTGTGCTGCAACTCCCGCTACAGCAGCACGACTCCGGGGGATGCGAGCCAAACCCGGGTGCAGGCTTAGGGCGGTCATGATGCGCACGCCGTGGGGTTGCGCTGGTGAGCGCGTCCACGAGCGACCTTGTCAGCCGACGCCTCCAGCGCATCCAGGTGG
>JAYSQM010000054.1:0-3529 GCA_043721575.1 Phycicoccus sp.
AGTCGGGCGCTCACCGCGCTGCACGCCGAGTCCGAGGTCCGCGACACGGTCCTGCACGAGATCGCGCATGCGGTGGTGGGTGCGGAGCACGGCCACGACTCCGTATGGCGCGCCCAGGCTCAGGCGATCGGGTGCACCGGCACCCGATGCGTGCCCGAGAGCGCTGCGCGGGCGGATGCGCCGTGGTCGGGCTTCTGTCCGGCAGGGCACGAGTTCCACCGCCACCGCCGGCCGACGCGGGTGATGTCCTGCTCACGGTGCTCGACACGGTTCAGTCCGGTCGACCTGATCGCGTGGCTGTTTCACGGGCGGGCCGTGCCGATGCACGCCCGATACGAGGCCGAGCTCGCGGGTCTGCGGGCGCGGCGACGTGGCGAGCCAGTCGCAGCGTCAACGGCCTCCCGTGTCCCAGTGGCGCGTGGCGCGGGTGGGCCGAGACTGCCGGTCGGCGCGACGGTCGTGGTGATCGGCAGCGGCCGCTATGGAGGGCTGGCCGGGATCATTGAGCAGCGGGGCCGGACGAGATATCACGTCCGCACGCGCATCGGTCTGCTCACCGTCCCGTTCGCGATGGCGGCGGCGGTCCAGTGAGCTCCGGAAGGCTCACATGTGCTGCGGGGCCGACCGACAATTTCGTGTGGCAACGTTCATACGGCGCAGCCGTCGGGGCCGCAGGCCTCCGCATTGACGCCGCCGACTGTCGCCAGCTGCGGATGCGTGTCGTCCCAGGCCCGATTCAACGCCTGGCTGAACAGATCGGCGGGTTGGGCCCCGGAGATGCCGAAGGCCCCGTCGATCACGAAGAACGGCACGCCGTTGGCTCCGAACGCCCGTGCCTGGGCGACGTCCGCGTGCACATCGGACAGGAACTCGTCCGACTCCAGGACTTGAACGACCCGGTCAGCGGGCAAACCCGCATCCACCGCCAAAGCGGTCAGGACTGCGTGGTCGTCGACCGCGAGCGCGTCGGTGAAGTAGGCCTTCAACAGCCGCTCGTTGAGCGCGACCTGCAGCGTCGGACCACCCACCTCGAGCGCAAGGTGCAGAAGGCGGTGAGCGTCAATCGTGTTGGCACGTAATGATTCTGCGTAGTTGAAGTCTAGGCTCTCCTCGGCCGCCACGGCCGTCACGCGTGCCACCATCTGCTCGCCCGCCTGGCGCCCGCCGCCGTACTTCTTGCCGAGATAGTCCGCCACCGGCTCCCTCGCACCCTTGGGCGTGCTCGGATCGAGCTCGAAGGAGCGGTAGACAATCTCCACCTGGTCGGCGTGCGGGAAGGTGGCCAGGGCACTCTCCAGTCGTCGCTTGCCCACGTAGCACCAGGGGCAGACGACGTCGGACCAGATCTCTACACGCATGTCCTGACCAACGGGTCCCGGTCGGCGCCTATTCCTGGGTCCGGGATCACGCCGTGGCTTGCTCGAGCATGAACTCCGCGACGTCAGTGCGGGGTCTGCGAATCAGCGTCATGGGGAGCAGGTCGACCTTCACGACATGCGCGCGTGACGCCGGCGACCGGGTCTTGGAGATTCACGGCGCACAATATCGCCATGGCCAACCAGAAGAAACCCGTAGCACCGCAGCATGAGGATTCCGCGTTGCCGTCTTCTCCCCGGGCGCGGGCCGAGTTGTCGCGCGGTGAGGTCAGACACGCTGTCGGAATCGACTCCGACTGGGCGCCGGCCTGGTTGCGGCCCACCGGAGCGGAGCACCGCCTGCCCGTCGTCGCCTCCATCGTGGTCGCCATCGCACTGCAGATCTGGCTGTCCGGCCGTTACGGCTTGCACCCGCGGTGGCTGTTGCCTCTGCTTGAGTTGGCCCTGTTGGGGGTGTTGACGGCGATCAACCCGGTGCGGTTGTCTCGCCGGACACGGCTCGGGAGGTACCTGACCATTGCGCTGGCCGGTGCGATCACCCTCGACAACGTGGTGTCGGCCTTCGTCCTCGACCACGGCATCCTGACGGGCAAGGCGGGTGACGACGCGATCGGGCTGCTCAGCTCCGGCGCCGCGATATACCTGACCAACATCATCGTCTTCGGCATCTGGTACTGGGAGCTGGACCGCGGCGGCCCGTTCAACCGGGCAGACGGAACGGACCCGCACCCGGACTTCCTGTTCCCGCAGATGGTTTCGCCGGAGCTGGCTCCTAAGCACTGGGAGCCACGCTTCCTCGACTACCTGTATACCAGCTTCACCAATGTCATGGCGTTCTCGCCGACGGACACCATGCCGCTGTCGCGGTGGGCGAAGGTCTTGATGGCGCTGCAGAGCGCCATTGCCCTGTCGACCACCGCGCTTGTCCTTGCGCGCGCAGTCAACATCCTCAAGTGAGGAGGGTCACCTGACTGCTTCGGGTCACCCGGCCGGGCGCTTTCTGGGAGCTCAAGAATGCCCGAGCCTGATCTGCCTTCGCCCCACCCGGTGCTACGGCCAGCTGCGCCAGGTGCGCTGGTCCGCGCCGCCTCCGGACCGCGCAGGTCGAACAGGCTGACTGCCACCGCAGTAGGCGCCGCTACTCGGATTGAGCGGGGATGACGACGTTCCACGGTCGCAGCACGTGGTCGGCGCCCACCCCCGCAGCCGTGTACGGATCGCGCTTGACGACCCCTCGGGCCTCCTCCTCGGAGCCCACCTGCAACACCATCATGGCGCCCGATCCGTCGCCGACCGGACCGGCGAGGACGACCGTGCCCTCCTCCAGCAGCGACTGCAGGTAGGCCAGGTGGTCGGGCCGGACGCGAGCGCGCGCATCCAGGTCCGCATAGCGGTACTCCAGCACGAAGAAGCTCATGGGTGCAGCATGCCAGTGCCGCGCGCGAAGGTGCCCGCCCCTGCAAGAGCTGCCTGTGTCGCACGCTGAGGGCGAAAAGTCAGGCTACGTAGTCGGCCACGTGCACGAAGCGGTAACCGGCGCCCTTGAGCGCGGGCAAAGCAGCGCGCATGCCGGCGGCGGTGCCATGCTCCGGGTGGTTCATGTGGGAGATGACGATCGACCCCGGCCGGACCGTGCGCAACGCCTCGGCTACCTGCTGGGGAGTGAAAGTGGCGCCGCCGTCGCCGTTGACCTCGAAGCCGATGACCTGCTCGCCGAGATCGCGCACTATTCGGGTCGCCACGTCGTCGTAGTGGGCTGTGCCGGAGCGGAAGGAACGCACAGGGTGGCCGAGCAGCCCGAGCAGCTTGCGTGCATTGCCGTCGACCTCGTCGTACACCTCGCCGACGTCGCTGGTGCCACGGATGCCGTATGCCGACCGTCCGCGTACCGATAGCGGCAGATGGCGGGTGCCGTGGTTGGCGATGTCGAAGAGCGGGTCGGCCGCCAGGTCGCCGAAGACGCCGGGGTTGGCATCGATCCATCGGGCGTTGACGAACAGCGTGGCCGGGATCTGCTCCTTGCGCAGGAACCCGATGAGTGCGGCGTCGTAGCCATGTCCTCCCGGACCGCCGCAGGCGTCGAAGGTCAGGGCGAGCGCCCTTCCAGCGCCTTGCATTCGCGTGACCACCCCGGGTACGTCCAGGCCCCACGC
>JAYSQM010000055.1:0-4282 GCA_043721575.1 Phycicoccus sp.
ACCTGAGCAAGCCCAGACCTGAGCAACCCCACACCTGAGCGACAACCCGACTCCCTGACCCGATTAGGCTGGCGCGCATGTCCGTCGAGGGTGGGACCAAGGCAATCGTGGCGGCGCTGCTCGCCAACACCGGGATCGCGATCACGAAGTTCATCGCCTTCCTGTTGACCGGATCGAGCTCGATGCTGGCCGAGTCGGTGCACTCCGTGGCCGACTCGGGCAACCAGGGTCTGTTGCTGCTCGGCGGCAAGAGGAGCCGGCGCGTGGCCACGCCACTGCACCCGTTCGGCTACGGCCGTGCGCGGTACGTCTACGCCTTCATCGTCTCGGTCGTGCTGTTCACCGTCGGCGGGCTCTTTGCGCTCTACGAGGCGTGGCACAAGTTCCAGGACCCCGAGCCGATCACCGGCAGGTGGTGGTGGGTGCCGTTCCTCGTTCTGGTCATCGCGATGGTGCTGGAGGCGTTCTCCTTCCGCACTGCCATCACCGAGAGCAACCACGTCCGCGGCAATCGTTCGTGGACGGACTTCGTCCGGACCGCCAAGGCGCCCGAGCTGCCCGTCATCCTGCTCGAGGACCTCGCCGCTCTGTTCGGTCTGGTCTTCGCGCTGTTCGGCGTCGGCATGACCCTGGCCACCGACAACGGGATCTGGGACGCCGCCGGCACCGCCCTGATCGGCGCGCTCCTGGTGCTCGTCGCGATCGTTCTCGGCATCGAGATGAAGTCATTGCTGCTTGGTGAGGCCGCCACCGTTGACCAGGTCCAGGCCATCAAGGCCGCGCTCGAGGGCGACGAGGAGTCTGCTGTCGAGCGGGTCATCCACCTGCGCACGCTGCACCTCGGGCCGGACGAGCTGCTCGTCGCTGCCAAGCTGGCGGTGGGCCGTCAGGACTACGGGCACCAGATCGTCGCGGCCATCGACGCTGCCGAGCTGCGAGCCCGCGAGGCCGTGCCGGGTCTGCGTCTGGTGATATACCTCGAACCCGACATCGACCGCGGCGCCTCTGACCCCGTCTCCTGGCAGCAGGCGCCCGACTGAGCGGGGCTTACGTCCCGACAGGTTCCACGGTCACCGGTATGCCGTTGAGGACCGCCGTGCCCGAGAGCGGGTCCAATGCCAGCGGGTCGGTGAGCAGGTTGGTGTTGACGCCCGGCTTGGCCGCCGCCACCGAGGCCCGCGTGCCCGGCAAGGAGTGGCCCCATCCGTGGGGCAATGAGACCACCCCGGGCCGTATTGCGTCGGTCACCTCGACCGGGGCGGTCACCGCCCCGGAGCGGCTGGTGATGCGGGCATCGGCGCCGTCGGCGAGCCCCAACGTTGCTGCCGTCTCCGGGTGGAGCTGCAGCGTGCAGGTGTTGCTGCCGGAGTTGAGGACGCTCAGGTTGTGCATCCAGCTGTTGTTGGAGCGCAGGTGGCGCCGGCCGATCAGCACCAGGCCGTCGCGGCGGGCGTCGATGCCGGCCCGGAGCCGCTCGAGGTCCTGGCGAATCTCCTTGGGTGCCAGCTCGATTCGACCCGACGGTGTCTTGAGGATCTCAGGGAGGCGCGGCTGCAAAGGACCCAGGTCGATGCCGTGCGGTGCCTCGATCAGGGCCTGGAGGCTCAGGCCGCCCGGGTTGGCCCCGAAGCCGTCGCCGTAGGCGCCGAGCCGCAACAGCATGTCCAGGCGCTGCTCGGTCGTGTTCGAGCCCTGCAGCAGTCCACGCAGGGCGCCTTGATCACGTTGGAACACAGGTGACTTCGGGTCCTGCACCGCCTTGCCGAGGGTGTCGGCGATCACCTGCTCGTCGACCAGTCGCGCCGGAGCCTCTGGCTCGCCGAGCGCGATCAGCGTCAGCCGCGCGAGGATCATCGGCTCGTCCAGGTCGCCATCCTCCAGCGGCAGGGCCGGGAGGTTGAACCTGGCCGTGTTGTGGATCGCCAGCTCGGAGAAGGCCATGTCGTAGTGCGCCGACCGGCTCGGCGGTGGCGGCGGCAGGATCACGTGGGCGCGCCGCGTCGTCTCGCCCAGATACGGGTCGACGCTGACCATGAACTCGAGGTCGGCCATCGCCGCGTCGAGTGCCCCGCCGTCGGGGGTGGACAGCACCGGGTTGCCGGCGACGGTGATCATGGCGCGAATCCGCCCGTCGCCAGGGGTCGACATCTCCTCGGCCATGACGGCGGCCGGCAGCTCGCCCTTGACCTCGGGGAAGCCCCGTACTCGGCTGGACCAGCGGCCGAGTACGAACCCGCGTCCGCTGCCGGTCCCGCGGCGCCGGTGCGGGGCCAGCGGGAACATCGCCCCGCCGGCGCGGTCGAGGTTGCCGGTCAGGACATTGAGCACGTCCACGAGCCAGGACGCGATCGTGCCGAACTCCGTGGTCGAGGTGCCGATCCGCCCGTACACCGCGGCCGTGGGTGCGGCGGCCAGGTCCCGCGCCAGCGCCGTGATCGCCGAGGAGGAGATGCCGCACACCTGCGCCGCCACGTCGGGGGTGAAATCGGCGAGCATCGCGGGTAGCTCATCCAGCCCGGACACCCGACCGGCCAGGTCACCCAGATCGACCAGGCCCAGACGCACGATCGAGAGGGCCAGCGCGGCGAGCAGAAAGGAGTCGGTGCCCGGCCGGATCGCCAGGTGCAGGTCGGCCATCGCCGCCGTTCGCGTGCTGCGCGGGTCGACCACGACGAGTCGACCGCCGCGCGCCCTGAGTGCCTTGAGGCGCCCCGGCCAGTCTGGCGCCGTTGCCAGCGAACCGTTGGACTCCAACGGGTTTGCGCCCAGCATCAGCAGGAAGCCGGTGCGGTCCAGGTCGGGCACGGGGATGGCCAGTGGGTCGCCGAACATCAGCCCGCACGACACGTGCTTGGGCATCTGGTCGACGGTCGAGGCGGAGAAGATGTTCGGCGAGCCCAGCGCCCGGGCCAGCCCCGCGGCATACAGCCCGCCGGCCAGGGTGTGCACGTTCGGGTTCCCGAGGTAGAGCCCGACCGCCTGCCGCCCGTGGGCGGCCACCACCCGGCCGAGCCCGCTCGCGACCACGGCAAACGCCTCGTCCCAGCCCACCTCTCGCCACTGCTCGCCTTCGCGGACCAGGGGTCGGCGCAACCGGTCGGGGTCGGCGTCGAGGCGGTCGAACGCTGCTCCCTTGGGGCAGATGAACCCCTTGCTGAACACATCAGCGCGGTCGCCGCGCACGCCGCTGATGACGCCGCCGGAGACGGTCAGCTCCAGGCCACAGGTCGCCTCGCACAGCGGACAGACCCGGTATGCCGTGTGCCTGCCCGGTGCGGACCGGTCATCGGGAACACTGCTCATCGCGACCTCCAGAGGATTCGTCATAGACTAGGGCCCACTGCCGGCGTGGGTGATGACCCGCGATGTGCCCAGATGGGCTACGCCGGGTCAGCCAACCGATGACTCAACAGTCAATGGAACGTCATTCAATGAACATGGAGTACTTTCCGATGTCTTTCGACTACAAGGTTCGCGACCTGGGCCTCGCCGAGGCCGGCCGTCACCAGCTACGTCTGGCCGAGCACGAGATGCCCGGTCTGATGGCCCTGCGCGCTGAATTCTCGGGTTCGCGTCCGCTTTCGGGCGCCAGGATCGCCGGCTCGCTGCACATGACCGTGCAGACCGCCGTCCTCATCGAGACGCTCACCGCGCTCGGGGCACAGGTCCGCTGGGCCTCCTGCAACATCTTCTCGACCCAGGACGAGGCCGCCGCGGCCGCCGTCGTGGGCCCGCACGGCACCCCGGATGACCTGCAGGGTGTCCCCGTGTTCGCCTGGAAGGGCGAGACGCTGCCGGAGTACTGGTGGTGCACCGAGCAGATCCTGACCTGGCCCGACGACGGTTCTGGGTCAACCGGCCCGAACATGATCCTCGACGACGGCGGCGACGCCACCCTCCTGGTCCACAAGGGCAAGGAGTGGGAGGCCACCGGCGTCGTCCCCACGGCCCAGGAGAACGATTCCGAGGAGTGGCAGGTCATCCTCGAGACCGTCCGCAACACCATCGCCGTGGATCCCAAGAAGTGGACCATCATCGCTGACGGCATCAAGGGCGTCACCGAGGAGACCACGACCGGCGTCCACCGTCTCTATGAGATGCAGAAGTCGGGCCAGCTGCTCTTCCCGGCGATCAACGTCAACGACTCGGTCACCAAGTCCAAGTTCGACAACAAGTACGGCTGCCGCCACTCGCTGATCGACGGCCTCAACCGCGCCACCGACGTCCTCATTGGCGGCAAGGTCGCCGTCGTGGCCGGCTACGGCGACGTGGGCAAGGGCTG
>JAYSQM010000056.1:0-1792 GCA_043721575.1 Phycicoccus sp.
GAGCACGGAGCCATCGAGACGTGAGCAACTTCCCCATGAGGCTCAGGGCCGGCGCGGCCACCGACGTCGGTCGCGTTCGCGAGCACAACGAGGACAGCGCGATGGCTCACCGCACGGTCTTCGTCGTCGCTGACGGCATCGGGGGGCACGCCGCCGGTGAGGTGGCCAGCCGGATCGTCGCGGACGCGATCCGCGAGCTCGCCGACCGGCCGCAGCTGAGAGCCGAGGATGTCGTGAGCCAGCTCAGACTGGCCAACGAGCGAATCCTGGCCTCAGTGGGACAACATCCGGAGCAGCGCGGCATGGGCACGACCGCAGCTGGGCTGGCGGTCGTGACGGCGGGCGGGGCGGACCACTGGGCGGTCTTCAATGTCGGGGACTCCCGCGTCTATCGCTACCTCGATGGTGCGCTGGCGCTGGTGACCGTGGACCATTCGCAGGTTCGCGAGCTTCTGGACGCAGGCGCCATCGCCGAAGCCGATGTGGCCCAGCACCCGTTGCGCAACGTGATCACCCGCTCGCTGGGCACCGAGCCGATGGGTGTTCCGGACGTGTGGGTGTTCCCTCCCCAGCCGGGCGAGCGGTTCCTGATCTGCTCCGACGGTCTGTCCAACGAGCTCTCGGCTGACCAGATCCGCGACATCATCGAGGCCAACAGCACGGCCCAGATGGCTGCCGACGCGTTGGTCCGGGCCGCGGTGACGGCGGGCGGACGCGACAATGTCACCGCTGTTGTCGTCGGACTCGATCGGGGGGTCATCGACGAAGAGACCGACGAAGACACGGCCCGTCGAAGTCATGATGTGGCAGCTGGGTGGTGAGTCCTGTGACGGTCGAGGTCTCAGCGTTGCCTGTTGGCTGGAGTCGGATCAGCGGTTCAGGGATACATCTCGTGCTCGGTCGGCCCTTCGATCACCCGCTGGTTGCACAGCTGCGCGCGACCCTGCCGGCCGATCTCCGCCCGGGCCACGATCTGCTCGACGATCTGCTCGACGTTCTGCTGCGAGCCGGGGTCCGCGCAGTGCCTGACTTCGTTGCCGTCCACGAGGTCGATCCCGTGCGGCTGGTCGTGCGTGGTGCTCCCGTTGCAGAGGTGACCGTCAACGGTGAGGTCCGGCCGGTCGTCTCAGGCGGCGCCCGCACCTGGGCTGACGTCGAGGTCAGCGGCAACGTCGAGCTCGTCAGCCTGCGCGTTCCGCCGGCGTCTGCGATCCATGCGCTCCCGTCCTGGCCCGTCGAAGCGCCGATGGCCGGGGTCACCGGCCCGGATGCCGATGGTCACGAAGTGCTGCCGAGCTATGACGACCTGTTCGGGTCGACGCAATGCGCGATGGCGTTCCATGCGGAGGATGAGCCGGTGTCACCGCCGCCGAGCGCCGAAGCTGCGCCGCTGCCACCGCCACCATCACCGCCACCATCACCGCCACCACCGGTCGCCTCCGATCTGACTCTGCCTGCGCCCACAGATGGCTCCGCGCCCGTGCAGGGCGGACCAGGTGTCAGCGTGGTCCCTGTTCCTGCGGATGTGGCTGCTCCGGTGCAACCGGGGCAACCAGCCCTTGCGGGACACCCGGCATACCCCCGTGTTGACGACCAAGACCACGACGCCGCCCGCCCGGCGCTGGGGGTCTTGCGACTGTCCAGCGGCGACGTGGTGAGCCTGGACCGGGGTGTGCTGTTGGGGCGGGCGCCCAAGGTCAGCGGCGACCCGACCGGACCGCAGCGACCGCACGTGCTGCGGCTGGCCAGTCCCGACAACGACATCTCGCGCAACCACGCCGAGGTTCTTCTT
>JAYSQM010000057.1:0-9895 GCA_043721575.1 Phycicoccus sp.
GCTCGCGACACGTTCGGGATGCGGACCGCTGCCCTGGTGCAACGAGCCAACGTCCGCGACCCCTGGACCGTCATCGCGTCCACGGACGGCTTCGCCGTAGACCAGGTCGCCGGCGCCTCGGTGCGTGCGCCCGTGGACAACACGACCTCACTGGTCCTGTGTGGGGCTGTCCTCGAGGCCGAGGAACGAGGCCTGGTCAGCGCGTTCGCCTCGCACGCGTCGGCGATCATCAGCCGGGAGGCGCTGATGCAGGAGGCCCGCGCAGCCACCAGCATGGCCAAGGACACCCGCACCCGGACGGCGCTGCTGGCAGCCGTCTCACACGACCTGCGAACACCCCTGGCCGGCATCAAAGCCGCGGTCTCCAGCCTGCGACAGGACGACATCACATGGTCCCCCTCCGACGAGGCCGACCTGCTCGAGTCCATCGAGGAGTCGGCCGACCGGCTCAATGCACTGGTGGGCAACCTGCTCGACATGTCCAGGCTGCAGACCGGATCCGTCACGACACACGTCCAGGACCTCCACCTGCTGGACGTGATCGCCGCCACCGTCTCGGTCCTCGGCGACCAGGGCGGCCGGGTCCGCACCTGGATCCCCGACGACCTCCCGTTGTTCCTTGCGGACGCCGGCCTGCTCGACCGGGTACTGGCCAACGTCCTGGAGAACGCCCTGAAGCACTCCCCCGGACGCCAGGAGGTTGTCGTCAGCGGCAGCGTCATCGGCAGCCGGGTCCAGGTGCGGGTGGTGGACCGTGGCACCGGCGTCCCGGACGACGTGAAGGACCGGATCTTCGCCCCGTTCCAGCGCTTCGGCGACGCGCCACGCGGAGACGGTGTCGGTCTCGGACTTGCTGTGGCCCGCGGACTCACCGAGGCGATGGACGGCACACTGAGCGCCGAGGACACTCCTGGGGGCGGGTTGACCATCGTCATCGACCTACCCCTGGCAACCACCGCAGCATGACCCACCGCCTGTCGAGGGGAGGCAGCAACAGATGACGTTCGTCCTGGTCGTCGACGATGAGCCGCACATCGTGCGCACCCTCACGATCAACCTGAGGGCCCGTGACTACGACGTGGAGTCCGCCGCTGACGGTCGCTCGGCCCTGCGGATCATGGACGAGCGCACCCCCGACGTGATCGTCCTCGACCTGGGCCTGCCGGACATGGACGGCATCGACGTCCTGCGCCGGATCCGTCAGACCTCCACTGTGCCGGTCGTCGTCCTCTCGGCGCGACACGACTCGCACGACAAGGTCGAGGCGCTCGACGCCGGCGCCGACGACTACGTCACCAAACCGTTCGGCGTGGACGAGTTCCTGGCCCGCGTACGGGCCGCCACCCGCCGCGGAGGCATCGCGGCCGAGACGGTCCCCGTGGTGCACACTCCGGACTTCGTTCTGGACTTCGCCAACTATCGCGCCACCCGCGACGAGCAGGAGGTGCGCCTGACCCCCACCGAATGGCGGCTGCTGTCGGCCCTGGCCGGGACGCCGGGACATCTCGTCTCCCACGCAGAGCTTCTACGTGCCGCCTGGGGCCCGTCATACGGCCGTGAGTCCAACTATCTGCGCGTCTACGCCAACCAGCTGCGCCGCAAGCTCGAACCCGACCCCGGCCACCCGCGGTACCTCATCACCGAGCCGGGCATCGGCTATCGCCTCATGGTCTAGAACCGCAGGTATGCCGGGTGGCGCGCTGCCGCTGCCACTGGCAGTGATCGAGTCGAGCGGTCCGAATGACCACCTCCGCCAGTGAGCCACCCGGCACACCCAGCCACGGAGCCACCCGTCATACGACCAAATTGCGGCAGTCATGTCCCCTGCAGTGGGCGCCATCAAACAGGCAATGTCAGTCAAACGGTCCTGGGGTCACGCCTGGTACGCCCACCGGCCGGCCAGTCTGCCTGTTTGAACGCCTGCTGAGACTCAGTTTCATCCTGCCGGTCGTGAGGCTGCAATACAACGGTCATGACGGCCCCCACCCCCGAGTGAGCCTCATTCAGCACTTCGGACTGCCCGCCACCGTGACCCTGCACGTCAGTCGCGCTCACCGTTCCGGGTCAGGGACCACGCGTCTTCGTCGTCCGCCTCGTCTGCCTCGACCTCTTCGCCGCCCTCGGGTGCCAGCGAGTCGCGAGTCGAACCACCCAGCGGCGTCCTCATGATCAGCATGGGGGCAGTGTCGTTCATGTGGTCGACGTGATCAGCAGCCGGCGAGGCCTCACCGTCATAGATCGGGTCGGCGTCGGGGACCTCCTCGCCGCGGATCAGGGCCAGCGTGGTCGGCAGGTCGTCCAGCTTGACCAGGACGTCGCGAGCCTTCGAGCCCTCGGAGGGACCGACGACGCCACGGGACTCCAGGAGGTCCATCAGCCGGCCGGCCTTGGCGAAGCCGACGCGCAGCTTGCGCTGCAGCATCGAGGTGGAGCCGAACTGGGTCGTGACGATGAGCTCGGTGGCCTGTAGCAGCAGGTCCAGGTCAGCGCCGATGTCGTCCTCGACCAGCTTCTTGGCCGCGACCACTGTGACGTCATCGCGATAGTTCGGCTTCAGCTGGCCCCTGACGTGTTTGACGACCGCCTTGATCTCTGACTCGGTGACCCAGGCACCCTGCACCCGCATCGGCTTGGAGGACCCCATCGGCAAGAACAGCGCGTCACCTTGCCCGATCAGCTTCTCGGCGCCGGGCTGGTCCAGAACGACCCGGGAGTCGGTGAGCGACGAGGTCGCGAACGCCAAACGGGACGGGACGTTGGCCTTGATCAGACCGGTGACGACGTCGACCGAGGGACGCTGCGTGGCCAGCACCAGGTGGATGCCGGCCGCCCGCGCGAGCTGGGTGATGCGCACGATCGACTCCTCGACGTCACGCGGTGCGACCATCATCAGGTCAGCGAGCTCGTCGACGATGACCAGCAGGTACGGGTAGTGCTGGATGACCCGATCAGACCCGGGCAGCGGCTTGAGCGTGCCGGACTTGACCGCCTTGTTGAAGTCGTCGACGTGCTTGAACCCGAACGCCGCGAGGTCGTCGTAACGGGTTTCCATCTCGCGGACCACCCACTGCAACGCCTCGGCGGCCTTCTTCGGGTTGGTGATGATCGGTGTGATGAGGTGCGGTATCCCCTCGTAGCCGGTCAGCTCCACACGCTTGGGATCCACCAGGACCATGCGCACCTCATCCGGCGTCGAGCGCATCAGGATCGAGGTGATCAGCGAGTTGACGAAGCTGGACTTGCCGGCGCCGGTGGCACCCGCCACGAGCAGGTGCGGCATTTTGGCGAGGTTGGCAATGACATAACCACCCTCGACGTCCTTGCCGACGCCCACAACCATCGGGTGCTCGTTGCTGCGCGCCGCATGGCTGCGCAGCACGTCGCCGAGGCTGACCTTCTCGCGGTCGGTGTTGGGGATCTCGATGCCGATCGCCGACTTGCCGGGGATCGGGCTCAAGATGCGCACGTCGGCCGAGGCAACGGCATACGCGATGTTCCTGGAGAGCGCGGTGACACGTTCGACCTTGATGCCGGGGCCTAGCTCGACCTCGTAACGCGTGACCGTCGGACCGCGGCTGAAACCGGTGACCTGCGCGTCGACGTCGAACTGGTCGAGCACCTCGGTCAGGGCATCGACCACGGCGTCGTTGGCGGCACTGCGGGTCTTGTGCCGGCTGCCGGGCTCGAGCAACGCATTGTCCGGCAGCGTGTAGGTGATGTCGCCAGCCAGCGCGAGCTGTTCGACCCGCTGCGGCAGCGGGGTGGTCGGCGGTGCCTCGAGGGTGGACCTGACCGTGGGGGCACCTCCCGCCTGCTGGGGAATGCCGGCCGGGGTCTCGGCTACGCCGGGCGCGAGGACGCCGGGCGCAGTGGGACGCTTCTCGCCGGGGCGGAACGCCGAGGCAGCTTTGGCTCTCGCCACCATGGCGGCCTGCTCGAAAGCCTCATCACCGTCGAACGGTCCTTCGCCGATGGGTCCCGGACGGCGGCGCGGCTGGCGCTTGGCGTCCGATTCGACCTCATCGGCCGAAGCCTGGGTCTCTCGCGGATGGTGCAGCAACCGGTCGCGCAGCTCGCCCAGACGTTCAGGAATCAGGTGGACCGGTGTCGCCGTCATGACCAGGACCCCGAAGAACCCCAGCAGCAGCAGCAGCGGGATGGCCCCCCAGGTCTTGACGGCAGCAACGATCGGACTCGAGGCCAGGAAGCCGATGATGCCGCCGGCGTCACGCATCTTGAGCGCGCCGTCGGGCGGGCTGGGCAGGCCGGCGGAAATGTGGACCAGGCCGGCCGCGGCGAACGTCAGTGCCGTCGTGCCGATGGTCATACGGTTCGTCGAGGCCTGGTCCTCCGGCGCACGTAACAGCCGGATACCCAGCAGCAGCAAGGCGATCGGGGCGGCATAGGCGACCCGGCCCAAGGTCCCGGCGACGATGGCGTGGATGACGTCGCCAGCCATGCCCTTGAGTCCCCACCACTCGCTGGCGGCGACCACCACGGCCAGTCCGAGCAGGAAGAGTCCGATGCCGTCACGGCGGTGCGCGGGCTCCAGCTCGCTGGCACTGCGCCCGATCCGGCGGACGGTCCCGCCGGCAACGTGGGCCATGCCCATCCAGGTGGCGCGGACCGCCCTCAGCGGCAGCGGCAGGCCTCCGCCCTTGGACCTGGACCTTGACCTGGACGCCCGGGCTGCAGGCTTGCGCCGTGCAGGATGGCCGTTGCGTCCGGTCACCGGGCGTGATGGATTGGCGCGTCGCGAGGACTTCGAACGCGCGGCAGGGGAAGACGTACGAGTCGCCACAATCGGCAGGCTACGGGAAAGACACTCCGGTATCACGTGTCACACGCGTTCCAGGCGCACCAATCGCCGCCCATCAGGGCTCCCGGACCTGTCATCGGCAACCCTGGCGCCGTCTCACATCTCGGAAAGAACCGCCCGCCGATGGGCGCCGGGATCCGATCGCCGCTATCTTCTTGACCAGGTCATGAGTGCCAGCGTTCAGCCCCGGCTTGCTGGCCGGCAACCCTCCACCGCGGCGGGGTGCTCCGGGTGACGACCGGGCCGAGCCCGCAAGTTGGCGAGCCGGCAAGCGCGGACCATGCGGCGTACGTCACCGAAGGTCCACCGGACTTTCAGGAGCTGAGCCATATGTCGACCGCCACGACCAGCCGCCAGGTACGCCACGCACTTCAGGTCGCGGGCCCGCCACCGACCCTGACGCCGACGCGGGACCACCTGCGTACGGTGCCGACCGCGACCACGACAGCGTTCGTCAACACCGCGTTCGTCAACGTCCCGCGAACGGTGTCCGAGAACCTCGGCGTGCCGACGTTGCACCGCACGGTCGTGGACTACGCGAACTTCGACCACGCCGCCTCGACGCCGGCCCTGGTGTCGGTCAAGGCCGCGGTCGACATCGCCCTGCGCACCTACTCCTCCGTGCACCGCGGCAACGGCTACGCCTCACACATCACCAGCGGCTGGTACGAAGAGGCACGCGCCCAGGTCCACGGCTTCGTCGGTGCGCGCGAGGACGACCTGGTCGTCTTCACCCGCAACGCGACCGACTCGCTGAACCTGCTCGGACGGAGCCTGCCCAATGACACCACCACCTTCGTCTTCGAGTCCGAGCACCACGCGGCCCTGCTGCCCTGGAACCCGGCGCGCACGGTCCGGATCCCCGTCCCCGCAAGCGCGCAGGACGCCCTGATCCTGCTCGAGGACTCCCTTCGCGCCTGCTCCGGGACGACAACCGGCCCCCGCCTCGTCGTCGTCGCCGGCGCCTCGAACGTCACCGGCGAGCTGTGGCCGATCGAGTCGATCGTGCGCATTGCCAAGCGGTATGGCGCGCGAGTCGCCCTCGATGCGGCCCAGCTCGCCCCGCACAAGAAGATCGACATCGAGGCGCTCGGCGTCGACTACGTGGTGTTCTCGGGGCACAAGCTCTACGCCCCGTTCGGGGCGGGCGTACTGGCCGGGCGCGCCGACTGGCTGAACGACGCCGCGCCATACCTGCGTGGTGGTGGGGCGACCGCGGAGGTCACCAGCACGCAGATCCTGTGGACCCGGGGTGCGGCCCGGCACGAGGCCGGAAGCCCGAACGCCATCGGCGCCATCGCCATCGCCGCCGCCTGCGCCGCATTCGACACCCACCGCGAGGCGATCGAGGCGCACGAGGAGGCTCTCGCGGCGCAGCTGCGAGCGGGCCTGGCCGCCATCGAGGGCGTCACGACCTACTCGATCTTCGGACCAGAGCACGAGCGGGTCGGCGTCGCCACCTTCACCATCGACGGCCTCGACTCCGCACTGGTGTCCGCTGTGCTCTCGGCGGAGTACGGAACCGGCGTGCGCGACGGCAAGTTCTGCGCCCACCTGCTGATCGACGCCTTGCTCGAGGACCCACACGGCGACCACCACCCCGAGACGGCCGTGCGCGCCAGCATCGGCCTGGCCAACAGCCCGGAGCACGTCACGCGTCTGCTCGGCGCGATCGCCACTCTGGCCGACGAGGGCCCCGCCTTCGGGTACCAGCCCACCTCGCACGGTTGGGTCCCCATCGACGACCCGCGCGACCTCACCCTCCCCCGCCCCTGGTAACCCCGCCCGTCCCTGGTCAGCGACGCTTGTCCCGACGCCTACGCTGCCGTGACGCTCTCAGGTGTCCGCCGACAAGCATCAGCCCGAACATGATGGCGAAGAGCGCAACCAGGGCGGCAAATCCACGGCCGACCCCGAAGGACGCGGACGCGACGAAGGGGTCAACTGCGTCCACCGTGCGGGGAGCCGTCTGCGCGGCCAAGGAAACCAGAGGGGTTATCACCAACCCATACTGCAGTAGGACGGCCCAGGCGCCGCTCGGCACCCTGGCCGGCAGCCCGGAACGGCATCGAAACAGGCACGGCTGTATCGAGGTCGTCACGTCACGCGTCGGTATCTCGCCGACCCCGCGCTCAGGGACGCAGCCGGGCCCATATGGCGCGATGGTCGGTGTCGGGGATGGTCACCATCCCTGCGTCCACCACCGCCAGGCCCCGTACCAGGACATGGTCCAGGGCGACGAACGGCGGGACCGGGCTTCCCATCGGCCACGTCGGGACCCAACCCGAACCGGCTGCGCGTGCAGCGTCGGTCATGGTCTCGGCGACCCGGCGAAAGCCCGGGTGGCCCTGCGAGGAGTTGAAGTCCCCCGCCATCACGACCGGCTGGTCCGCCGGCTGCCGTTCGCGCCAAACCTGCAGGTCGGCCAGGCCGGACCGCCAGTCCGCCGCTCCCGAAGGACTCGGTGGCAGCGAGTGAACCGCGCGCAGCACGACATCGCCGGCCGGGCGGTGGATCGAGGCGACCGGCTCGTCGAACGCGTCGGGAGACACGTGAACAGGGCCAGGCGCCACCAACGTCAACGGGAATCGGCCACGGATGATGGTGCCCCCAGCGTCCTGGCGCGATCGGCCGACCGACTCGGGCAGGAGGGAGTCCAGACCTGCGATCCTGAGCCGCTCGACGGCGGCAGGGGTGATCCCGAGCAGCACCAACACATCCACCCGATGCTCGCGCGCAGCGGTCACCAGGGACTGCGGGTCCGCTCCGCCGTACCCCAGGTTCACGCTCATGACCACGAGGTCGTCGCGACCCGCCGCCACCGTGCGGGCCAGCAGTGAGGGCACCACCACCGCAATG
The DNA here is from genome assembly GCA_043721575.1 of Phycicoccus sp. Classification (GTDB taxonomy): domain Bacteria; phylum Actinomycetota; class Actinomycetes; order Actinomycetales; family Dermatophilaceae; genus UBA4719. The sequence goes on from JAYSQM010000057.1 coordinate 7,679, forward strand.
CAGACAGAGAACAGGACCCCGGCCACGACAGCCACCCGCCAACGCCTCGCCACCACCGCGACCACGAGGATGCCGGCAACACCCAGAACCACGACCAGCAGGAGCGCCTGCAGGACAACGACCATTCCGACGCTGCTGTCGACATACCGCGATGCAAGCATCGGCGCCGCGACGACCAGGCCAGCCCAGAGCGCCGCCGTCAGCACCTTCCCCCCGACATCCTTCACCCGCGTCATCCTGTCACGCAGGTGATTGCGGGTCAGGCGCTGGCGAGGAGTCTGCCCAGATGCTGGCACGGCTACAGGGGCATGATGGCCACTGGCGGGATCCCCATCGCCGGACGAGCACGAACGGAGCTGAGCACATGTTGCGCATCACCCTCGGAAGCACCAACGGCCTCGAGGTCTCTGCACAGGGCCTGGGATGCATGGGCATGAGCGAGTGGTACGGCCAGGCCGACTGGGACGAGTCGATCGCAACCATCCACCGGGCCATCGAGCTCGGGGTCACGTTCATCGACACGGCCGACGTCTACGGTTCCGGCCACAACGAGGTCCTCGTCGGGCGGGCCATCCACGATCGTCGCGAAAAGGTCCAGCTGGCAACGAAGTTCGGCATCGACCGCAGCTCAGGCGACGGCGCTCGCCAGATTCGCGGCGACGCGACGTACGTCCGGACGGCGTGCGACGCGTCGCTGCTACGCCTCGGGGTCGACGTCATCGACCTCTACTACCTGCACCGGCCGGCACAGAACGTCGAGATCGAGGAGACCGTCGCGGCGATGGCCGAGCTGGTCCAGGCCGGGAAGGTCCGTCACCTCGGACTCTCCGAGGTGGACAGCGAGATGCTCCGGCGCGCCCACGCCGTGCACCCGATCACCGCGGTCCAGTCGGAGTACTCCCTGTGGACCCGCGACCCCGAGACCGAGGTCCTGGATGCGCTGAAAGAGCTCGGCGTCGGACTCGTGCCCTACTCCCCGCTCGGCCGAGGGTTCCTGACCGGCACGGTCAAGCCCGACTCGTTGGGCGACAAGGACTTCCGCGGCCACAACCCGCGCTTTGCCGCGGAGGCAGCCCAGGCCAACCAGGCGATCGCCGACGCCGTTGCGCGGGTCGCCGAGCGAAAGGGCGTCACCCCCGCGCAGGTCGCCCTGGCGTGGGTCCACGGCCAAGCGGCGCGATTCGGCATCAGTCTCGTGCCGATCCCGGGCACGAAGCGGACCACATGGCTGGAGCAGAACGTCGCCGCCGTCGAGATCGCCCTCGACGCCGATGAGCTCGCGGTGCTGGATCCGTTGGGCGACAAAGTGGTTGGCGCCCGCTACTGAACGAGCGAGTGCGGGTGACCACCCGTCATACCGATGGGGCTGTATGCCGGGTGGCTGGCTACGCGTCGATGACGATCGGGATGATCATCGGTCGACGGCGCAACCGGGCGCCGACCCACGAACCGACTGTCCGGCGGATGATCTGCTGCATCTGGAAGGAGTCGGTGACCCCGTTGCTGGCCGCATCCGCCAGTGCCTGCTCGAGCTTGGGCAGCACCTGGTCGAAGACGTCCTGGTCCTCGGCAAAGCCACGCGCCTGGATCTCAGGCCCCGCGGAGACCTTTCCGGTGGCCGAGTCGCGCACCACGATGATCGTGATGAAGCCCTCGTCGCGCAGGATGCGACGGTCCTTCAGCAGGGCCTCAGTGGTCTCGCCCACGGATGAGCCGTCGACATAGACGTATCCGCAGGGCACCGCACCCACGATGCGCGCCACCCCATCGACGAGATCGACGACCACACCGTCATCAGCCAGAACGACCCGGTCGCGCGGAATGCCGGTCTTGACGGCCAGGTCGGCGTTGGCCACGAGGTGTCGCCACTCGCCATGCACCGGCATGACGTTGCGCGGCTTGACGATGTTGTAGCAGTAGAGCAGCTCACCGGCGCTGGCGTGGCCAGAGACGTGGACCTTGGCGTTGCCCTTGTGCACGACGTCGGCGCCAAGGCGCATCAGACCGTTGATCACGCGGTAGACGGCGTTCTCGTTGCCGGGGATCAGCGAGGACGCGAGCAGGACGGTGTCCCCCTCACCGACCTCGATCTTGTGGTCCCGGTTGGCCATCCGCGAGAGCGCAGCCATCGGCTCACCCTGGGAGCCGGTGCAGATCAGGACGATCTTGTCGTCCGGATAGTCGGTGAGCTTCTTGAGGTCGACCAGGACGCCCGGC
>JAYSQM010000058.1:0-9756 GCA_043721575.1 Phycicoccus sp.
AGGGGTAGCGCCTGGTCGGGGGCGTGGTCACCGGCACCGGGCACATTGGTCGGGGTCTTCGGTGAGCCACGACGTCCGCCCGGCTTGCGACGGGCACGCGCGGTGCTGCGCTCGCGCATTGCGGTCATCAGATCGAGCGGTTCGTCGTGGTGTCCGGCATCGGCTGACGGTCGCAGGCCGCCCTCGGCCTCTACGTCATAGACCTTGGTGACCTGCATCCATGCCGAGGCCAGATGCGGCGCCGGGATCGGCCCCTTGGCGGGCTGCACCTCCTCGCTGAGCCAGCGGGCCTCGTCATCGGCGGCGGAGACGGTCCGGTCGGCAAGGTTGAAGCTCCACGACGCCTGCCGCTGACGCCCGCCAGCGGCGAAGGTCAGCACGACAATCCAGGGGCCGTCCTCGGCCCGCCAGGAATCCCAGCTGACCCCGGTCGCGTCGACGCCACGCCCCTTGAGACGTTCAGCCACCCGCGCCGACAGAGTGGGTGCGCCGCCACCGCCGGAGCCACCACTGCGTCCGCGCAGACGGGCTGCCCGCGCCAGGCCAGCCACGTGCTCGCGCTCGGCCAGGATCGGGCCCTCGTAACGATGGACCTTGTCGACCGACCAGCCTGCGCGCTCGGCGGCCTCCTCGGCGGAGGTGCCCGCGCGGATCAGGGCCTGGACATCGCGTGGGCGGAGCCCACCGTCGATCTCGATCTGGAGCTGCCCCAGGCGTGGTCGGTCGTGCCGGATCGCCGCACGCAACGGCTCGTCGACCCGCATCCGGAACCGCCCGCCGTCGGCTCCGTTGAGCAGCAGGTGCTCACCGTCTTCGTGCACGCCAATGAGTTGCAGGTCTTGCATCGCCTTCTCCTGAGTCGCCCAACAAGAACAGACTCTGCCATCTTCGCCGACCGGCCGGGTGCATGCCACGCCGAAAAGGTAGTTTTGGCGTCGACCCTGCTGATCCACGACGCCGATCTCCAGCTGATCCTTTGGCGCTCCACCTTCCTGCGAACCGGAGATTCCCTGTGACCTCGCCCCAGGCTGAGACCGACATCAGCCCACTGTTCCCCTACGACGCCATACTGCTGCTGTCCTTCGGCGGACCCGAGAGGCCCGAGGACGTGATGCCCTTCCTGCGCAACGTAACCGCGGGACGTGGCATCCCCGACGAGCGGCTCACTGCGGTGGCTGAGCACTACTACTCGTTCGGTGGCAAGAGTCCCATCAACGACCAGAACCGCGCCTTGCTCGATGCCCTGCGCTCGGAGCTGGACCGACGTGAGATCGCAACGCCGCTGCTGTGGGGCAACCGCAACTTCGACCCCTTCGTCACCGACACGCTGCGCGAGGCCCACGAAGCCGGTATGCGCCGCGTGCTCACCATCGTGACCAGCGCGTACTCCTCCTACTCCTCGTGCCGTCAGTACCGCGAGGACCTTGCTGATGCGGTTCAGACCCTGGCCGATGAGGGACGCGTTCTCGAGGTCGACAAGGTGCGGCCCTACTTCAACCACCCCGGGTTCTCGCGCGCGAACACGCGGCAGGTGACCGAAGCCGTGCGTGCCCTTCTGCAGGGCTCCGAAGGGCAGCGCTCCGACGATGAGGTCCGCCTGGTCTTCGTCACCCACTCGATCCCGCACGGCATGGATGACACCTCGGGTCCCGGCGACGGCGAGGGCAACGCGTACCGCCGCCAGCACCTGGAGTTGGCGGCAGCCATCACCGACGAGGTCAACGCAACGCTGAGCCGAGGCCTTGACCACGAGCTGGTCTACTGCTCTCGCTCGGGCCCTCCCACACAGCCGTGGCTCGAGCCGGATGTCAACGACGCCCTGCGTGCCATGGCCGCCGACGGGGTCAGGACCGTTGTCGTGGCACCGATCGGGTTCGTCTCGGACCACATGGAGGTCAGGTACGACCTCGACACCGAAGCTGCGCAGACCGCGGCCGCCGCCGGCCTGGAGATGGTGCGGGTGCCCACCGTGGGCGCCGACCCCGAGTTCGTCTCGGGCCTGGTCGACCTGGTGCTCGAGCGAGCCGCGCAGTCCCGCGGTCGCGCCCCGGTCGCAGCTCCGGCCTGGCCCGGCAACGAGGTGTTCCCGCCCGTCTGCCGCCCGGGCTGTTGCCCCAACCTGAAGGCGGCCAAGCCGGCGCTTTGTGGGTCCGACTGATGCTGTCGGAGCCACTTCCTCCCCAGCCACTCCTTCGCGAGCTCGAGGACCTGGCGGTCTCTGCTGCCCGTGCGGCGGGGCGGTTCATCGTCGAGGACCGCCCTCGCGGCCTCGGGGTCCTGGACACCAAGAGCAGCGTCAACGACATCGTGACTGTGATGGACCAGCAGTCCGAAGCGCTCCTGCGTCGCCACCTGCTGGGCGCCCGGCCCGATGACGCGATCCTCGGGGAGGAGGACGGGTCCGCTGACGGAACCTCCGGCATCACGTGGGTCATCGACCCGATCGACGGAACCGTGAACTACCTCTACGAGATCCCGGCCTACTGCGTCTCGGTGGCCGCCGTCATCGGCGACGCCGGGACGGCCGGGCGTTGGCGACCGGTCGCGGGCGCGATCTGCAACCCGCTCACCGGCGAGACCTTCCACGCTCGGGTGGGCGGCGGGGCACATGTCCTGGCGGCCGATGACGACACGGCGATCAGGGTCAACACCGTCGACGTGCTCCTGCAGTCACTGGTGGCCACCGGCTTCGGCTACCTGCCCGAGGTGCGCGCCCGCCAGGGCGAGGTGCTCTGCGCGATCCTGCCCGAGATCCGGGACATCCGACGAGCCGGCAGCGCGGCACTGGACCTGTGCGCGGTCGCGCGCGGCACGGTCGACGCCTACTACGAGTCGGGTCTCAACCCGTGGGATCTCGCGGCCGGTTGGATCATCGCCACCGAGGCGGGGGCACTGGTAACAGGCCTGAACAGCATGGCGCCGGGCCAGGCGGCCGTGGTGGCTGCCGGACCCGGCATACATGCGTCGTTGTTGTCCAGGCTCGAGGCGCTGGCGCCCCTGCGCTGACCCGGTGATCCCCGGTCGCCCCGACCGGCTGCCCGATCGACAGGTTCGGTCAGCCGGCCCGCTCGTCCATGAACGGATCAAGCTCGGGGACATGCAGCTCATGCTCCGTGGCCAGGCGCGCCAGCGACTCCAGCTCGCCGGTGCGCACCTCGACCATGTGGTCATCACCGGTGTCGCGGGCCTCGTCGAGCGAGGTGACCGCCCGGAGGACTCGTTCGCGAACTTCTGCGCGGAACTCAATCATCTCCGCCTCCAGACCTCGTCGTGAACGGCTGACTCTACGAGGAGAAGACGTACGGAGGGCGAATCGTGCACCTGATGTTGGGGTGAACATCGAGTGAAGAACCAGTCGAGGCGAACGCGTGACCTGCTGGTTCCCGCGACGATTGTGGCGCTGGTCACAATCCCGCCCCGGTGGGCGTTTCATTGGTCTTAAACGGGCTGTCGAGTACCTGTTGAGGACGCCGGCTCGCGTGCTGGGGACCCCGGTGATGACGCTGGTGAACGGATAGGGCAAAATCCGCGGCGCAAGCGGGCACAAAAGCGATGGGCCCGGCGTTTACCCCCCAGCCACCCACCACTTCGATCCTGCCCACGACCTCAAGGAGGGCGACACCAGCCATGGCGACTGACTACGACGCGCCACGCAAGACCGACGATGACGACGCCGAAGACTCCATCGAGGAGCTGAAGTCGCGTCGCGTCGACAAGAGCTCCTCGAGCGTTGACGTCGACGAGACCGAGCAGGCCGAGGGCTTTGAGCTGCCCGGAGCCGACCTATCCGGCGAAGAGCTGTCGGTGCGAGTGCTTCCACGCCAGGCCGATGAGTTCACCTGCTCGCGCTGCTTCCTCGTGCATCACCGCAGCCAGCTCGCCAATGACGTCGGCGGCCAGCCGGTTTGTCGCGAGTGCGCCGCCTGAGCCACGGCGTCCATTGCGCCTGCCACAGGCGCCTCGACAAAGGACTGCGCTCGTGACTGACCCCTCGCGGGTCCAGGTGCTGATCTCACGCCTGGACGCCGACCTGCCGATGCCTTGCTATGCCCACCCGGGCGACGCTGGCGCGGACCTGTACGCACGCGAGGACGTGGAACTCGCGCCGGGGCGGCGCGCCCTGGTTCCGACCGGTGTCGCCATCGCCCTGCCCGCGGGGTATGCCGCGTTCGTGCACCCGCGTTCGGGGCTGGCTGCCAGACATGGCATCAGCCTGGTGAATGCGCCGGGCACGATCGACGCTGGCTACCGCGGCGAGATCTGGGTCAACCTGCTCAACACCGACAGCCGCGACACGTTCACCATCACCAGAGGCGACCGGATCGCCCAGCTCGTGGTCCAACGGGTCAGCGAGGCCTGCTTTGTTGAGGTGGAGTCGCTTCCGGGCAGCCATCGGGGGGACAATGGGCACGGAGCCAGTGGAGGGTTCGGCCCGCCACCCTCTTCGACGACGACATCTAAGGACTGACGACACGTGGGCATCTTCCGCCGTGGCACCAAAGACACCAGCGTTGGGCTCGACCCGACCACGGCCGCGGCCGAGAGCGCGGACCCGGATGAGTCCTGGCAGCCGGACAGTGACCCGGCCGACAAAGGGGCGGACAGCGCCAGGACGCCAGTGCCTTCGCGCCCTGCGGTGAGTCGTGCTCGCGGTCCGTTCGATCGCTCCGAGGTCGAGGGCCTGGAGGACCGGCTGGATCTCGGAGCACTGTGGCTGACCGGCATCCCGGGCATGGAGCTGCGGCTCGAGGTCGAGCAGGAGTCGCAGAGCCTGGTCGGGGTCACCGCGGTGCTGGGGGAGTCCGCCGTTCAGCTGCAGGCCTTCGCCGCGCCGCGCAGCGAAGGGATCTGGGACGACATCCGCACCGAGATCGCCGCCAGCATCACCAGCCAGGGTGGAACAGCCGACGAGACGTCCGGCCCGTTGGGCACCGAGCTGCAGGCCCGGATGCCGGGTCAGGCCCCCGATGGCCGCACCGTGTTCTCCCCGGCGCGCTTCGTCGGCGTCGACGGCCCTCGCTGGTTCCTGCGCGCCGTACTCAGCGGCCGGGCAGCCATCGACGAGGACTCTGCCGTCGCCCTGCTCGACGTGGTCAGGGCGACGGTCGTCGTGCGCGGTGACGAGGCCATGGCCCCCCGCGAGCTGCTGGCGCTGAAGCTGCCCGACCAGCCGGACCCGGCCGGCCAGGACGGAGCAGACGAGGAGGCCGCCGGGTCAGCCCCGTCCCTGGACGACCTCAAGCCGTTCGAGCGCGGTCCAGAGATCACCGAGATCCGTTAGCTGATGGGACCCGGCCATGACATCTGAGCAGAGCCAGGACAAGCGCGGCAAGGCCGGGCTGCTCTCCCGGGTGACGGCGCGCCTGGCTCGAACCGAGTCCGAGCTCGAAGCCCGTGAGCTGCAGGAGGACACCGGACGCCTGGGTGGCACCCCGATCGCCGACCTGGTGGACCGCTCCGACGCCATTGTCTGTGGTGCCGTCCGCAGTGTCACCCTGCGACCTCGCGTCAACGTCCCCGCCCTCGTGGTGGAGCTCTACGACGGCAGCAAGATCCTGAACCTCGTCTGGCTCGGCCGTCGCCGGATCGGTGGCATCGTGCCGGGGACCTACCTGACCGCACGCGGGCGCGTGACCTACAAGCACGGCATACCGACGATCTTCAACCCCTCCTACGAGATCAAGCCAGTCCGTGGCCACTAGCGACGCCATCGTGACCGCATCACCCACCGGCGCCACGGCGCACACGGTCGAATCCCTTATCCGCGAACGACTTTCGTCGGCACTGGGGGGTGTCCGGGGTTCGTTCGAGGCCGCGCTGCCGACCGTCGCGTTCGTGTCGGCGTGGATCTGGCGACACGACGTGAAGATCGCGGTGACCGCCTCGGCAGCCATCGTGCTGATCCTGCTGCTGGTTCGCCTGGCGACCCGTCAGACGCCGCGCTACGTCCTGTCGGCCGTATTCGCCACGGCCGTCGCCGCATTCTTCGCGCTGCGCAGTGGACGGGCCGAGGCCGCATTCCTGCCCGGCATCCTGACCAGCGCCGCGTGGGGCGTCGGCTCGTTGGTGTCCGTCGTGGCGCGTTGGCCGCTGGTCGGCTTCATCGTTGCCGCTGGTGACCCGCAGATGGCCCAGGACCCCACAGCGTGGCGACGTGACCGGGGTCTGGTCACGGTCTGCCAGCGCCTCACCATGGTGCTCGTCGCACTGTATGCCGTACGCGTCGTGGTGATGTTGCCGCTGTATCTCGCGGGGCAGGTCACGTTGCTGGGAGTCGCCAAGATCGCACTGGGATGGCCGGCCTACCTGTGCGCGGTGGCGATCATGGGAATGATGCTCGTGCGCGGCAAGACGCCGCTCACCGCGCCCGAACCGCCTGGCTGAGCCCGGCAGCGCCGCGACGGTCGGCATACAGGCCCGCGCCTCGTCACTCCTTGCCGCGGGGCACCCGGTGGCCCGGGCTGAGCATCGCCTCGAGGGCATCCTCGACCTCTGGCGTGGCGAGGAACAGCAGCTCGTCGTGGGCCTCGAGCGAGTCATCGCGGCTCGGCGCAATCGGGTGGTCCTCGCGGATGATCCCCACCAGGACGCTGTCGCTGGGCCAGGGAACGTCCCCAACCCGTTTGCCGGCATACGGGCTGTCGGCCGGAAGCGTGAGCTCGACCATCGTGGAGCTGCCCCGCCCGAAGGTGAAGATACGCACGAGGTCGCCGATGCTGACGGCTTCCTCGACCAGTGCGGTCATCAGTCGAGGCGTCGACACGGCCACATCCACACCCCAGGCCTCGTCGAACATCCACTCGTTCTTGGGGTTGTTCACCCGGGCAACGGTGCGGGGCACGCCGAACTCGGTCTTGGCCAGCAGCGACACGACCAGGTTGGCCTTGTCGTCCCCTGTCGCGGCCACCACCACGTCACAGTCTGCCAGGCCGGCCTCGTGCAGGGAGCTGATCTCGCAGGCGTCAGCCAGCAGCCATGAGGCCTCGGGGACACGGCCCGCCTGGACGTCGTCGGCGTCCTTGTCGATCAACAGCACCTGGTGTCCGTTGTGCAGCAGCTCGCGGGCGATCGAACGACCCACACTGCCTGCTCCGGCAATGACAACTCGCATCGGGGCGTACGTCCTTTCGTGCAATGGTCTTTCGTGCAATGGTCTTTCGGGGCGTTAGTCGGGGCGGTAGTCGAGGTTGCCGGTGGTCAGTGGACCGGCGGTGTCTGGTCGAGCGTCTGCTCGACGGTCGTCAGCGCACCCGAGGTCGTGACGACGTGGACCAGGTCCCCGTCCTGGTAGACGGTCTCGGCGCCCGGCAGCATGCCCTCGCCGAGTCGGGTCACATAGGCGACGCGGGCACCTGAGGCCGACTCGAGCTCGCTGATCCGGCGACCGACCCAGGCCGGGTTGACCGGCACGTCGGCGATGACGACATGGCCGCTGGCGTCGGTATGTTCGGCGACGGAGCCCTGGGGCAGCAGTCGGCGAAGTATCTGGTCCGATGTCCAGCGCACGGTGCCCACCGTGGGGATGCCGAGGCGCTGGTAGATCTCCGCCCGGCCGGGGTCATAGATGCGCGCCACCACGTGTTCGACGCCGTACGTCTCACGGGCAACGCGGGCAGCGAGGATATTGGAGTTGTCCCCATTGCTCACGGCAGCAAACGCGTAGGCCTCCTCGATGCCGGCCTCGCGCAGGGTGTCCCGGTCGAAGCCGAGGCCGGTAACCCTCTTGCCCTCGAAACTGCTCCCCAGACGGCGAAAGGCCGCGCTGTTGGTGTCGATGACGGCCACGTCGTGGCCCTGACTCTCGAGACTGAGTGCCAAGGTCGACCCGACCCGGCCACAACCCATGATGACGAAGTGCACGGCAGCGACGCTACACCGAGCCAAGGCCCGCTCGCGCCCGAAGGTCTGCGCCTCGCAGCATTGCGCGCGTGCGCTGGGCCTGCCGCCTAGAGTGTTCGTCGTGTCGCCATCAGGCAGGATCATCAAACGGCTCCTCGTCGGTAGGGCCATGCGCAGCGACAGGCTCGGGGAGACGCTGCTTCCCAAGCGGATCGCGCTCCCGGTGTTCGCCAGTGATGCACTCTCGTCGGTGGCCTACGCGCCGGACGAGATCTTCCTGACCCTGGCCGTGGCCGGTGGTGCCTTCGCCACGACCCACTCTTGGCAGATCGGCCTGGCCGTCGTCCTCGTCATGCTCGTCGTGGTGGCGTCATACCGCCAGAACGTCCACGCCTACCCCTCCGGTGGCGGTGACTATGAGGTGGCGACGGTCAACATCGGACCGCGAGCGGGCCTGACGGTCGCGAGCGCACTGCTCGTCGACTACGTGCTGACCGTCGCGGTGTCGATCTCCTCGGGCGTGCAGAACGCCGCCGCCGCCCTGCCGGTGCTGCGAGGGCACGAGATGCCTGTCGCGATCGCACTGGTCGTGTTGCTCACCGCGATGAACCTGCGTGGGGTGCGCGAATCCGGATCGGCGTTCGCGTTCCCGACCTACGCGTTCATGATCGGCATCATCGCCATGGCGCTGTTTGGGTTCTACCGGTCTGCCACCGGATCCTTGCCCCTGGCCGACAGTGCCCGGTTCAATCTGCTGCCCGAGCAAGGCTCCGAGGGCCTCGCCGGGTTAGCCATGGTCTTCCTGCTGCTACGAGCCTTCTCGTCGGGCAGTGCGGCCCTGACCGGAGTCGAGGCCATCTCCAACGGAGTCCCGGCGTTCAAGAAGCCCAAGAGCAAGAACGCGGCCACGACCTTGCTCTTGATGGGCATCGTCTCGGTCACCATGATGATGTCGATCATCACGCTCGTGAACCTGACCGGAATCAAGTACGCCGAGTTCCCGGCAACCCAGCTCACGATTGGAGGCAAGCCGGTCGGCAGCTCCTACACCCAGGACACGATCATCGGCCAGCTGTCCAAGACCGTATTCTCCGACTTCCGCATCGGTGTCCTCTTCATCTCGATCGTCACCGGGGCCATCCTGATCCTGGCCGCGAACACGGCATTCAACGGCTTCCCGGTGCTTGCGTCGATCCTGGCCAAGGACGGCTACCTGCCCCGTCAGCTGCACACCCGCGGCGACCGGCTCGCGTTCTCCAACGGCATCCTCATCCTGGCCGGCGTTGCCTGTTTCCTGATCTTTATCTATGACGCGCAGGTCACCAAGCTGATCCAGCTCTACATCGTGGGTGTCTTCGTCTCGTTCACTGTGAGCCAGATCGGCATGATCCGGCACTGGAACCGCCACCTGCGCACGGAGCGCGACCCCCGGCAGCGCCAGCGGATGATGCGCAGCCGCGTCATCAACAGCATTGGTGCCACCATGTCGGGCACCGTGCTGTTGGTCGTCCTCGCAACCAAGTTCCTCAAGGGTGCGGGATTTGCCATCGCGGCGATGGTGGTCCTGTTCCTCATCATGAACGGCATCCAGAAGCACTACGCCAGGGTGCGGGACGAGCTCGCCGTCGCGGAGGACTCCGGTGACGACCAGCTGCTGCCCTCACGGGTTCACGCGATCGTCCTGGTCTCCAAGATCCACAAGCCCACCTTGCGTGCCATCGCCTATGCGCGGGCGACCAGGCCCTCGGTGCTCGAAGCCATCACGGTCAACGTGGAGCCCGAGGAGACCAAGGCGCTTCAGGACGAATGGGACCGCCGCGACATCCCGGTGCCGTTGAAGGCTCTGGACTCGCCCTACCGCGACATCACCGGCCCGGTCGTCGAGTACGTCAAGTCCGCCAGGCGGGGCAGCCCCCG
>JAYSQM010000059.1:0-4897 GCA_043721575.1 Phycicoccus sp.
GCGGGGTTGCCGGAGTAGCTCAGGCTGCTCAGCAGGGTGAGCCAGGCGGTGCCGCTCGGGTTGTCGGGGTTGAAACCAGACCCGTCGATGATCGAGCCGGGCACGAACGTGCTGCCCTGGAAGCCACCTGGGCCGACGCCCTGGATCCGCACCTGGTGGTGCACGATCAGGTTCTGGTTGTACTCCCCGCGCGGGTTGTCGCTGGTCTGCGCGTTCGGCCAGACCACCACCAGCCAGTACCTGCGGGCCGTTGCCGGCTTGGCCACCTCGAGCGCGGCCTGGATCGAGGCGTAGGCCTGACCCGGGCCGACCTGGGCAATCCTGGGGTTGGTCGCCGTCGAGCCCGGGACGCTGGCGGTCACCGGGTCGAGCACCTGGATGGTCAGGCCGTTGTACGTCGAGAGCCCGTTGGTCGCCTTGATGCTCAGCGCGAGGGGACCCAGCAGGGGGATCGGCCCCAGCGGCCCGGCAACGGTCGCCGGCACGGTGAAGGCCACCTGGGTGTCCGTCCAGCTGGTGGTGGGCACACTCGTCCCGTTCAGCATCAAGGTGCCGGCCGCGGCGCCGAAGCCGATGCCCTTGACCGTGACCGCTCGAGTGTCACCAACGGTTCCCTGCCGTACGAACGGCCGGTCGACCGAGAACACCTGCGGCGAGGCGGCACCGAGGTCACACATCGTCGGGTTGGCCGATGTCGTGCCGGGGGCCAGGACGGTGGCGGCCACCTGGGTGGGCGCCTCGTCGGTCACCGTGTAGAGCCCGGGCCAGCCCTGGAAGTTGGTCGCGATCGTCCTGAAGCGCGGGTTGTAGTCCGAGTTCAGGGCCCCCGGCTGTCCCGGGTCGTTGCCCACGAAGCGATACATGTTCGGGCACGGCCCTGCGGGGACGGGGCAGTTGAACGTGTCCGTCGACGGCACGAGCGCCTCGTAGAGGCCGTTGAAGTCGGTGTGGGTGGTGTAGCTGAGCCGGCCGAAGGAGTCGTACAGGCCCACGGGGACGTACGGCAGGCCCTGGGCCTCGCCGTAGTTGACGCTGCGCTTGTCCAGGGTCAACCCGAGGTCGTTCAGCGTCAGACCCCAGAAGTGGGTCGGCAGCGGGACGTCGGTGAACAGGTTGAAGTTGGGCGCGGTGGCCTGCCCGCTGCGCACGGTGACCAGCTTGTCGGCGCACGAGGGCCGGTCCTGACCCTCGAACGGGCTGCCGCCGCCGGCCAGGAAGGCCGGGTTGGTGACGTGCACGTTGTGCAGCGCGCCGGCGCACGGCGAGATGATGCCGGCTTGCTGCGAAGGTGGCTGGCTTGGCGGGTCCGGCGTCGCGGGTGGCGGGCCGGCGGGGTCATTGGCCGCTGCCGGGGTGGCCGGAGGGTAGTTCTGCTGAGGCAGGTAGGAGACGCCGTCGAAGACGTTGACGTCCGTCTCCGAGGTAGCCTTGTACATCGGCTTGCCACCGACGGGGCTCGCCGGGATGTCGACCGAGACGATGTAGTCATCGGGCCGCAGGTCCTGCTCCGTACCGACCGGCAGCGGCGCGTACAGAGCCAGACCGCCCGGGTTGTGCACCGTGTCCGTGCTCGGGTAGAGGTTGATCTTCGAGGTTGCAAACCCGTAGTTGCCGTTGACGGTCTGCCCGAAGCTGCCGGGGGTGTCGTCGCTCGGGCCGATCGCCACGCCCATCATCGGCGCCTCGACGCACATCCGGTTGGCGGTGGCGCCGAACTCCGGCAGGGCCTGCTGGTCGGTCAGCGGCTGGCCGTTGAACATGCGTGCGGTGCACCCGCGCGGCGGCGCCCAGGTCTCGGAGGTGTACGCATCCTGCACCTCGGGACCCTTCACCAGGGCTCCGCGATCGGGGCTGGGGTTCTTGATCATGGCGCCGGGGATCGCAGGGTCCGGGATGCTCAGGGGGACGATCTGCTTGCCCTGGCGGCACTCGTTGGCGACATCCGCCGGCACCGTCAGGGTGCAGGCCACCGGCAGGTGGAGGCGCACCGGCACGTCCGGAATACCCGGCTGGTAGGACTCGCTCGCGGCGTCCGCGGGATCCAGCTCGTTGCGCGTGGTGTCGTAGCTGACGGTGCCCACGATCCCGCCGTTCGTGCCGGAGGCGTAGGGCTGCACGCCCCAGTCGACCTGGCCGCCGAGGCCGATGATCGGCAGGAAGTTCAGGTCGACGGCAGACCCGATCTTGGTCGTCATCGTGGTCTCGTTCTCGCCCCGGTAGGAGATGCCCGTGGTCTTGTAGCGGGTGTTGAACGCCTCCAGCACCAACCACTTGCCCATCGGGTAGGTCTCCCGGATGTCGTACGACCCGCTGGCGTCGGTGGTGACCGTGTTCGTGGCCTGGTCCATGGTGGAGTTGTCGCGCTCACGCACCGTCAGTGCGAACTGCGGCACGCCGCTCTCCCCGGGATCCATCCGGCCGTTGGCGTTGGAGTCGACGAAGACCCGGCCATGCATGTGGGTGAACCAGCCGACCAGCATCTTGGTGCCGACGTTCGTCACAGCGCCGCCGGACACCTGCACGTTGAAGCTCCACAGGATGTAGTCCTGGTCGTCGTCCCACAGCGAGAGCTGGTAGGTGCCGTCCTTGACGTTCTTGATGTCGAAGGAGCCGTCGGCAGCGCCACGGCCGACGTACACCTGGGCGTCCCCTGCGCCGAGGTTGGACAGTGCGACCCAGGGCCGCGCGATGGGTCCGTCGAGCTTGGCACCTGCGAAGCCGGTCTCGGGCACCACCTGGCCGCTCTGGCCGCCGATGTATGGCAGTCCGGCGACGGCGACACCCTTGATCTCACCTGTCGGCGGGTTGGAAAGCGGGACCGTGATGGCCTGGGTGCGGACGAAGCCGAACTGCACCGAGGGCACCAGCTCGGCGCCCTTGGTCTGCTCGGTGTCGAAGCCGGTCGCGCCCTCCTGGCTCCAGATGTCGTGGTCGTGACCACCCTCCAGGGTCGTGGTCTGCACCCACTGGTACGTCTGGCCGGCGGTGGGCACCGGCGGTGTGATGGTGGCGGCGAAGCGGTTCGGCCCCATGTTGGGGATGACGACCAGGCCCCTCGCGTCGCTGGTGCAGACGCCGGTCGAGGCGGGGTCGACCACCGGCTTGTTGGTGACGATGTCGAACGCGATCGGCGCGTTCGGTTGTTGCGCGTCGGTGTAGAGCACACCGGCGACCACGTGCATGTACTTGGTGCACAAGGCGTTGCCGTAGTAGTCCACGCTGACGGTGCCGAAGACGTCCGCCAGGTGCGCGGTGAAGCCCGCCAGGCCCTGTTCGGCGTTGACCTCGTAGGTAGCGTCCACGGGGGCGTTGTCGTTGAACACCTCGATCCGCAGGGTGGTCAGCGGCAGCGGCGTCGGGTTCATCTCCACAGTCACGGGGGTCGCCACCTGGCCGTCCACCACGGTGAAGTGCTGACCGTCGATCTTGAAGCCGTCGGAAGTCACCGAGATGAGGTACTTGCCGGGCGGGAGGCCATCCAGCGCCTTGGCGGCGCCCAGGTCGCTCTGGTCGCCCTGCGCGATGATTGGCGCCACGCCCGAGGTCTTGCGCACCGAGGGCCATGGGCAGGTGTCGGCGTAGTCCGGGTTGCTGCTGCCGCCGACGGCCGTCGCGGGCAGGCACGCCTGGGTGCCTTGGTTGAGCGCGGTCCCCGGGTCACCGGTGTCGTCCCGGTTGATCAACCACTTGTACGCAACGACCACATCGCCCTTGTGCACGAAGCCCGGGCCGGCGTTCACCGAGCGTGCGCTCTTCACCTGCAAGGTGATGCTGCCTGGGGCAGGAGGGATTGCAGCCGCAGCCTGAGACGCCAATCGCGGCACGGTGAACTGGGCGGCGACCACAGCCAGCGCCCCAAGGAGCACCACTAACGCT
The DNA here is from genome assembly GCA_043721575.1 of Phycicoccus sp. Classification (GTDB taxonomy): domain Bacteria; phylum Actinomycetota; class Actinomycetes; order Actinomycetales; family Dermatophilaceae; genus UBA4719. The sequence continues at coordinate 3,877 of JAYSQM010000059.1, forward strand.
CGTCCGCGGATGACCCGACGTGCCATGACGACCTCCAGCTTGTCTAGACCTGGGGGCGAGCATTGCGCTCCGTCATGACTGTCGCGGGCCATCGAACAGCCACCTCACGAAACGTTCATGAAGAGCCATCTGGCTGTCATCCACCATCACCTGGTGGTCACGAACGGTGAGAAAACTGTCACCTATCTGTCATCGTGGCTCTTCCGACGCCTGTGGCGTGCCCTCTTGGGCGTCGAGAAGACTGTCATCGAAGGGGTCGAGTTCGAAGGGGTGAGTTTCGAAGGGGTCGAGTTCGAAGGCAACTCCCACGGTTGTCGAGGGCAAGCTGGGCGCCCGCCATGTCGGACGACCAGAGACCCTCGCTCTCAGCTATCCGCAGGACCGTGCGTCGGCTTCAACCCGGAACACGGGCGGGGAGACGTGCGGCACCACGAAGGTGGCATAGACCGTCGCCCCTGCGGCGCTCGTGACCTCCAAGGGGTCGTCGCCGCTCTCGGTGAAGGCCGCGCCGGCCGCAAGGCCCGGCCCGTACGTCGTGGACTCGCAGTCGGAATCCCAGACGGTCACCGCGCCTGAAGATACGGAAACGAGCACCATGCCCGGGTGGTGATGCCAGCCCGTGCGGCCATGTGGGCTGAAGGTGACCTTCTGCACCAGGATGTCGGTCGGAACCTTTGTCCGAAACTTGATCTGGTCCGCGTTCAGATGGACCGCGTCGGCCAAGTTCGCCTTCACGATATTTTCCACCTTGATGTCAGCTCCGGGCGAAGCAAGAGCCACGGGCGTTATCGCCCCTATCAGGACAACTCCGAGGCTCCCTGCAATGACGTGTCGGCGATTGAGTTTCATCTTGTACTCCGATCGAGGTTGGAGAGTATGAAGGGGTGGGAGTCGAACTCGCAGCAATGAGTCGAGCTGGCCCACGGCCAGAGTCCGGGATCGTGGCTGCGGAGTGCGGATACTGCCGGACTCCACCACCAGTGCCGAGGGCAAAAAGCTCCTCTGATTCGGAGTATGATCG
>JAYSQM010000060.1:0-17309 GCA_043721575.1 Phycicoccus sp.
TCGGCCGCCTCCTTGCCGTCCCAACGATCAACGGTCTGCGAGATGACCTTGGCGATCTCGTGGCCATAGGTGCTGACCACGAAACCGATGGCATCCGCCGCGTGGTCGTCGACCCTGAGACGCAGGCCGGGGTCGGTCAGCAGGCGCTCCCCGAAGTCCGACAGCGCCTCGACCCCACGGCGGCGCAGTGGCCCATCGGCGTCATCGAGGACCCCGAGCAGCGCCGTGCGCAGCGCGTCCCACACCGCGACGGCAGAGGCGCCGATCTGCGGGTGCGTCATCACGCGCAGCTGAAGTGCCTCAGCGCGAGCGATCGTGTCGGGGTCATGCTGCAGGTCCTGGGCCAGCTGGGCGAGCAGATCATCAAGAGCCTTGCGCGCCGGGTGGTTTGGGCGATCGCGCACGTCGGCGACCCACGACAGCGCCTCATGGTGAACACGCTCGATGACCTTCTCGTCGAGCCAGCCGGGAGTCCACCAGGGCGCTCTCGCGCCGACGATCGAAGCCACCGTGTGCTCGTTCGTGCGCAGCCACGCGTGCGCCTCGACCAGGCCGATGTCGACCAAGCCGTGATGAGTGCCGTCCGCAACGACCGACTCCAGCAGGTGCCCGACGACCGGACTCAGCGGCTCGTGCGCCAGCCGGGGCAGGAGTGCATGCTCGACGAAGCCGCGGACATCGTCGTCCTTGACGGCCACCAGCACCCGACTGCTCGCCTTGGCCACTTCGGTGATCACCCGGGCGCTGTGCTGTTCCTGCGTAAGCCAGCGACCCACCCTGCGACTGACGTCGGCGGCGACCACCCGCTCACGTGCAGCGTCGGCGGTCAGGAAGTTCCCCGTCACGAACTCCTCGAGGCTCTGTCCGAGGGTGTCCTTGCGCTGGGGAATGATGGCGGTGTGCGGGATGGGGATACCCAGCGGATGGCGGAACAACGCGGTCACGGCGAACCAGTCCGCGAGTGCTCCCACCATCGCGGCTTCCGCGGTCGCGTTGACATATCCCCATGCACCATCGCGGTTTCGGGTCACGATGAACACGAGCGCTGCGAGCACAAGCAAGGACAACGCCACCGCTCGCATCCGTCGCAGGCCACGTCTGCGAAGCAGATCCGCCGGGCCGAGCAGCATTGTCGTCATGGCTAGATCCTGCCGGATGGACCCCACCCGCAAGGGGACGCCCAACAAGGTTCAGCTCGGGTTGACCAGCTCGGACGCGGTTCGGGTCGCCTCGGCGCCCTCCGACTCCCGTATGCCGTGACGCTCCCACCAGCGTCGCAGCGGGCCGGGGGCCCACCAGTTCGCAGTCCCCAACAGCCGCATCGTAGCCGGGACCAGCAGGGCCCGCACGATGGTTGCATCGACCAGGACGGCGACGAGCATGCCTATCCCGATCATCTTCATGAGCAGGATGCCGGAGGTGGCGAAACCGCCGATGACCACGGCCAGCAACATTGCTGCACTGGTGATGATGCGCCCGCTGCGCTGCAGTCCGTTGGCCACTGCCGTCGTGTTGTCGCCGGTCCGGTCCCACTCCTCACGGATCCGGGAGAGCAGGAACACCTCGTAGTCCATGGACAGCCCGAAGATGATGGCGAGCATCAGGATCGGTTGGGTGACGTCCAGGTAGCCCGGTGAGGTGAAGCCGAGCGGCCCAGACAGATGACCGTCCTGGAAGATCCAGGTGACCACCCCGAACGAGGCGCCGAGGGACACGGCGTTCATCACGACGGCTTTGAGGGGCAGGACCACGGAGCCGAACGCAACAAACAGCAGGACCAACATGATGGCGACCACGAAGAGGCCCATCCACGGCAGGCGTGCGCCGATGGAGTCAATGAGATCAACGGCACTCGCCGACAAGCCGCCGACCAGAGCGTTGACACCGGCGCCGGTCCCGACGGCGCGCAGGTCCCTGACCAGCTGCTGCGACTGTTCGGCCTGGCTGTTCCCGAGCCAGCTGACCTGGACCAGGCTGGTCGTGACGCCACCGCGGGAGACCTGGTCTATCGGCTGGGCCGACTGAACCCCGCTGACCTTACCGAGACGGCCGATGTAGGCATCGAGCTCGGTCCGGCTGGCTCCTTCGACCACGATGTTGGCACTCGTGGTCCTGCCGCCGAACTCGCGGGCGCCCAGGTCCGCGGCGACCCGACTCGGTGCGCTGACCGGCAGGACCCGCTCGTCGATACTTCCCCACCTGGCCGACAGGAACGGGGCACCGAGCGCCATCAGGGCCACGACGATGACCAGCAGGTATGCGACGGGTCGCCGCATCACGCTGTACGCCAAGGTCGCCCACGCGCCCTGGGCGTCGGTGAGGTCGCCTCCGGCGACCTGCTGGCGTGCCGCGGCCCGTGCGCGCGAGCCGCGGCGCCACGGCATACGGCCGGCTTCGATCCGCGGTCCGAGGACGGCGAGCAATGCCGGCAAGAGGGTCAGCGCAGCCAGCATCGCGACGAGGACCGCCGCGACTCCGCCATAGCCCATCGAGCGCAGGAAGCTCTGCGGGAAGAACAGCAGTGACGCCAGCGAGGCGGCCACGATCAGACCGGAGAACAACACGGTCCGGCCCGCGGTCGCCATGGTTGCGGTGATGGCCGCATTGACGTGCTCACGCTCGGTGCCGGGATACTTGGCGATCTCCTCGCGGAACCTGCTCACGACAAACAGCGCGTAGTCGATGGCCAGGCCCATCCCGATCAGGGTGATGACGTTGATGGCGAAGATCGACACTTCGGTGACCATGGTGATGGCGCGCACGAATGCGAAGGCACCGAAGATGGCCACGACGCCGACAAAGGCGGGCATCAAAGCGGATGCGACGCTGCCGAAGATGACCAGGCACAAGATGAACACGATCGGCATCGAGATCGCCTCGGCGCGGGTGATGTCCGCTGAGACGTGCTGGTTCACGTCGCGAAAGACCGCCCACCCACCCCCGACGTTGGTGGTCAGCCCTCTGGCGTCGAGCTGGCTTCTGACCTCGTCATAGCGGCTGGACTTCTGATCCTGCGAGGTGCCGCTCAAGGCGATGATGACCCGGGTCGCGTGCTGGTCCTTGCTGACCAACGTGGGCGACGGGGTCTGGTACCAACTGGTGACGCGGGAGGTCGACCCCTTGGGGAGCCCCCTGATGACGTTCGAGACGGACTCCCGGAAGGCCGGGTCGCTGACCTTCATGGAGGGGCTGGAGTAGATGACCACGATGTCGGCGTCGTGGCTCGTGAAGGTCGCATGTTCTTTGGCCAGAGACCGCGCAGACTCGCTGGCCCTGTCGTCGAAGCCACCGTTGCTGAGGCTGCCGAAGACCCCGAGGCCGAACACCGCGGCCGCAGCCACCAGGGCCAGTCCGCCGATGAGGACGGCCCATGCTCGTTCGGCCACCACACGGCCCCAGGTCTGCATCATCCGCATTGCCCTTCGCTGTCCGTCGTCACTTCCTACCCATGCCCCACTTGACTCTGGTGGATCGTCGTCCGCCGCGCAAGCCGGTCAAGCCAGAGATGAGTCGCTAGGCGCCGCAACGATGCTCGAGCAGGACCGCTGACGGCAAGGCGATGGGGCACGGCATACCGTCGTCGATCAGGACGCCGACACCCTCTGAAAGGGCGACGACCACCTCCTCACCCGTTCGAGCGAACCAGTCGTAGTTGCCCATCACCTGCCGCAACCCACGGACCGTCGACCAGACCGGCACCACCGGCGCCCCACCGGGGCGCGACATGACGAACAGGCCGGGGCGCACCGGGCACAGCGTATAGACGCGCGAGGCCAGGAATCGCAAGGTGAACTCGTCGACGTCGATCTGGTGACCGACCAGCTCGTGGACGGCCTGGCCCAGCTCGGTCGCTGCCGCTGGGGCCGTGAGGGTCAAGGCACTGGTCACACTCATGGCTGGCAGACTGCCGGACCAGGCGGTGGTCCGTCACGGGTTATCCACAGCCACATGCCACAGTCACCGGCACGCCGGCTGACGGCTGGCGGCGGGCTCAGCTGGGGACCGACTCCGTCACGATCGCGGCCATGGCTGCGACCAACCGCTCGAGGTCCGACTCGGCGGTGTACGGCGCGAGGCTGACCCGGATCGCACCACCGGTGTCGCGGATCCCGAGCGCCCGGGTGACCTCCCACGCGTAGGCGTGGCCGCTCCACACGCTGATGCCCTGCTCCCCCAGTCGCGCCGCGACCTCACCGGGCCCGACGGAGTCCACCGTGAAGCAGATGGTCCCCGTGCGCCGGGTCGGTGCGCCGACCATCCGAACCCCCGGTATGCCGGTGAGCCGGCTGATCGTCTCGCGCACCAGGACGTCCTCCCGGGCGGTCAGAGCCGCGAAGGAACGATCGAGTCGCCCGCGCCGGTCTCCTTCTCCTGCAACCAGATCCGCCAGGTGGTCCACAGCCGCGGTGATGCCGGCCATGTTGGCCAGACCCGGGGTGCCGAGCTCGAAACGTTCGGGCACGTCGCCTGACGACGGCTCGAGCTTGTCGGGTCGCAGGGTCTCCAGCAGGGCAGGGGCGGCAACGACGGCTCCGGCATGTGGACCGCACCACTTGTAGGCGGAGACGGCGATGAAGTCGGCGCCCAACGAAGACATGTCCAGCCGGAAATGCGGCGCGGCGGCGACTGCGTCGACGTACACCAGAGCCCCTGCGGCGTGGGCGATCCCGCTGATCGCCGCGACGTCGGGCATGGTTCCGATCAGGTTCGAGGCCGCGGCTACGGCAACGAGCCTCGTGCGCGAGGTGACCAGCTCGACATACTGCCCGGCCGGCAGATCGGTGGTCTGTGGATCCACGCGTGCCCAGCGCACCGTCACTTCGGCGGAGGCCGCGGCCTGTACCCACGGCCGGACGTTGGCGTCGTGGTCGAGCTCTGAGACGACGATCTCGTCGCCGGGCGCCCAGGTCTTGGCCAACGCCGCGGCCAGGCGGTAGGTCAGGGTCGTCATGTTGGGCCCGAGCACGACCCCACCTGCCTCGCCGCCGACAAGGTCCGCGACGGCCGCACGAGCGTCGGCGATCAGCTGCATCGAGCGGCGGCTGGAGGCGAACGCGCCGTGCAGGTTGCTCAGTCCCGACCGGTGGGCCTCGGAGATCGCCTCGATCACGCTCTCGGGCACCTGCGTCCCGCCGGCACCGTCGAGGTATGCCGTGCCGTCCTTGAGCGCCGGGTACTGCGAACGAATGCCCTCGATGTCCCACGTCGTGTCCATGAGGACGAGCATGCCCGATCCACCCACCGAATGACCCCCGGAGGCGAGACAATGGCATTGTCGGCCACACGCTGGCACACCTGAGCTCTCTGGAGGCGACGATGACCGTGACCACCGACCCCGTGACGCTGCTGTCGGCGGCGCTGGACCAGACCGGAGCGATCATCGTCGGCATCCGCGATGATCAGCAGCACCTGCCCACGCCCTGCCGTTCCTGGGATGTCACCGAGCTGATTGCCCACCTCGTCCATGACCTCGGAGCGTTCACCGAGCGAGCGTCCGGTGGGACGCCGGACTGGTCCGCTCCGAGGGACGCCTTCGAAGGCGACTACATCGACGCCTACCGGGCGGGTGCCACCGGTCTGGCCCAGGCGTGGCGCGCCGCCGGCGACCTGAGCGGCACCGCGCCGATGCCCGGCATGGGCGAGGTGGCCAAGCGCTTCCCCGTCGACCAGCAGATCGCCGAGTTCGCGGTCCACGGCTGGGATCTGGCCGTCGCAACAGGGCAGTCGACCCATCTGGACCCGGAGGTCGGGGACGCGGCACTCACGTGGGCGCGAACGGCCCTGCGGCCCCAGTTCCGCGGTGGCGAGGACGAGGGCAAGGCATTCGGCCCGGAGGTTGACCTTCCCCAGGACGCACCCCTGTATGACCGACTGGCTGGCTTCTTCGGGCACCGCTTCGGCTGACCCGCCCGCAGCCCAGCAATGACTGTTCAGGCGCGGACGAAGCGGATCCGCCAGGCCTCGGGGCCGCGCTCGAGGTAGTCGATGCTGAACAGCCCCGGCGAGCGCTGCTCCAGCTGAGCCAGCAGCGGCAGCGGGTCGTGGGGGGCCACCAGCACCATGCCGCTCCCGGCTCCCACCGAGTCCAGTGCGCCGAAGATCGTGGCGTGCCGTATGGCGTGTGGCACCGCTCGCGCGTCGAGCTCGGGAAGGATTCCGGCCGGGTCCTGTTCACCACAGCCGCACTCGCCTCCGCATCCGTCCTCGGTGGCCGCCTCGGCGCTCTCAGCGTGGTCGTGGCCGCCGAGCAGCTCATGCATGTCGCCAAGGATCTCCGCGAGTGAGACCTCGCTGGACCCGGCCAGCAGCGGCAGGATCTGCTCGTTCTCCTTGACCAGGTGCGAGTCGAACAGGGACCGGAGCGCCTGGGCGTTGGCCGCGGCGCGCACCGGGCCCGTTGCGTTCCCAATGGCCTCGACCAGGGCAATGAGGTCGCGGTGCTCGGCGAGCATGGCGTCGACCAACAGCCGGGCGCGGGGATCCTCGTGGGCCTTGGGATACATGGCCTGCTCCTCGGAGAGCGCATGCGGGATCAGCTCGGCCCGGCACCACCTGACCAGTGCGTCGGACGCGGCGCCGGCGCCGGGCAGATCGCCCCGTGCGGCGGCGTCGACCAAGGCCTCCACCTGGACTGCCAGGGCTCCGGCCAGCTGTGCGTGATGATCCTTGACGGCTTCGACGGCCTGGGCGTCTGCGGCGCTGGTTGCGACAACGACCGTGCTCATGAGAACTCCTCCAACGTGGTGCGATGAGAGACCTTGCGGCGCCTCGGCCCGCCGCGACTGGCGAAGCCTGCCAAAGTTTATTACACTTTGCCCCGTGAAAAATAATCAGGCGGCGGACACGGCCCCACGGCCGGGCTACGGGCCGTTGCCGACGGCGCGGGCGGGGCGCAGACGGGTCCATCTCTCGGCCGCCCGGGCGGGCATCCTGGACGTCCTGATCGACCAGCCCGAGCCCTGCACGGTGAGGGCTCTCTCGGCGCTGACCCGTCAGCACCCCAACACGATCCGCGAACATCTGGACGGCTTGGTGGACGACCGGCTCGTCGTCCGAACCCGCGCTCCTGCACAGGGCCGCGGGCGCCCCTCCTGGCTCTACGGCGCCGCGTCCGAGGTCGGCTCCGAGCCGGGGGCGAGGGAGTATTCCGCTCTGGCCTCCGCGTTAGCCGCGCAGATCGCCCGGACCAGCCGCCAGCCACGAGCCGATGCCATCGAGGCAGGCCGGATGTGGGGTCGCGAGCTGGTGCGGCAGACCCATCCGGGCGAGCGCCCGGTTCCCGGCGCGGCGAGGGCACCCAGTGCTGTGGCGGCTCGCCGCGAGGTGGTCACCCTGCTGGATGAGCTCGGGTTCGCCCCGAGCCCTGATGCCCGCGCCGGCGTCGTCAAGCTGCGCCGCTGCCCCTTGCTCGAGGCCGCCCACCAGTATCCGGAGGTGGTCTGCGGAGTCCATCTCGGCATCGTGCGCGGCGCCCTTGATGAGCTGGGCAGCGACCCTGATCGAACGGAACGCACTGCGCTGCAACCTTTTTCGGAGCCCGGAGCCTGCCGTCTGGACCTGCTCCCCCGTTCCGCAACCGCCCGATAATCCGCAACCGCCCAATGACCCGCAACCGCCCGATGATCAGCCGGCTGGTCTTCCTCATCCCGGCAGGCGTGGCCCTTCTTGCGGGCCTTGACGCGGGCCTGCTGCTGCTCGGCCTTCCCACACCGGTCACTACAGAACGGTTGCCCGATGCCCACGGCATGGTGCTGGTCCTGGGGTTCGTGGGCACCGTCATTGCCCTCGAGCGAGCGGTTGCCCTGCGACGCCGTGCCGGATTCGCCGCGCCGGCCCTGCTCGGCGCGGGCGGTCTGCTCGTCATCTCTGCGGCACCTCTGCGGCTGGGGCAGGTCGCGCTCGCGCTCGGGGCGGCCACGCTCATCGGGGTCTACATCCCGCTCTGGCGCCGGCAGCGCGACGATTCCGTTCTCGTACAAGCGTTTGGGGCCGTCCTGGCCACCGGAGGGGCGCTGCTGTGGCTCGGCGGTTTGCCGGTCGCGCGCCTCCTGCCCTGGCTGACAGGTTTCATCGTGCTCACCATCGCCGGTGAGCGTCTCGAGCTCGCGCGCGTGACCCTGCTCGCCTCCGCCACCGTCGGCCAGCTCCTCGGCCTCGCGGCCATGATCACACTCGGGACGGTCCTGACGCTGCTCTGGCCCGTGGTCGGATATCCGGTGCTCGGTCTGTCGTTGCTGGCACTGGTCGGGTGGCTGTTGGTCCACGACGTCGCCCGCCGCACGATTCGCGCCAAAGGCCTGACTCGTTTCATGGCCGGGTGTCTGTTGGCGGGGTACGTCTGGCTCTCCGTCGCGGGAGGGATCTGGGTCCTCGCCGGCGCTGTCACGGACGGCCCGGCCTATGACGCGGTCATCCACTCCGTCTTCCTCGGATTCACCATGTCGATGATCATGGCCCACGCACCCGTCATCCTCCCCGCAGTCCTACGCTGCCAGTTGCCCTACCACCCGGTGATGATCGCGCCGCCGGTCCTCCTGCACGCCTCGCTGCTCCTGCGGCTGGCCGTCGGTGATGCCCGTGGCCTCGACCTCGCCCGTCAGATCGGCGGCGCCCTGAATGTCGTTGCGCTGCTGGGCTTTGCCGCCATCACGGCCGGCTCGGCCATCTGGGCTGGTCGCCTCGGCCGGGTCGCCACGGCCTCCGCTGCCCGGGCGAAGACGGTCGCCACGTCATGAGGTTCGAACCCTCTGCCCCGATGGCTCTTCGCGACCGCACCAGGTGGCACCTCAGCGCCAACGCACCGGTCGCCGCCTGGCTGGCCGCACTCCTCGGGGTCGCCCTGTTCCACCGCTACGTCCCCGAGTCACCCTGGCTGCTGGTGCACCTGCTGTTGCTGGGCGCGGTCACCAACGCGATCTTCGTCTGGAGTGCCCACTTCGCGGACGCACTTCTGCGCCGCCGCGCCACTGCGGGGTCACGGCGCTGGCAGGCCGGCCGGCTCGTCGCCCTCAACGTCGGCGTCGTCACGGTGGTCGCCGGCATCGTGAGTGCCCAGTGGAACCTGACGCTGGTCGGATCTGTGATCGTCGGCGCTGCCGCGGCCGCGCACGGCATCGTGTTGGCCCTGCAATCCCGCGCGGCTCTGGCGTCGCGTTTCGGAGCAACGGTGCGCTACTACATCTGCGCCTCGCTCGCCCTGCCGATCGGTGCCGGGCTGGGCGCGGTCCTGGCCCGTCAACTGGTCGAGCCGTGGCATGGACGGTTGGTGATCGCACATATCGCCCTCAACCTGTTGGGCTGGATCGGCCTCACGGTCATGGGCACGCTGGTCACCCTCTGGCCGACGATGCTGCGCACCCGGATCGCCGAGGGCGCCGAACGCATTGCGCGCCAAGCACTTCCGATCCTGGTCGGCTCCGTCGTCGTCACCGCCGCGGGTGCCCTCGCCGGGCTGCAGTTGGTGGCCGCAGTCGGTGCTGCAGCGTACCTGGGCGGGGTCCTCTGGGCCGTCCGGCCGCTGGCGCGAGTGACCCGCGCCAAGGCGCCCTCGGCCTATGCCACGTGGTCGGTCATGGCCGCCGTGCTCTGGCTGGTCGGGTCCCTACTTGGCCTGGTCGCCGTGTTGGTCAGCAGCCCGACCTGGGCGCAGGTCACGGATCGTCTGGGGCTGCTCATCACTCCCCTGGCCGCCGGTTTCGCAGCACAGGTCCTGCTCGGCGCCTTGTCCTATCTGGTTCCCGTGGTCCTCGGCGGCGGACCCGACACCGTGCGCGGAACCCAGGCATGGCTGGAGCGTGGCAACGCCTTGCGTGCCGTGCTCATCAACGTCGGCCTCGTGGTCTACGTCCTGCCGGTCCCCAGCCTCGTCCGGGTTCTTGTATCGATGCTCGTGCTGGGCGCGTTCGCCGCGTTCCTGCCGCTGTTGGTCTCTGCAGTGCTGTATGCCCGGGGAGCCAAACGTGCCGCACGTCAAGGGCCCACCAGCCCGACCCCGGTGAGCAGGCACGTCCCTGAGTCGGCCGCGGTGGTGCGCGGACGGCATACCGGTCTGGCCGCGGTGGCTCTGGCCTCGGTCGTGCTCGCCGTGGCCGGTGGAGTCGCACTCGACCCGGCAGCGCTCGGCAGTGGTGTCGCCGCGGCTTCGGGCGGTGTCGGCGCGACCGGACAGGTCACCACCGTCAACGTGGTCGCCAGCCGCATGCGCTTCGTTCCGGCGTCCGTGGACGTGCGCGCCGGCAACCGCCTCGTCCTGGTCGTGACCAACAAGGACGCGGACGTCCACGACCTGACGCTGGAGACGGGCCAGAACACCGGGCGGATCACCCGTGGGGGAACCGTGCGTCTCGACGTCGGCGTCGTCGGCCGCAGCCTGGGCGGCTGGTGCACCATCGTGGGGCATCGACAGATGGGGATGGTCTTCGCGGTCAACGCGATCGGCGGCAGCAGCCGCGCCGCAGCGGACGCAACATCGAAGAGCACCACGGGTCACACACGGGCAACTGCGCCTGTGGGCGGCAACGCGACGAGTGCAGCGCGGGACCTGGACTTCATGGCCAGCCCCGGCGCCGGGTTCACGGCGCACGATGCCACGATCCCCCCGCTGCCTGCCGAGCGCCTCCACCGCGTCACCATGACGGTCAGCGAGGTCGAGCGCCAGGTCGCCGTCGGGGTCCGGCAGAAGCTGTGGACCTTCAACGGCACCGCGCCGGGGCCAACACTGCGCGGCCGGGTGGGTGACATCTTCGAGGTGACCCTGGTCAATAACGGCACCATCGGGCACTCCATCGACTTCCACGCCGGGGCGTTCGCACCGGATGACCCCACCCGCACCATCGAGCCGGGCAAGTCACTGTCCTTCCGTTTCACCGCCACCCACAGCGGCATCTGGCTGTATCACTGCAGCTCGAAGCCCACGTCGGCCCATATCGCCAACGGCATGTTCGGCGCAGTGATCATCGACCCACCTGGCTTGGCGAAGGTCGACCGCGAGTACGTGCTGGCGCAGTCCGAGCTCTATCTCGGGCCGCAGGGCGGGTCCGTCGACGCGGCCAAGGTTGCCTCCGAGAAGCCGGATGCGGTGGTGTTCAACGGTTTTGCCAACCAGTACGACTTCGCACCGCTGGCGGCCAGGGTCGGTGAGCGGGTGCGCATCTGGGTGATCGCAGCCGGCCCGAACCGTGGGACGTCGTTCCACGTCGTGGGCGGACAGTTCGACACGGTCTTCAGCGATGGCGCGTGGTTGTTGCCGCCGGGCAACGCCTCGTCCGGCGGCAGTCAGGTGCTGTCACTGGGCACTGCCCAGGGTGGCTTCGTCGAGCTGAGCTTCCCTCAGGCCGGATACTATCCATTCGTCTCACATGTGATGGTCGACGCTGAACGTGGGGCGCATGGCCTGTTCCGCGTCACGCCCGCTGCGTCACCGTAAGAGCCTTGCTACGCGGGCATCTTTGGTGAGTCAACCCGAAGGGTTGTCACCCCTCGCCGACGCGCCTAGCATCAAAGGTTGCGGGGGGTGACTTCTACCGGAGGTGCACGTCATGAAAGCAGGACATCGCGGGAGCCGGTTCACCACAGCTCTGGCCGCCGTCGCACTCGCTTCAGCCACATCGCTGGTCGCCCTCGCCACCCCCACGATCGCCAGCGGCGCGGTGGCCGGGTCGACCTACGTCGTGCTCTACCACCAAGGTGCATCCACCACGGACGCCCGAGCCACGGTGGAGTCGGCGGGCGGCACGCTCGTCGCCAACTACAGCCAGATCGGGGTCGTGATCGCGCGGTCCGACAACGCCGCGTTCGCCGCGGTCGTCAAGGCCAACCCCAAGGTCGAGGGCGCGGCGTCAACCGCCGGACGGGGCACGCGCGTAGCCGGCGACGTCTCAGGCACCGCCGCAGAAGCGAACACCGCCACCAGCGTTCAGACCGCCGCCACGTGGGGTGACTCACTGTCCGGTCTGCAGTGGGACATGGCCCAGATCCACGCCCCGGAGGCCCAGGCGATCAACCCGGGCAGTCGCAGCGTGGTCGTCGGTGACGTCGACACCGGGCTGGACTTCACCCACCCCGATCTGGCGCCGAACTATGACGCAGCCAACAGCGTCGACTGCTCCGGTGGCACACCTGCGCCCCTGGCCGTGGGCAACGACCGCAACGGTCACGGCACGCACACCGCCGGCACGATCGCGGCGGCGGCCAACGGCACCGGCATCGTCGGTGTCGCCCCTGGCGTCCGGATCGCCGGGATCAAGTCGTCCAACGACGACGGCTTCTTCTTCCCGGAGATGGTGATCTGCTCCTACATCTGGATCGCCAGCCACCCGATCGACCTGACCAACAACAGCTACTTCGCCGACCCGTGGCTGTTCAACTGCAAGAACGACCCGGGGCAGCGGGCCATCTGGAAGGCCGAGCGTCGGGCCATCGCCCTGGCACAGTCACGCGGCACGACGGTCCTTGCGGCCGAGGGCAACGAGAGCACCGACCTGTCGCATCCGACCGTCGACCTGATCAGTCCCGACAACACCATCCCGATTGCCCGTGAGATCACCAACGCCTGCGCGGTGATCCCGGTCGAGATTCCCGGGGTCGTCGGAGTGACCGCCACGGGCAACCTGGGCCTCAAGTCGTTCTACTCCTCCTATGGCGTCTCGACCGCTGACGTGGCGGCGCCGGGCGGCGACTCGATCCTGCAGAGGACGGCAGCGGCCCCCAACGGACGCGTCCTGTCGACGTGGCCGAACGGCCCGTTCTGTAGGCGCCTGGTTGTCGACCCGGCCACCAGTGCCAGGTACTGCTACCTGCAGGGCACCTCGATGGCGAACCCGCACGCGACCGGCGTCGCCGCGCTCGCCCTGAGCGCGCACCGCGGCACGGCCGGCAGCCTCGCCGCGGCGGTCCAGCGGGCCACCAACCCGCTGTCGTGCCCAACCGACATGTCGATCTACGGACCGTTCCCGCAGAACAGCGGGGCGCCCCAGGTTTGCCAGGGCGGGGCCGGCCACACCAGCTTCTACGGCTCCGGGGAGGTGGATGCCCTCAAGGCTGTCCAGTGAGCCGACAACAACCAGACCGTATGCCGCCCGCGGACGTCCGCGGGCGGCATACCGGCGCCACAGGCTCTTCGGCCTACGGCACCGTTGGTCTGTTATGACACGGACTGGTCGTCCGACGTCGGCAACGCTTCGCACAGGTGGGTGTCGAAGAACGCCAGGATGCGGCGTTTGGCGTCGGCGGCTGCGTCGTGGTCGTAGCCGACTCCCAAGACCTTGAGCATCGGCGTCAACGGTGACGCTGCGGTGAACCGGTTGATGAACCCGTGCCCGGCCTGCGGATACTCCTTGACGTCGGCCAGGACACCCGCCTCGTCCGCCGCCCGGCGCAGGGTGTCCGCGGCTCCGCGCAGTCCTTTGTCCTTGCCGCCGAAGCTGGCCACCACCGGACAGGCGCCCGCGAGGATCTCGGCCACATTGTCCGGCACCATCCCGTAGTTGACGCTCGAGGCGGACCAGCCGGGCCGTCCAGCCAGCAGCAACGCGAACGCGCCGCCCATGCAGTAACCAATCACGCCCACCGTCCCGGTGCACTCGGCTGACGCAGCAAGCCAGGACCGCACCGAAGCGATCTGGTCGAACGCCGGTCCCTCCTGGGCGCCGAGCTGGGCGAACGTGCCCTTCAGACAGCGCACCGCGGCCTTCCCGGCATACAGGTCCGGGACCACGGCGACGTAACCCGCGGCCGCCAGCCAGTCGGCTTGCTCACGCATGTCGTCGGTGATCCCGAACGCGTCGTGCACGACGACGACCCCCGGCCACGGTCCGGGGCGGCTGTCGGTGACGATCGGGGTGGCCAGATAGGCCGAGCGACCGTCCAGCTCGATGCCTGCTGATTGGCTCATCTCCATAGCTCCTCACTTGGTCGGTCGCGTCCGCGGCCACGGGCTGGCTCTTCAGGTGGAAGTAAGCCTGCGAAAATGATTGTGCAGCTTGGTCCACACCCTGCGCAGCAGCTGCCGGGCGGTGGCCACCCGGCACGGTCCGTTGAAGATGACGAAGTCGTCAAAGGCATGTGCTCCCGGCGAGTCGGCGACCGAGACGGCGGCATCGCGCACGGCTCGCAACTGGTCGACGGTCATCTGCAGCGGTGGCTCCTCGGGCTGGTACATCGTACCGATGGGGTAATCCCGTCCCGGTGTGCGGCTCATCTCGATGTGGCAGCCCAGCACGTGACGGACCCCGCGAGATTCCGCGAGCCGAATCAGCCGGTCGAGGCTGTCCGTGAATGCCGGCATGTCCTGGACATACAGCCGCCCGGGGTAGACGCAGTCACCGGTCAGCAGGAAACCGGTCCACGGATCAAGGATCGAGATCGAGGAGTCGTGATGGCCTGGCGTGCCCGTGATCTCGAGAACCCGTCCGCCGAGATCGAGCTGCACTACCTGGTCGGGCCACCTCGTGAAGCCGAAGAAGCTCGAGACGGAATTGCGGTCCGTGCCGACCACGGTCGTATCCGGGCGGCCGTCGAACTGGGCGTCGCCTGCGAAGTGGTCGCGGTGCCCGTGAGTGTGGGCGACCACCAGGCCGTATGCCGTCCGCTCATGTGTGTCCAGCCACGTCTGGATCAGGCGATCAACCGTTTCGCGCACCGGGCACCGGGCCGGGTCGTCGGTCGCGCCGGTATCGAGCAACACAGCGCGGGCGTTGCCGAAGAACAGGTAGAGGAACGGAGCCTCGTAACTGGTCGTCTTGCTCTGACGTAGCACGAACGTGTGCTCGTCGTAGCGATGCACCTGGATCTTCGGCTCGGTCTCACTGCTACGCGGCCGGACCCCGTGGTGCCACCGGACGTCGAGGAAGCCCGACGATATCGGCGCACCCGTGACGAAGTCGACGGCCTCAGGCAGGGAGTCAGTGGACACCCGGACAGTATCTCCGACGTCTCGTGATACCCCTCCGTCCGCGCTGCCCGTCCGAACCGGTCGTCAGCTGGTCGAGGCGTGCCCGAATCAATGGTTGTTGACCACCACCGCTTGCAACTGTCCACCTCCCGGCCCTAGACTTCGAGCAGTTGGTTGAATCAACCGCTTGGAGCTGATCAGATGGCCACCTCAGGCGCACGGCGTTCCGCCGGCCGGTCGAACGCCCGCTCCGGAGCCGCACGTCAGGCCCTCGTCGATGCCGCGATCGAGGCGTTGCGCGACGCGGGCTTCGCCGGAGCGAGCGCACGGGCGATCGCGCACCGCGCCGGATCAACGCAGTCACAGGTCTTCTACCACTTCGGGTCGGTGGTCGACCTCCTTCTCGCCGCGCTCGACGAAGTCAGTGCCAGGCGAATGAAGGCCTACCAGCCGCTGCTGGAATCAGCGACCAGCCCGAACGAGCTCATCCAGACGGCACGGACCGTCATCCTTGCCGACCTCGACTCAGGAGACCTGAAGGTCTTGGTGGAGATGGTTGCCGGAGCGCAGACGGTCCCCGGACTCGGCGCACAGGTCGCCCAGCGCCTCGCACCCTGGTACGCGTTCGCCGAGGCCGCGGTCGCCAAGGCCAGCGCGGGCTGGCCGTTGCGGTCCATGCTGCCTGTCGGCGACTTTGCTCACGCCATTGTCGCCGGAGTCCTCGGGCTCGAGCTGCTCGCCAGCCTGGACGCGGACCACACTCACGCAACGGCACTGCTGGACCACGCCAGCGGCATCGCTCTCCTGATATCAGCACCGCAAACACCCGCGAGGCCCACATGACCACCCACGACCCCCTCGATGCGGTCACCGGAGCGTTCAGCTACACAGGTGCGTCCATCACCGACGCGCTCATCGAACGCGGCCGGCGGGTCCGCACCCTGACCGGCCACCCCGACCGCGCCCTCTCGTCAGGGGCCCCGGTGGAGGTACGCCCGCTCGACTTCACCGACGGCGCGCAGCTTCGACAGTCTCTCGGCGGCGTCGACACTCTCTACAACACGTACTGGGTGCGGTTCCCCCATGCCAGCACCACGTTCGAGACCGCGATCGACAACAGTCGCAGGCTCTTCACCGCGGCCGCCGATGCCGGCGTTCGCAGGATCGTTCACGTCTCCATCACCCACCCCGACACGGGATCGCCGTACCCGTACTTCCGCGGGAAGGCCGCCGTCGAGGACCATCTCAACGCCACCGGCATCTCCCATGCCATCGCCCGCCCGGCGTTTCTCTTCGGGCGGGACGGGGTGTTGATCAACAACGTCGCGTGGATGCTGCGCCACCTGCCCGCCGTTGCCGTCGGAGACGGTGGCGGCTACTGGGTCCGCGGAATCCACGTCGACGACCTGGCCACCCTGTGCGCCGACCTGGGCGAACAAGACCGCGACGTCACCATGGACGCGGTCGGACCCGAACGGATGACATTCCGGACTCTCATGGGACACGTGCGCGACGCTGTGGCCCCCAAGACACCCATCGTCAGCGTGCCCGGCTGGGCCCTGCCGCCCCTGACCACCGCGATCGGCGTCCTCCTGCGCGACCGCCTCCTCACCTCCGATGAGTACGACGCCATGGCGGACGGGCTCGCTGACTCCCAGGCCCCCACCAACGGACAGACCAGGTTCACCGACTGGCTCGCGGCCAACGCCCAAAGCCTGGGCCGCCACTACATCAACGACACCCGGCGCCCCTTCAGGCCAGCCGCACCCGGCGCCCCTTCACGCCAGACGAACCCGCCTCCCCCCGGGAGTTGAAGCCATGACCGAGCACACCCACGCGGCCAAGACCGTCACACTATGGGTTCTCGTCGGCGTCGCATACCTGCTCAGCGTGGCCGGGGCACTGACGATCGGTCTCTTTATCCTGCCGCTGGCCGTCGTAGGTACGATCCTCATGATCGTCCGACCCGACAGGACACGCGGGCTCGCAGTCGTGTTGTGCGGGCTCGTATTCGGCCCACTGCTCATGGCCTGGTTCAACCGAGATGGGCCAGGCCAGGTCTGCCGGTCCTACCCGCCCGACGGCGTCGCGTGCGGCACCCAACTCAACCCGTGGCCCTGGCTCGGCGGCGCAGCAGCCAGCCTCGCCATCGCAACAGCGCTCTTCCTTCACGCCACCCGGCGCGACGCCACCGCCCATGCAGGCACAAGGCAGCCCGAGAGACACGCCCGGTAGACCAGTCGAACTCTGTCCCGGCATCGCTGCTGATCGAGTCCGCGGACCCTCTCGCCAAGGGCCGAGCTCAGGGCGGATTCGCGGAGACTGCGCCTGAAGCTGCAGACCAGAGGAACTCCTGCAACACGACCTGGCCGAGCTCGCTCAAAGGCTCATCCTCGGGCAATATCCACCCCAAGGCTGC
>JAYSQM010000061.1:0-18579 GCA_043721575.1 Phycicoccus sp.
GGCCCCCCGGACCCGCGATTCGGCTGCGGCTGCAGGGATTCGACGTCGCAGCGCCTGATGCCAACGCAGCTGGGTGCAGGCCTGCCGCGCAGCGTCGGAGGCCTCGGCAACGCCCGGAAGCTCCGACAGCATGACGAGGGAGTCAGCAATGGTGGTCACGCCTCGCAGCCTAGAGTTCGCCACGTGCCCCGAGCCACGGACCTACCCACGCTAGTGATCGTCATCACCACGGCGATCGCCCTGATGGCGCTGGCCTGGGCCCTTGCCAGGGCCGTACGGCGTCGACGTGAGTTCGGCTCCCCGGTCGACCGCGCGACCTACGACACGCTGCACACGGCGTCGCTGGCCTCGCAACACCTTCGCGACGGCCTCACGCCACAGGGTGCGTCCAGGGCGGCCAAGCACCTGCGCGCCATGTTGGGCACCCAGGCAATCGCCCTGTGCGACAACGCTTCCACGCTCGCGTGGGACGGGGCAGGGGCCCACCACCGAGAGCACGTATTGAGGCACGCCCGCGAGGTGCTCGCCTCCGGTCGCACTGTGGTCCTCGATGCCAGGGACGTGGCCTGCGGCGACCCGGACTGCCCCATCCGGACCGCGATCCTGGCACCGGTCATCTCCGACGAGCGCGTCGTCGCCGCGCTGGCTGCGTACGGCCCGAGCGCCTCCGCCGGTTTGGCCAGGGCGACCGAGGAAGTGGCCAGGTGGGTGTCAACACAGGTCGAGCTGGCCGAGCTGGGGCGTCAGCGGACCCGCGTCATGGAGGCCGAGCTGCGAGCGCTCCGGGCCCAGATCAGCCCGCATTTCATCTACAACTCGTTGGCCGCCATCGCCTCGTTCGTCCGTACCGACCCTGACCGGGCCCGCGAGCTGCTCCTCGAGTTTGCCGACTTTACCCGCTACTCGCTCCGTCGAGGCGGCACCTTCACGACGTTGGCGGAGGAACTGGGCAACATCGAGCGCTACCTGGCGCTGGAACAGGCCCGCTTCGGGGATCGGCTGCAGATCTCACTACTGGTAGCGCCCGAGGTGTTGTCTGTCGCGGTGCCGTACCTGGCGATCCAGCCGCTGGTGGAGAACGCGGTCCGTCACGGCCTCGAGTCCAAGGACGGCGTCGGGCACGTCAGCATCACGGCCAGCGACCAGGGCTCCGAGGCCGAGATCGTCGTCGAGGACGATGGCGTAGGCACCGACGCCGAGTTGATGCGCCAGATCCTGGCCGGAGATCGGGACGGCGACAGCGTCGGCCTCGGCAATGTCGACGCGCGACTGCGCCAGGTCTACGGCGACGACTACGGCCTGGTGGTCGAGACCGGACGAGGCGCCGGCACACGGGTCAGCTTCCGGGTCCCCAAGTACGCCCCCGGCGTCCACCCCTCGTCGTAATCTGTAGCCCATGCCGGACACACCCTCGTCCCCCTCCGACGACACCGAGGTCGCCGCAGCTCAGTCGCCCTCGGGCCTGCGCGCCCTGCTGGTGGACGATGAGGCGCCGGCCCTGTCCGAGCTGGCGTTCCTGTTGCGCCAGGACCCCCGGATCGGCGAGATCCGCACCGCGACCAGCGGGGCGGATGCGTTGCGAGCGTTGGACATCCACTCGGTCGACGTCGTTTTCTGCGACATCAAGATGCCGGGCCTGGACGGGATGGACTTCGCGCGCGTGCTGGCCCGTTTTGCAGAGCGCCCGCAGATCGT
The DNA here is from genome assembly GCA_043721575.1 of Phycicoccus sp. Classification (GTDB taxonomy): domain Bacteria; phylum Actinomycetota; class Actinomycetes; order Actinomycetales; family Dermatophilaceae; genus UBA4719. Next base: position 1,696 of record JAYSQM010000061.1, read on the forward strand.
CTTCGTCACTGCCTATGACGAACATGCTGTCGATGCTTTCGAGGTTCGAGCCACGGACTACGTGATGAAGCCGGTCCGCGCCGACCGCCTGACCGAGGCGGTACGCCGGGTGATGGCCGCCCGCAGCGAAGGCAACACCTCGGGAGGGCTGGCCGCCGGACACGGGCCGTCGGCGCAGGTCGCCCCTGAGGACGAGACGATACCGATCGAGCTCGGCGGCGTCACCACGTTCATCCAGCGTTCCCAGGTGCTCTACGCCCAGGCCCACGGCGACTACGCGCGCCTGCACACGGCAACGGGCTCGCATCTCGTGCGAATCTCGCTGACCACCCTCGAAGATCGTTGGGGTGCAGCGGGATTCGTCCGGATTCACCGCAGCACTTTGGTCCCGCTCCCCCAGGTCACCGAGATGCGCATGGACCGCGGCCGGTGCTCGGTCCGGCTCGGCGACGTCGAGCTCCAGGTGAGCCGGCGGCATACACGTGACCTGCGCGATCGCCTGTTGGGCTGGGCAAGGGTCAGCGATCCCTGATGCCCAACGCCGGTAACCACGAGCCATCCAAACGGGTTCGCGTCACCTCACCACGACGGGGGGCGGCCCGGCGCGGTCCCGCCCGCCCCATCACCACCGAGATCAACGAGCAGACCAGTCTCGGAGAGGTCTACATGGCTGCACTGCTGCGGGCGCAACTACGACTGTCCGTGTCCGTGCTCGTGGCTGTCGCCGTCGGGCTCGGCATACTGCCGGTGTTGTTCCTGGCGGTCCCGGCCACCCGCGGGCTCCACGTCTGGCTGGTTCCGGTGCCCTGGCTCATTCTCGGCGTGCTGGTCTATCCCGTTGTCGCCCTCGCGGCCCGGTACTACGTGCGGCACGCCGAAGCCATCGAACGTGACTTCGCCGACCTCGTGGACCGTCGGTGAGCCCGCGGTGAACGCCAGCTTCGGCATCGTCGCCATCGCCCTCGTCTGCGTCGTCACCCTCGTCCTCGGGGCATTCGGTCTGCGGCTGTCCCGGACCACCAGCGACTTCTACGTCGCCAGTCGAGCCGTCACCCCGAGGTGGAACGCCTCTGCCATCGGCGGCGAATACCTCTCTGCTGCGTCATTTCTGGGGATCGCCGGTCTCGTCTACTCGCTGGGCGCCGACATGCTCTGGTTCCCGGTCGGCTACACCGTGGGCTATCTGGTGCTGCTGGTCCTGGTGGCGGCTCCCCTGCGCCGGTCAGGTGCCTACACACTCCCCGACTTCGCCGAGGCCCGTCTCGAGAGTGCGCGGGTCCGCCAACTCTGCTCCCTGCTTGTCGTCAGCATCGGCTGGCTCTATCTGCTGCCACAGTTCCAGGGAGCCGGCCTCGCCCTGAGCACGGTCACGGGCGCCCCTACATGGGTCGGCGGCCTCATCGTCGCGGTCGTCGTCATCGCCAACGTGGTTGCTGGCGGCATGCGCTCCATCACGCTGGTCCAGGCCGTGCAGTACTGGCTCAAGCTCACGGCCATCAGCATCCCCGTGTTCGTTCTGCTCTGGCTCTGGCTACGCCACGGAGCACCGCAACCTCGCGTTCCGACAGATCAACCGGGACGCGACTGGTCGCGCCCACTTAGCGGTTTCGGCGGACGCGACCACCCCGTCTACACCACGTACAGCACGCTCCTGGCGCTCTGCTTCGGCACCATGGGCCTGCCCCATGTGGTGGTCCGGTTCTACACCAACCCCGATGGCCGGGCGGCGCGCCGTACCACCCTGGTCGTGGTGGGGCTGCTCGGTCTGTTCTATGTGTTCACACCCGTCTACGGCGTCCTGGGGCGGGTCTACCTCCCGACGCTGCCGCCAGGAGTGCGCGCCGACTCCGTGGTCCTGATGCTGCCGGCCGCGATCAGCCCCGGACTGCTCGGCGAGCTGCTCGGCGCCCTGCTGGCCGGAGGCGCCTTCGCGGCCTTCCTCTCGACCGCCTCGGGATTGACGATCGCCGTCGCCGGAGTCCTCAACCAGGACTTCCTGCATCCGCGGATCAGCGCTCGAACCGGTGGCGACTCCGTTGAGGTGCAAGGGTTCCGGATCGCTGCCGTTGGTGCCGTGCTGGTCCCGTACGCCTACTCGCTGCTCTCGGGCAGCGTCGGCCTGGCCGACAGCGTCGCCCTCGCCTTCGCCGTCGCGGCGTCCACGTTCTGCCCCCTGCTGGTGCTCGGAGTCTGGTGGCGGCGCCTGTCCACGACCGGCGCCGCGGCAGGGTTGGTCACTGGTGGCGTGCTGGCCATGTCGGCGGTTCTCGTGACCGTGGCGGGCGGCGGGCAACGCGGATGGGCCGGCGCACTACTGGCCCAACCGGCAGCATGGACCGTGCCCATCGCGTTCCTAGTCGCGGTGATGGTGTCGTTGGCCACGCCCTCACGGATTCCCAAGGGCACCGCCCGCACCATGGTGCGTCTGCACACCCCGGAGGACCTGGTTCTCGACCGCGCACCCCGGTGACCGTTCAGCGACGACCGCGACCGTTCGGCGCAGCCGCGTACGCCGCAGGGCGCGGCCCGAATCCGCTGGCCGAGCGCCTTTGCGCAGCCCCTAGGCAGACCACGGCCCGGCGCCCACAGTGACTCACGTCACGCGGGACCCGCCCGCGTCGCCCGCACCCGGCATACAGCTGGCGCGGGCGTAGTGCCCCTGGAGGTGCGCCCGTGAGCACAACGCTCGAGTCCGACGAAGAACGCGCGTCGCGTTATGTCGAAGTCCAACGCTCCCAGGAGTTCCTGGACCTGCGTTCCAAGTTCCGCAAGTTCGTGTTCCCGGTGACCGGCCTGTTCCTGGCCTGGTACTTCCTCTACGTCCTGCTCGCGGCCTATGCGCCGGTGTTCATGTCACACAAGCTCGTCGGCAACATCAACGTCGGGCTTGTCCTTGGCCTCGGGCAGTTCGTCAGCACGTTCGTCATCACGATGATCTATGCCCGCTGGGCCGACAAGCAGTTCGACCCGACCGCGGACAAGCTTCGCGACTACATCGAGGGGGCGGCCCAATGACAACCCTGTCCAGCCTGTTCAGCCTGTCCGGCCTCACCGCCGCAACCAAGGTCGGCAACCCCACCGTCAACATCGCGATCTTCGCGGTGTTCGTCGTCCTGACCCTCGGCATCGTCATCCACTTCTCGCGCCAAAACCGCACCGCAGCTGACTTCTACGCCGGCGGCCGGGCGTTTACCGGCCCGCAGAACGGCATCGCCATCTCGGGGGACTACCTCTCGGCAGCGAGCTTCCTGGGCATCGCCGGTGCCATTGCCATCAACGGCTACGACGGCTTCATGTACTCCATCGGCTTCCTGGTCGCCTGGCTGGTCGCGCTGCTGCTGGTGGCCGAACTGCTAAGGAACACCGGCCGGTTCACCATGGCCGACGTGCTCTCCTTCCGGCTCCGTCAACGCCCGGTGCGCATCGCGGCTGCCATCTCGACGCTGGTCGTCAGCCTCTTCTACCTGCTCGCCCAGATGGCCGGCGCAGGTGGTCTCGTGGCCCTGCTCCTCGGGATCCAGACCAAGACTGGGCAGAGCCTGGTCATCGCTCTCGTCGGCGCGATCATGATCGCCTATGTGCTCGTCGGTGGCATGAAGGGCACGACCTGGGTGCAGATCATCAAGGCCTTCCTGCTGGTCATCGGGGCCGGCGTCATGACGTTCTGGGTGCTCGGCAAGTACGGCATGAACCTGTCGTCGGTGTTCGGTGCAGCCGTGGAGAACTCTCCCAAGGCCGGCCAGAAGCTGCTCGGCCCCGGGCTGCAGTACGGCAAGTCCGGTCTGTCCAAGCTCGACTTCATCTCACTGGCGCTGGCCCTGGTGTTCGGCACGGCAGGACTCCCTCACGTGCTGATGCGCTTCTACACGGTGCCCTCGAGCAAGGAGGCCCGCCGCTCCGTGGTCTGGGCCATCTGGATCATCGGCATCTTCTACCTCTTCACACTGATCCTCGGCTTCGGCGCGGCAGCTCTGGTCGGTCCAGACGCCATCAAGGCCGCCCCCGGCAAGGCCAACTCGGCCGCGCCACTGCTGGCCTTCGAGCTCGGCGGGACGTTCCTGTTGGGCATCATCTCGGCGGTGGCGTTCGCGACGATCCTCGCGGTGGTGGCAGGACTGACGATCACGGCGAGCGCGAGCTTCGCCCACGATGTCTACGCCCAGGTGATCAAGAAGGGCCAGATCAACGTCGACAGCGAGGTCAGGGTCGCCCGCACGACCGCGGTCGTCATCGGCATCATCGCCATCATCGGTGGCATCTTCGCCAACGGTCAGAACATCGCGTTCCTCGTGGCGCTGGCCTTCGCCATCGCGGCGAGCGCGAACCTGCCGACGATCCTCTACTCGCTGTTCTGGAAGCGGTTCAACACCCGCGGCGCGTTGTGGAGCATCTACGGCGGTCTGATCTCCGCGATCACCCTGATCATCTTCAGCCCCGTGGTGTCCGGCAAGGCGCCGGTCTCGCCGTCCACGGTCAGCGCGTCGATGATCACCGATCCGTCGATCAACTTCCACTGGTTCCCGCTGGACAACCCTGGCATCGTCTCAATCCCACTGGCCTTCTTCCTCGGATGGCTGGGCACGGTGACCAGCAAGGAGGCCTCCAGCGAGTCCAAGTTCGCCGAGATGGAGGTCCGTTCCCTCACCGGCGCAGGTGCCGAAAGGGCGAGCGTCCACTAGACCCAACGTGATTCACGGCTAGAAGTGAAGGGGCCCGGTGTCAACCGACCGGGCCCCTCACGCGTGTCTACGGTGTCCAGAAGGAGGACATCATGAACATCAACCGTCGCCCCACAGGGCTCATCCGCCCGCTCGTCCTCGCGTTTGCATTCGCCGGTGCTCCGGCCGTGGCCGTGGCCGTGGCCTCCGCCTCCACCGCCACGGCAGCCACCTGCGCCACGACCACCGCCCACTGGGGGTCGCTGACCAAGTCACTCAACCGGATGACCACGGCGTCGATCTACAACGTCCGAGCCGGGCGCCATACCTGCTTCGACCGGATGGTCGTCGACCTCAAGGGCAAGGGCGCCGGCTACACGGTCCAGTACGTCCCCCAGGTCCTGACTGAGGGCCGGGGCGCGGTCGTGCCACTGCGTGGCGGCGCCCGGCTGGCGGTCGTCATCAAGGCCCCGACCTACGACATCAACACCGGGACGTCGACCTACAACCCTGCCAACAGCCGCGAGCTGGTCAACGTGACCGGGTTCTCGGTCTTCCGCCAGATCGCATCGGGCGGTTCCTTCGAGGGACAGACCACCATCGGTTTGGGCGTCCGCGCGCGTCTGCCGATGCGTGCCTTCATCCTCGACGGCCCGGGCGCCGGTAGTCGCGTCGTGATCGACGTCGCTCACCACTGGTGACCCCCTGCGGCAACCCGGCGTCAGGTGAGGTGCCCACCTGACGGGTGCGGCGCCATACGAACCGGCCCGCGACAGCCAGTGCTGCGATGACCGCGGCCGGCCAGAAGTTTTGCCAGCTGGTTCCCAGCAGGCCGCCCCAGACCGACCGGACGAAGTCCAGCATCACCTCGGCGATGGTCCCGACGCTGGCATGGCTGCCCCCGGGGTGACGCAGGGTCTGAGCGCCGTATCCGACCGCAGACATGAGGAGGTTGAGCAGCCAGAGCAGCGCGAAGAAGACCGGCCAGACCAGAACACCAGACCAGCGACGCCACGCGATCATCACCAGCAGCACAGCGGGGGTTGACCGGGTCAGCCTGCGGTCGTCCGCGCGGGAGCCAAGCGGAACGACCGCACTGAGCGACGCAACCGGGAGGACGGCGAGCAGGGCGAGGAACACGAAGCGCTGCAGGGACCTGATCGCGACGGCACCCAGGACCAGCCCCGCGAGGGCCGCGACGGCAGACACGGGCGAACATGATCTGGCGCTCGGTCGCGTTGAGGTAGAAGGGCGCGGGTGACCAGTAGCCGAGCTTGGCAGGCCCGCGGGTCAGCGTCACCCGCGCCGAGACCCCGAAGCCCAGCAGGATGGACAGGAAGGCCAGCCCTCCTCGCCGAACCAGGGCGACCACAACAAGGGAAGCCCCGAGTGGCCCGAAAACGGCGACCACAAGATCCGTGAACAGGATCGGCAGGGTGGGGCGGCCAGCTCTCGACCATCGAGGGAAGGCGGGCACACGTCCACGGCAGGAACGCCAGAGCCCACCAGAGCAACGCCATGGCGGGCACGGCAACCAGGCGCAGGACCTTGGGCAACCAGGTGAACTGCTCACGGATCTGGGCTTTGGCGGAGGCGACCAGTCGGGCACCCGGGCGGTCATGACACAAAGCGTGGTCAGGAGCGGCCTGTTGACCGATCGGCGGCGCACCTGCGCGATGAGGCGACCGACCGGCATACAGTCCTGGCGTGAAGCTGATCCCCCGCCCCTACGGCCACCCTGACGTGGTCGCGCTGACCGACGAGGTGCAGGCGCACTACCGCGAGCTCTATGGCGGCCCGGGCGACGAGAGCGTCGTGGAGGTCGCCGACTTCGAGGCACCCACCGGGCATTTCTTGGTGGGCTACGTCGATAACGTCCCGGTCGCCATGGGTGGGTGGCGACGGCTGGGAGAACGACCCGGCCTCCCCTCCGCGAACGCCGCAGAGATCAAGCGCATGTATGTCGCGCCCTCCGCCCGCGGGCGCGGCCTGTCCCGCATCGTCCTGGCAGAGCTCGAAACCAGTGCTCGCGCAGCCGGCCTCGACTGGCTGGTCCTCGAGACCGGACGGCCGCAGACGAGCGCGGTCGGGCTCTACCGCGCGTCCGGCTACACCGAGGTCGACGGCGCGCCGTACGGACACTACGTCGGCGCGCCCGACGCCATCCACCTCGGCAGGCCACTCGGCTGAGCGGGCCTCGGCCCAACGTGACGACCGCTCATCGCCACAAGGGCCCGCCGGACGCCCGAGCAGCGGGATGGCCTTGATGCGCGAGCGAATACCCGGTTGAGTGAGGCTGTAACCCCGCCTGTGATCTGGAGGATGCTGTGGCCAACGAGACCCTTGAGAACCTGTCCCAGGAACACCGCAGGTTCCCCCCGAGCGTCGAGTTCGCCGCCCAGGCCAACGGCAAGGCGTCGCTCTATGACGAAGCGGCCGCGGACCCCGAGGGGTTCTGGGCCGACCAGGCACGGTCGTACCTGACGTGGAGCAAGGACTTCGACCAGACCCTCGACTGGAGCGATGCTCCGTTCGCCAAGTGGTTCATCGGCGGCGAGCTGAACGCGTCGTACAACTGCGTCGACCGCCACGTCGAGGCCGGACACGGCGACAGGGTTGCAATCCACTTCGTGGGTGAGCCCGGGGACACCCGCGACATCACCTACTCCGACCTGTACTCCGAGGTGCAGCGGGCGGCAAATGCGTTGCAGGACCTCGGTGTCCGCAAGGGGGACCGGGTCGCGATCTACCTTCCGATGATCCCCGAGGCCGTCGTGACGATGCTCGCGTGCGCGCGGATCGGCGCCCCTCACTCAGTCGTCTTCGGTGGCTTCTCCGCGGACGCGCTGCGCTCACGGATCAGTGACGCCAAGGCCAAGGTCGTCGTGACCGCCGATGGCGGCTACCGCCGCGGCGCGGCATCCGCGCTCAAGCCTGCGGTCGACGAGGCGGTCAGCGGTGAGTCCAGCGTGGAGAAGGTCCTGGTCGTCAGGCGCACCGGCACCGAGGTGGCCTGGGACGACAGCCGCGACGTGTGGTGGCACGAGGCACTCGAGGCCGCAGGCGAGACCCACACCGCGGTCGGGCACGACGCTGAGCACCCGCTGTTCATCCTGTACACCTCAGGTACGACAGGTCAGCCAAAGGGCATCTTCCACACCACCGGCGGCTTCCTGACGCAGTGCGCCTACACGAACGCGGTCATCCACGACGTGCACCCGGACACCGACGTCTACTGGTGCACCGCCGACATCGGCTGGGTCACCGGGCACTCCTACATCGTCTTCGGGCCGCTGGCCAACGGTGCGACGCAGGTGATGTACGAAGGCACCCCTGACAGCCCGCACCAGGGTCGCTGGTGGGAGATCATCGAGAAGTACGGCGTCACGATCTTCTACACCGCGCCCACCGCGATCCGCACCTTCATGAAGTGGGGCGACGAGATCCCCGAGAAGTACGACCTGTCCTCACTGCGGGTGCTGGGCTCGGTGGGTGAACCGATCAACCCCGAGGCGTGGATGTGGTACCGCAGGGTCATCGGCGGCGACCGCTGCCCCATCGTGGACACCTGGTGGCAGACCGAGACCGGCGCCATCATGATCAGCCCCCTGCCCGGAGTGACCACCACCAAGCCCGGCTCGGCGCAGGTCGCGGTGCCCGGCATTGCCGTGGATGTCGTTGACGACCTGGGCAACTCGGTCCCCGACGGCTCCGGCGGCTATCTCGTCCTGACCAAACCGTGGCCGGCCATGTTGCGCGGTATCTGGGGCGACCCGGAACGCTTCAAGGAGACCTACTGGTCGCGTTTCCCCGGCCTGTACTTCGCCGGCGACGGCGCCAAGAAGGACGAGGACGGCAGCATCTGGCTGCTCGGCCGGGTCGACGACGTCATGAACGTCTCGGGCCACCGACTCTCCACCACCGAGATCGAGTCGGCATTGGTGTCCCACCCCAAGGTGGCCGAGGCCGCCGTGGTCGGCGCCAACGACGCGATGACCGGTCAGGCCGTGTGCGCATTCGTCATCCTGCGCGCCGGCGCCGATGAGGGCGCGGACATCGTGACCGAGCTGCGCAACCACGTGGCCAAGCAGATCGGCCCGATCGCCAAGCCGCGCAAGATCATGATCGTGGACGAGCTGCCCAAGACACGCTCGGGCAAGATCATGCGCCGCCTGCTAAAGGACGTCGCCGAGAACCGTGAGGTCGGAGACGTCACCACCCTGGCCGACTCGAACGTCATGGACCTGATCAGGACCGGCCTCTCAGCCTCCGCCGAGGACTGAGCCCGTGCTCAGCTGAGGCGTGTTTGGCTGCCAGGTGCCACGCTGGATCAGCACCTCGCGCAAGATGTCCGGGCGGTCCGTGATGATCGCGTCCACCCCGGCATCGAGCAGACGCCGTATGACGACCGGGTCGTCCACCGTCCACGTCACCACCCGCACGCCGATGTCGTGCGACATCGCGACGAGCCGCTCAACGAAGATCGGCACCCGACCCAGCTTGACCGGAACGTGCGCATAGGGTGCGGTGGCCAAGGCCCTCGGCGGCCGCACCCCTGTCCGCGCACACGTCAGCAGCGCGGTCAGCGAGCGCCAGCCCAGCGCCGTCGTGACCTCAGGCACCTCGCGACGGACGTGACCGAGCCACCCGTCCCAGGCCCCCGCGATGCAGACTCGTTGCGCGACTCCCCTGCGCTGCAAGGACTTCACCAGTGGCTCGATCGCGGCCTGGTCCTTGAGGTCGACCGTGAAGCACGCTTCGGGGAAGGCGTCGAGTGCCTCCTCGAGAGTCGGGATCGGCTCGATCCCATTGATTCGCAAGGCGCGCAGCTCGCTCAGTGACCTCGACCGGACCGGGCCCGTGGCCGACGTGACTCGCTCCAGCGTGTCGTCGTGGAAGCACACCAGCTGCCCATCCGACGTCACCCGGATGTCGGTCTCGAGGTAACGCAGGCCCAGCGCCGACGCCAGGGCGAAGGCAGCAAGGGAGTTCTCCTGCGCGAGCGCCGCGCCGCCGCGGTGGGCGATCGCCAGCGGTCCGGATCCCTCGCCATAGGTCATCCGTCAACGGTGGTCTACTTTGTGCCGTCTCAATCACCAAACTGGCTGTCACCGAACGAAGTTCACCCAACCTTCACCTTCCCGCCTATCGGCGGGCCAGAGAGGTCGTTGGATCAACGAAGGCGGCCTCGTGGCCGCAGTCGCAGGCACGTTGAGCCGTAGAGCTTGAGCCGATAGACTGACGGCGGTGTGCCGGGAAGTCTGGTCGGCGAAGCGTCCGACGACCCCGATACGCAAAGGCGGCACCTGTGAGCGCCCCTCTTCCTCCAACCCGACGGCTGCTCGGGCGATCGAGCTGGCCCGAGGTCCAACACGTCACGAACGCCCTGCGCACCGAGACGGTCGGTGGTGCCCTGCTGCTTGCCGCCGCAGTGGTGGCCATCGTGTGGGCGAACTCCCCCTGGTCAGGGGGCTATGTCGCCATGCGAGGCTTCGAGTTCGGACCTCAGTCGCTCCACCTGCGGCTCTCCTTGGGTCAGTGGGCAGCCGACGGCTTGCTCGCGATCTTCTTCTTCGTCGCCGGGCTGGAGCTCAAGCGGGAGTTCGTGATCGGCGACCTGAAGGACCCAGCCAAGGCGGCCTTGCCGGTGGCCGCCGCGATGTGCGGCGTCGCGGTCCCTGCGGTCCTGTTCGTCGCGGTGGCATCCGGCCTCGCTGGCAGCTCCGACACCGGCGGGGATCTGCTCTCCGGATGGGCCATCCCCACCGCAACCGACATCGCCTTCGCGTTGGCCGTCCTGGCCGTCCTGGGCACGCACCTGCCGTCAGCGCTGCGCTCATTCCTGCTCACCCTGGCAGTTGTCGATGACCTCGTGGCCATCACCATCATCGCCCTCTTCTACACCGACAACCTCAACGTCAGGTCCCTGCTGCTGGCGCTGATTCCTTTGGCGTTGTTCGGTTTCCTGGTTCAGCGTCGCATCGCACACGGGTGGCTGCTCATCCCGATCGCCGTGGCTGCATGGGCTTTGGTCCACGACTCCGGCATCCACGCTACGGTCGCCGGTGTGCTCATGGGGTTGCTCGTGCCGGTGCGTCCCCGCCCCCGCGATGACCCCTCGAAACCGGACCTGGCACAACGCCTCGAGCACCACGTCCACCCGCTGTCGGCCGGGTTCGCCGTGCCCGCCTTCGCCCTCTTCGCCGCCGGCGTCAGTTTCTTGGGAGGCGGACCGGGCGGTGGGCTGGCCGACACCTTCCGCGACCCAGCCGCCATCGGCGTGATGGTCGCACTCGTCTTCGGCAAGGTCATCGGAGTCTTCGGCGGGACCTGGTTGTTTGCGCGCTTCACCCGCGCCGAGCTCGACGAACACCTCGAGTGGTCCGACGTGTTCGCCATCTCCTTGCTGGCCGGCATCGGCTTCACCGTCTCGCTGCTGATCGGCGAGCTGGCCTATGGCGCGGGCTCGGCACGCGACGAGCACGTCAAGATCGCCGTGCTGGTCGGATCACTGGTGGCCGCCGCCCTTGCCGCCGTCGTCCTGCACCGGCGCAACCAGACCTATCGCCAGATCCAGCTGGACGAAGAGCGCGACGACGACGGCGACGGCATCCCGGACGCGTTCAAGCCCGGCACTGGGTAGGGTCGTGGGGATACATCACCGGAGGTGAGGTTGGATGACCAGTCAGAACGGCGTGACCGAGCGCACCCTCGGCCAGCTCGTGGCCGACGCGACCCACGACGTCTCGTCCATCATGCGCAGCGAGATCGCGTTGGCCAAGGCCGAGATCGGCGCTGACGCCAAGAAGGCCGGCTTCGGTGCGGGCATGTTCGCCGTGGCTGGGGTCTTTGCGTTGCTGGCGCTGACCCTGCTGCTGATCGCGGCGGCATACGGACTGGTCGCGGCGGGTCTGGCCCCGTGGCTCTCGTTCCTCATCGTGGCCGGCGTCCTGCTGGTCGTCGGGGCGATCCTGGCGCTCGTCGGCAAGAGCAGCTTCAGCAAGATCAAGGGCAAGCCCGAGCGCGCCATCAAGAACGCCCAGGACACCATCGCGGCCATCAGACCCAGCAGCAGCTGAAGATCGCACATCACAAACGTTGACCACACCCACCAGCACCGAAGCGAGAACTCCTCACATGAGCAACGACGCGTCGTCTGTGCTCATCGACGGGCCCTGGGAGCACCGGTTCGTCGCCGCCAACGGCGCCCGCTTTCACGTGGCCGAGCTCGGCGATGGCCCGCTTGTCGTTCTCCTGCATGGCTTTCCACAGTTCTGGTGGGCCTGGCGCGATCAGCTGACTGCGCTCTCCGAGGCCGGCTACCGCGCGGCGGCCATTGACCTGCGCGGCTACGGAGCCTCCGACAAACCACCCCGCGGATACGACACGTTCACCCTGGCCGCCGATGTCGCGAGCATCGTGCGGTCGCTGGGGGAGAGCAACGCGGTGATCGTCGGGCATGGCTGGGGGGGCTGGATCGCCTGGTCGATGCCAACCATGCAGCCGGCAGTCACCACAGCCGTCGCCGCTCTCGGCATGCCACATCCGCTGGTTCTGCGCCACGCGTCACTGCGCAACCCCGCTCAGATCAGGGCCAACGCGTACCTGGCCGGGCTGCAACGCCCCTTCGTGCCGGAGCATCAGATGGGCAAGGGCCCCGCGTATGTCGAGGGCCTGCTGGGTGCGTGGTCAGCCCCCCGCGGGCAGTGGCCGCCGCGCGATGTCGCCCAGCGCTATGCCGAGGCGATGGCTCTTCCGTTCGTGGCCCACTCCGCCGCGGAGTACTACCGCTGGGTCGTCCGCAGCCAGCTGCGACTCGACGGCCGGCGGTTCGCCCAACGCCTGAAGTCCCTCATTACCGTGCCCGTGCTCCAGCTGCAGGGTGACCAGGACGGGGCTGTGGTGCCGGCTCTGGCCCCGAGGTCGGCGGCATACGTCGACGGTCCGTTCGAGCAGCATTTCATCGCGGGCGCCGGACATTTCCTGCCCGAAGAAGCACCTGCCGAGGTCAACGCACACCTCGTGCGCTGGCTGAACAGCACGCCCTGACCAACCCGCGAGCCGGGGCGCTCTCACGGCGCGACACCCAGTCTCGTGAGGGCGGTGAACCAGTTGGTCGCGATGGCCTCCTGGGCTTGGGCGAGTTCAACCTCCCCGTTGCAGACGGCGGTGTGCAGCCTCGACTCGACGCCATCCTTGGCGTTGTTGCCGTAGGGGTTGGAGTGGTCGAACTGGCCCGGGTCGCCCACGTTGAGCTCGGGCCACAGGTTTCGCGAGTCGCTCGACCCACCGAGACCGAGCGGAATGAGGTGGTCCAGCTCGTAGTCCGAGCTTCGCCCAGGCGTCGAATAGGCTTGACGCGCAACCTTTTTGAACGCATCGGTGACCTCTCGCGGCGGCCGTACGGAGTCGGTGTAACCACCTTTGCGGCACAGTGTCTGCCGGAGGTTCGACTGGGTGACGGCACCATCTACGGCCCCGGGTGTGCACGCCCGATCAGGCATCGCCGGTCCACCGTCGTTGCCACCGCCTCCTTCGTGACCGAAGTGGCACGCGCCCGGCATGGGGATCGGCCCCACAATCTGCTGTCCCCTCCACCCGTGCCCCTCGGAGACCACGATGCCCGCACCCACCGTTGTCGCGCGAGACTCGGAGATGCCACTCGGAGCCGGTATGCCGCAGCTCGCCACAGCGGCACCGGCCATCGCGACCACGCCACCGGTGAGGACGCCAACCGTGAGCAGCCGCAGGCTCATCCGGCGGCACATCCACCGGTGCTCACGGGAGAGAAGGCGCTGCCCGCGGCCTCGAGCACGGGGCGGGCCTCGTCCAGCGTGAGGGCGTATCCGGTCTGGTCGTCATCGAGCGACTTGGCGAACACGATCCCGACGACCTCACCGCTGGCCGACAGCAAAGGCCCGCCGGAGTTCCCCGGCTCGACCCTGGCGAAGAGCGAGTAGACCTCACGGACCGCACCCGGATTGCCATAGATGTCAGCGCCTGTGGCAGTGAGAGTGTCGCGCACCCGGGCTGGGTCCAGGCGGTAGGGCCCGTCCAGCGGGAAGCCGGCGACGATCGCGCTGTCGGAACGCTTGAGGTTCGGGCCCTGCGTCAAGGCGGGCGCCGGGAGCCCCGGCACGGACAGCACGGCAAGGTCACGTTGGGGGTCGAAGACGACCACACTGGCGTCATACGAGCGGCCGGTGCCTTGGATCCGCACATGATCGGACGACGTCCCGGCAACAACATGGGCGTTGGTGACGACCCGTTCGGGGGCAACGACCCAACCGCTGCCTTCCTGCCCGCGGTTGCACGACTCGGCCACGCCGGTGATCTTGACGATCGAGGTGGCAGCACGGCCCACGCCCGGGCCGAACGCCAGGCGGTTGTCCGGTGGCGCGACGGGAACGATGGGCTCGGCCTGGACGCCCTCGAAGACACGCGGGAAGCCCTCACGGTCGAGAACCGAACGGAACCCGGCGAACAGGCGCGCGGTCTGCGGCGGCACGAAACGGTCGATCGCCTGAACAATTCGTGAGCCGCCGATCGCCTTGGCCAACGGCGCTGGGGCACCCCCTCGGACCGCACCGGCCATGAACCAGACCAGCACCGACACCGCGAGCACCGTGGCCAGGGCGCCCAGGACGGAGTCGATCACCCGTGCCGGCTTGACCCGCAGCCCGCGGCGCAGGCGGGAGCCAACGCCAACCGCGATCGCCTGGCCCAGGGAAGCGATCACGAACACCCCGAAGACCAGCACGACGGTGCGCCACGCGACGTTCTTGTCCACGCTGTCCCAGCGCCGCAACAGCCCCGGCAGCAGCCACATGCCCAGGGCGCCGCCGGACAGGAATCCGACCAGGGACATCACGCTGACCACGAGCCCCTGGCGATAGCCGCTGACGCCATAGCTCACCAACACGACGGCCAGCACGATGTCGAGCACGTTCGCGGTCATGACGGGGCTCCATCAGCTCGAGCCGGCGGCACCGGGCCGTGGCGGGCTCCGATGAGGTGCGCAGGCAGTGGTCGGTGATCGTCTCGGTCCCACGACCGCTCGAGGCCGGCCAGCTCGATGACCTTGGAGATCAGCCCGGCGGTGAAGCCCCACACCAGCAGACCATCGACGTCGAACGCCGGACCGACGAAACCGCTGGGGTGCGCGACCATGAATCGCCTTGAGGGGTCGGTGAGCTCGGACAGCGGCGCACGCAGCACCCGGGCCACCTCGCGACGGTCGACGACGCTGATGGGACTCGGCTCGGCCCACCAGGCCAGGACCGGCGTGACCACGAAGTTGGTGGGCGGCAGGTACAAGGGCGGCAGCTCGGCCACGACCTGAACGCCCGCCGGGTCCAGGCCCACCTCTTCCTGCGCCTCCCGAAGTGCGGCTGCGACCGGCCCAGAGTCGGTGGGATCGAGCGAACCACCCGGAAAGGACACCTGACCCGGATGCGAACGCATGCTGTGCGATCGCTCGGTCAGCACGATGTCCTCGCCGCCGTCGGCACCCGGCCCGAACAGGATCAGCACCGCGGACTGCCGACCACCCGCCTCGGGGGGCAGGAACCGGCTGAAGTACTCCGGCTCCAGCTGACCCAGCTGCGCCACCAGATGCGCCATCCACTGTGGCTGGCGCGCCGCGGACGACATCGCCCGCCAAGCGGGGGGTGTCCCCAGGGCGGGGGCCTGCAGCGGTATGCCGGGAGCCGCCTCGACGGGGTCGCTCACGGCTGGTCCGGGGTGAGCTCGTACCTCAGCAGCTTGGTCGCCTTGACCGGGTCGATCTCCCCCTCGCCGTAGGACGGGCACCAGCTGGCAACCGGGCACGCGCCGCAGGCAGGTTGGCGCGCGTGGCAGGTGCGTCGTCCGTGGAAGATCAGGACGTGGGAGAGCATGGTCCAGTCCCTCTTCGGGATCAGCGCGCCCACGGCATGCTCGACCTTGACCGGGTCCTGCTCCCCGGTCCAGCCGAAGCGCCTCGCCAACCGTCCGAAGTGCGTGTCCACAGTGATCCCAGGGACCCCGAAAGCGTTGCCCAGCACCACGTTGGCGGTCTTGCGCCCGACGCCGGGCAGGGTGACCAGGTCCTTGAGCCGGGGCGGGACCTCGCCGCCAAATCGCTCGACCAGCGCCGTCCCGAGCTTGATCAGCGAGTCGGTCTTGGCGCGATAGAAACCCGTGGACCGGATCATCGTCTCGAGCTCGGCGCGATCTGCTGAGGCGTAGTCCGCAGCGGTCCGATAGCGGGCAAAGACAACCGGGGTCACCATGTTCACCCGAACGTCGGTGGTCTGGGCGGACATCACCGTGGCCACCAGCAGCTGCAACGGGTTCTCGAAGTCGAGCTCGCAATGGGCATAGGGGTAACGCTCGACCAGCGCCCGGTAGATCTTGCGGGCACGACGGGTCAACGCGACCGGAGTCTCAGGGCTCGCCGGGACAGGGCTCACCGGGAGATGGCTCGATGGGGCAGGCACCCCGCCAGAGTAATCGGACGCATGGACAATGCCGGCCTCACCCGCGGGGCTCTGGCAGACTGTCCGCCGTGGACAACGACGTCGTGAGAAAAGCCCCCCTTTTCGCCGCACTGGACGACGAGGCCGCTGGCGCCTTGATGGAGTCGATGACGACATCGCATCTCGAGCGTGGCGACATCCTCTTTCGCGAGGGTGACCAGGGCGACCGGCTCTACGTGATCGGCGAGGGCAAGATCAAGCTCGGGCTCACCAGCGCCGACGGCCGCGAAAACCTGCTGGCCATCCTGGGCCCGGGCGAGATGTTCGGCGAGCTGAGCCTGTTCGACCCCGGCGCCCGCACTGCGACTGCCACTGCCGTCGCAGAGACGCAGCTCATCGCGCTCGGCCACGAGGACCTCAACTCGTTCCTGTCGGGTCGCCCGGCCGTCGCCGCGGCCATGCTGGCCGCACTGGCCCGTCGTCTTCGCCGCACCAACGAGACCCTTGCCGACCTTGTCTTCACCGACGTGCCCGGCCGGGTGGCCAAGGCCCTGCTGGATCTGTCCAACCGCTTCGGCCGCCCGGCCGAGGACGGCATCCTGGTCGCGCACGACCTGACCCAGGAAGAGCTCGCCCAGCTCGTCGGCGCCTCCCGCGAGACGGTCAACAAGGCGCTGGCTGACTTCGCGACGCGGGGCTGGATCAAGCTTGAGGCCCGAGCGGTCGTGCTGATGGACGTCGAGCGCATCAAGCGCCGCGCCCGCTGA
>JAYSQM010000062.1:0-2938 GCA_043721575.1 Phycicoccus sp.
ACCCGCGACGGCCTGCTCGGTGGCATCAACGCCGTCATCGTCGGCAACTACCTGACCACGCTGGGGCGCGACCCCAAGGAGGACCTGGCGTTGCTCGACGATCTCAAGATGCCGATCAAGGCCCTGAACGAAACCTTCTGACCCAAACACCTGCCCGCCTCTCCCGACTG
The DNA here is from genome assembly GCA_043721575.1 of Phycicoccus sp. GTDB lineage: Bacteria > Actinomycetota > Actinomycetes > Actinomycetales > Dermatophilaceae > UBA4719. Next base: position 171 of record JAYSQM010000062.1, read on the forward strand.
CAAGGACGTCGCCGGTATGACGAGCGCCTCCCTCTGGTGCGGACGCTGCGGTGCTGCTGCGGTCGAGGGCGACCACGCGCGCTGCGAGCGGGCGCTGGAGCTCGAGCCGCCGCGATACTGCTCGATCTGTCGTCGACGCATGATCGTGCAGGTGATCCCGCGCGGCTGGACCGCCAAGTGCGTCGAGCACGGCGAGATCTCGAGCTCGGCAGCGCCAACGTGAAGGATTGTCGGCGTTCTGGCCCCCAAAATCTTTCACCCTGTCACGCCGACCTGCTCGCCTTCGACCGCGAGCACCTCTGGCACCCCTACTCCTCCGCTCTGACCCCATCGTCGCCATACCTCGTGAAGTCCGCGTCCGGCGTACGGCTGCGGTTGCGGCTGCCATCGGGTGAGTCCCGCGAGGTCATCGACGCGATGTCGTCCTGGTGGTGCGCCATCCACGGCTACGCGGTGCCGTCGCTGGACCAGGCCGTCCGCGACCAGCTCGGACGGATGAGCCACGTCATGTTCGGCGGGCTGACCCACGAACCGGCAATCGCCTTGGGGCGCAGGCTGATCGAGCTGGCGCCGCGACTGGACGGGCAGGACGAGTCGCCGCTGCAACACGTCTTCCTCGCCGACTCGGGGTCCGTCTCGGTCGAGGTCGCCCTGAAGATGGCGTGGCAGTTCCAGGTCAACACCGGGCGCCCGCGACCCAAGATGTTCACGATCCGCGGCGGCTACCACGGCGACACGTTCGCGCCGATGAGCGTGTGCGACCCGGTCGGCGGCATGCACAGCCTGTTCACCGGCGTTCTTCCCGAGCAGATCTTCGCCCCGCGTCCACCTGCCGGGATCAACGTCTCAGCTGACGACCCGGCGATGGTTGCCTGGGAGCAGGAGACGCGGGCGCTGTATGCCGCGCACGCCCCGCAGGTCGCAGCGGTCGTGATCGAGCCGGTGCTCCAGGGCGCCGGAGGGATGCATATCTACAGCCCGTATGCCGTTCAGGTGCTCGCCTCGCTGGCCCGCGAGCACGGCGCTCTGCTGATCTTCGACGAGATCGCCACCGGCTTCGGGCGGACCGGGACGCTGTGGGCGGCGGACCGCTGCGGTGTCGTGCCGGACATCCTGACTGTGGGCAAGGCTTTGACCGGTGGCTACCTGACCCTGGCCGCGACACTGTGCACGCGGGAGGTCGCCGAAGGGGTGAGCGGCGGTCAATCCGGAGGGTTGATGCACGGGCCCACGTTCATGGGCAACCCGCTGGCCTGCTCCGTGGCGCTGGCGAGTCTGGAGCTGTTGGAGCGCAACGACTTCCGCAGCCAGACCGCCCGCATCGAGTCGGAGCTGGGCGCTGGCCTCGAGCCAGCCCTGGACCTCGACTGTGTCAAGGAAGTGCGCACCCTGGGAGCTGTCGGGGTCATCCAGCTGACCGGCCCCGCCGACGTGGACGCGATCGGTGCAGCCGCCATCGAACGCGGGGTGTGGGTGCGCCCGTTCCGCGATCTGGTCTACACGATGCCGCCCTACGTCAGCACCACCGAGGACATCGCCGCCATCTGCTCCGCCCTCGTCGGGTCAGTCGCTGACCTCCGACGACTTCGCTGACCTCGCGGGCACTTCGCGGGGGGAATAGGCCCGACGAAGTGCCCGAAGACTACCCGAGGTCCCATGCCAGCGCAGGAAGCCGATCACGGACGCGCCTCTTCGCCCGGGCCGGGCATGCGGCACCCTTGTCCCGTGAGCTGGTTCCTGGATGACCTCGCGGCCAAGGCGGCTGAGCGCGAACGCCTTGGCCTGACACGGCGGCTGGTCGCACGTGCGGCCGATGACCTTCTTGATCTGGCCGGCAACGACTACCTGGGGCTCATCAACCACCCCGACGTCAAATTCGGGGCGGCGACGGCAGCCCGCACCTACGGCGGTGGAGCCGGGGCCTCCCGGCTGGTCACGGGCACCCTGCCGATCCACGACCAGCTCGAGAGCGCTCTGGCCGGGCTGCTCGAGACCGACAGCGCGTTGGCGTTCTCCACCGGCTATCAGGCCAACCTCGGCGCGGTCACCGCCCTCAGCGATGCCGACACCCTGATCGTCTCGGACGCCCACATCCATGCCTCGCTCATCGACGCAGCCCGACTCTCCAGGGCGCAGGTCGCCGTCGCAAGGCACAACGACACTGCCGACGTCGAACGGATCCTGGGTGCGCGCACCCAGCACAAGGCGATGATCATCGTCGAGTCGATCTACTCGGTCCTGGGCGACGCCGCGCCGTTGGCGGAGCTCCACGAGATCGCCCGGCGTCACGACGCGATCCTGCTTGTCGACGAGGCGCACGGCCTCGGCGTGGCCGGCGACCACGGTCAGGGACTGAGCGCCAGCCTCGGGCTCTCCCGGGCCGACCACGTCATCACCACCGTCACCCTGTCCAAGTCCCTTGCGGCGCAAGGCGGTGCGGTCCTCGGACACCCCGCTGTACGCGAGCAGCTGGTCAACACCGCCCGCTCCTTCATCTACGACACCGGGCTGGCTCCCGCCGCTGCCGGCGCGGCGATCGCCGCGATCGCCGCTATCAACCACGACCCGGGCCTGGCGTCCCGCGTCCGCGCCAACGCAGCCATCCTCGCCGAGGCCTGCGGGCTCCAGCCGCCCGCCGGGGCCGTGCTGTCCGTCCCGATGCCCGGCCCACGAGAGGCCCTGGCCGCGGTCGCGGTCTGCGCGGAGCACGGCATACGGATCGGGTGCTTCCGTCCGCCCTCGACACCCGACGGCATCTCGCGCCTGCG
>JAYSQM010000063.1:0-3887 GCA_043721575.1 Phycicoccus sp.
GGCAAGACCGTTGCGGTTGTCGGGTCAGGGCCAGCTGGGCTGGCTGTTGCCCAGCAGCTGACGCGGGCCGGGCACACCGTCGCCGTCTACGAGCGCGCCGACAAGGCCGGCGGCCTGCTGCGTTACGGCATCCCCGAGTTCAAGATGGAGAAGTCCGTCCTGGACCGTCGTCTGGCACAGATGGAGGCCGAGGGCACGCGGTTCCGGAACGGGGTCGACGTCGGTGGTGACCTGACCGGCAAGGCGCTGCGCGACCGTTATGACGCCGTCGTTCTGGCTGTCGGCGCCACGGTCCCGCGTGACCTGCCCGTTCCCGGACGTGAGCTGGACGGCGTCATCCAGGCGATGGAGTTCCTGCCTCCCGCCAACCGTGTCGCACTCGGCGAACAGGTCGAGAACCAGGTCGTCGCCACGGGCAAGGACGTCATCGTCATCGGTGGTGGTGACACCGGGGCGGACTGCATCGGCACCGCTCACCGCCAGGGCGCCAGGTCGGTGACGTCGCTGGAGATCATGCCCCGCCCCGGTGAGCACCGCCCCGCGAACCAGCCGTGGCCGACATACCCCATGCTTTTTCGCGTCGCGGGCGCACACGAAGAGGGTGGAGAGCGCGTCTACGCGGTGGGCACCAAGGAGCTCCTGGGCGACGAGTCCGGCAGGGTCCGGGCCCTGCGTCTGGTCGAGGTTGAGCCTGGCGACAGCGGCAGTGGCCAGGGGTTCGCCGAGGTCGAGGGCACCGAGCGCGAGATCCCGGCGCAGCTGGTCCTGCTCGCCATGGGCTTCCTCGGACCGGAGACGGGCGGCGTGGTCGAACAGCTCGGCGTCGAGCTGGACGAACGCTCGAACATCAAGCGGGACAACGCTTTCATGACATCGGTGCCGGGTGTGTTCGTTGCCGGAGATGCCGGTCGCGGCCAGTCGCTGATCGTGTGGGCTATCGCCGAGGGCCGATCGGCGGCCGCCGGAGTGGACGCCTATCTGATGAACGGGGCCTCTGCGCTTCCCCGGCCGGTGAACCCCACGGACCGCCCGCTCAGCGTGTGAGACCCGGCTGGACCCGGCTGCGGTCAGGACCTGATCGGCCCATAGGATCGACGTCATGCGCCGCGCAAAGATCGTTTGCACCCTTGGTCCTGCAACATCGTCACCGGAGGCCCTGCGGGCGTTGGTCGCCGCGGGCATGGACGTCGCCCGGATCAACCGCTCACACGGGAGCTACGAAGAGCACGAAGCGGTGTATGCCGAGGTCCGCAAGGCCAGCAACGAGTCTGGCAGGGCGGTGGGTGTGCTCGTCGACCTGCAGGGCCCCAAGATCCGCACCGGCCGTTTTGCTGATGGCCCGGTCACGCTGGTCAACGGCGAACGTTTCACCATCACGATCGATGACATCCTCGGTGACCAGGACCGCGTGTCGACAACCTACAAGGGGCTTCCCGGCGACGTGTTGCCCGGCGACCGGTTGCTGATCGATGACGGCAAGGTCGCCCTGTTGGCGCTCGAGGTCACCGACACCGACGTCGTCACCGAGGTGGTCGAGGGCGGTGTCGTGTCCGACAACAAGGGCATCAACCTGCCCGGAGTCGCTGTCAACGTGCCGGCCATGTCGGACAAGGACGAGGCGGACCTGCGCTGGGCGCTGCGGCTGCGCGCGGACATGGTGGCCCTGTCGTTCGTGCGCGACGCCAAAGACATCGAACGGGTCCACGAGATCATGGACGAAGAGGGTGTCCGCCTGCCCGTGATCGCCAAGATCGAGAAGCCGCAGGCCGTCGAGAACCTCGAGCAGATCATCAAGGCGTTCGACGGCGTGATGGTCGCGCGTGGTGACCTCGGCGTCGAGCTCCCGTTCGAGGAGGTCCCGCTGGTTCAGAAGCTCGCCATCGAGATCGCCCGGCGCAATGCCAAACCCGTGATCGTGGCCACGCAGGTGCTCGAGTCGATGATCGAGAACTCCAGACCGACCCGCGCCGAGGCCAGCGACTGTGCCAACGCCGTTCTGGACGGTGCCGACGCCATCATGCTGTCCGGCGAGACGAGCGTCGGCAAGTGGCCGATCGAAGCGGTGACCACGATGGCCCGGATCATCGAGAGCACCGAGGAACACGGCCTCGAACGCGTTCAGCCGCTGGGCACCCGCCCGCACACCGTCGGTGGAGCCGTGACTGCTGCGGCGGCAGAGATCGGCGAGCTTGTGGGGGCCAAGTACCTCGTGACGTTCACCCAGTCGGGGGACTCGGCCAGGCGGCTCTCCCGGATCCGCTCCAAGCTCCCGATGCTGGCGTTCACCCCGGTGCAGGCCACGCGCTCGCAGCTGGCGCTCACCTGGGGTATCGAGACCTACCTCGTGCCGGCGGCCCGACACACCGACCAGATGGCCCAGCAGGTCGATGAGTCGCTGCTCGGGAGCGGCCGCTGCGTCGAGGGTGACACGGTGGTCATCGTCGCCGGCTCGCCTCCCGGCATACCGGGTTCGACCAACGCCCTGCGCGTGCATCACATTGGCGATGCCCAGAACAAGGTGGCACCGGCATACGAAGATCTCGGCTGACCGAACCCACGTGTGGGTGCCGGTGTGGGTCCCGTTGGTGTCGTGAAGGCAGCAGTAATCGTCCCCACACAGGCACCCACTCGGCATATGCCTGCTGCCGGCAGCCACTCGGCATACGTCTCCACGTCGGGGCATAGCCATTCGGGACTGCCCCGACTCAGTGCTCGTCCACATCCCCTACGAGGCTGACCCCTCTATCCACAGATGCCTCTCCGGGTCTGGACTCTGCACCTCCATGGACGCACAGTCCGGGGATGGACATCGACCACCTCTTCGCCGCCCAGATGGGTCTGGCCACTCGCTCTCAGCTCCTGGCCACGGGGGTCACCCCCTCAGCCCTGGCTTGGCGGCTGACTCATCAATGGCGCCTTGTTCTGCCGGGCGTGATCATGGGCCATACCGGGTCGCTGTCGGCCAACCAGCGGATAATGGCCGCCCAGCTGTATGCCGGCCCGCTCGCCCAGGTGACCGGGGAGGTTGGTTGTCGGCTGCACGAGTTGCGTTCTCGTCGCGGTTCCTCGGTGGTCCGGATGGTCGTACCGCACACCCAACGCCGCCGGGAGGTGGGCTGGGTTCGGATCTCCCGCACCCGCCACCTCGAGAACCCGGTGTGGCTCCGCGGTCCCATCCGTTACGCCTCGCCTGCGCGCTGCGTCATCGACTGGGCCCGGGACATGAGGTCGTTGAGCGATGGCAGGGCGCTGGCGATCGAGGCGGTCCAGCGCCGCCTGGTGACCTTGGACGAGCTCGTACACCAGCTGGAGTGCGGCCCCTCCCAGGGCAGCGCGCTGGTGCGTCGGGCGCTGGTCGACGTCGCGTCCGGTGCGTGGTCCGCTCCCGAGGCCGAGCTCAGGTCGCTGTTGGCCACCAGCCGACTGCCCGAGCCGATGCTCAACCCCATCCTTGGTCTGCCCGACGGGACGTCACTGATCTCGCCCGATGCCTGGTTCGACGATGTTGGGCTCGCCGTCATGGTGCATTCGAAGGAACATCATTCGCGTGAGGCCGACTTCGTGGCGACGATCGACGCCGACACCGCCCTCACCACGTCGGGGATCATCGTGGTGGGCGTGGTTCCCCGGATGATCAGAACGGCTCCGCGCGAGGTTGTGCAGCGCGTGCTCGCGGGCTACGCCGTCGCTCAACGTCGTCCACGCCCCGACATCCTGGTCCGCCCGCGGGCACTGTTCCTGCCCTGACGTCGAGGCATGGGGTGGGCCGGACCGGCGGCCGGTATGCTGATCGCCGCAACCTCGCCGGGGTGGTGGAATGGCAGACACGGAGCACTCAAAATGCTTTGCTCGAAAGGGCGTGCGGGTTCGAGTCCCGCCCTCGGCAC
>JAYSQM010000064.1:0-9769 GCA_043721575.1 Phycicoccus sp.
TCTTCGGCGATGCCCATGTTTCGCAGCATTGAGCGACCGACCATGGCAACCTTGCGGCCGTTGGCGTGGGCCGCATCGAGCACCTGTTGGACACGGTGGACGTGGGAGGAGAAGCAGGCCACGATGACCCGGCGTCTCGCCTGGCGGAACACGGTCTCGATGGCAGGGGCGATCTCGCGCTCGGAGGTCGTGAAACCCGGCACCTCGGCGTTGGTCGAGTCGGTCATGAACAGGTCCACGCCCTCCTCGCCGAGCCGTGCGAACGCCCGCAGATCCGTGATCCGACCGTCGAGGGGCAGCTGGTCCATCTTGAAGTCGCCGGTGTGCAGGATCGTGCCGGCCGGGGTGCGGACGAAGACCGCGAGTGCGTCCGGGATCGAGTGGTTGACCGCCACGAACTCGCAGTCGAAGACACCGATCTTCTCGCGCTGGCCCTCGGTGACGGTGAGGGTGTAGGGCTTGATCCGGTGTTCCTTGAGCTTGGCCTCGATCAGCGCCAGGGTCAGCGTCGAGCCGATCAACGGGATGTCGGCCTTGAGGCGCAGGAGGTACGGCACGGCCCCGATGTGGTCCTCGTGACCATGGGTGAGCACGATCGCGTCGATGTCGTCGAGCCGATCCTGGATGTACTCGAAGTCCGGCAGGATCAGGTCGATGCCGGGGTGGTGGTCCTCGGGGAAGAGCACTCCGCAGTCGACGATCAGCAACCGTCCTGCGTGCTCTATGACGGCCATGTTGCGGCCGACCTCACCCAGACCACCGAGCGCGACGACGCGTACGGCGTTCTTCGCCAGCGGTGGTGGGGGGGTCAGCTCGGGATGGGGATGGCTCAATTCAGTCCTGACTGCGAAAGACCCTCTCGCACTTGGGCGAGCAGGTCGGTGGTGGCGCTGATCAACGGCAGACGCACGGCATCCGAGGCGATGACGCCCCGGTCGCGCAGTGCGGCCTTGACGCTGATCGCGCCTTGGGTGATGTTCATGACGGCGTTGACCGCGGGTATCAGCTGCCGGTGGATCTCGATGGCCCGCGCGAGGTTGCCCTCGACAACGGCGGCGACCATCTCGGCATACTGCGTGCCGGCCACGTGGCCGACGACGCTGACGATACCCACCGCGCCTTGCGTGAGGTGAGCGAGGTTGAGGACGTCGTCCCCGGAATACCACTGCAGGTCGGTCTGTGACATGACCTCGCTGGCGGCGAACAGGTCGCCCTTGGCGTCCTTGACGGCGACGATGCGAGGGTGGGCGGCCAGCCGCAGGAACGTCTGGGTGTGGATCGCTATGCCGGTCCGTCCAGGGATGTCGTAGACCATCACCGGCAGGTCGGTGGCGTCCGCGACCGTGGTGAAGTGCGCGAGGACCCCTTCCTGGGGCGGCTTGTTGTAGTACGGCGTCACGACCAGCAGGGCCTGCGCGCCGGCCCTTGCTGCGGCCCGGGCGCTCTCGACCGAGTGGGCGGTGTTGTTGCTGCCAGCGCCGGCGATGACATGGGTGCGGTGCCCGACGGCCTCGACGACGACGCGGACGAGGGCGACCTTCTCGGCGTCGGTCGTGGTGGGAGACTCCCCGGTCGTGCCGTTGACGACCAGTCCGTCGTGCCCGTTGTCCACCAGGTGCGCGGCCAGCTGTTGGGCGCCGTCCAGATCCAGGGACCCATCTGGATTCATCGGGCTGACCATGGCCGTGAGGACTCGGCCAAAGAGCGGCGCACTAGACATGGGGCCACGATATCGCCTTCACCCATGATGTCCGGAAACCAAGGATCGCGTCGCTACCCGCTCGGGGGCCCGGTAACGACGCGATCTGGCAGTTAGATCGCTCCCACCAGCCAAAGCGTTACAAACGACAACCCCGATTCAATGTGACCTGAGTCGCATTCTGCTGGGTGCTACCTTGCAGTCGTGCGTCAGTATCTGGACCTTCTCAGCCACGTCCTGGAGAACGGGACCGCCAAGGACGACCGCACGGGCACCGGCACCCTGAGCGTCTTCGGCCATCAGATGCGCTTCGACCTCGCTGAGGGTTTCCCGGTCCCAACGACCAAGAAGCTGCACATGAAGTCGGTCATCTGCGAGCTGCTCTGGTTCCTGCGCGGCGACACCAATGTCGCCTGGTTGCGGGAGCGCGGCGTCACGATCTGGGATGAGTGGGCCGACGAGCGCGGGGAGCTCGGCCCGGTCTATGGGCACCAGTGGCGCTCCTGGCCCACCCCTGATGGCCGCTCCGTCGACCAGATCGCCGCCGTGATCGAGTCGATCCGCACCAACCCGGACTCGCGTCGGCACATCGTCAGTGCCTGGAACGTCGCCGACATCGACAGCATGGCACTGCCGCCGTGCCACACGATGTTCCAGTTCTACGTCGCCGACGGCCGGCTCTCCTGTCAGCTCTATCAGCGCTCGGCCGACATCTTCCTCGGCGTGCCCTTCAACATCGCCTCCTACGCGTTGTTGACGATGATGGTCGCGCAGGTCTGCGAGCTCCAGCCGGGCGACTTCGTCCACACCCTCGGTGACGCGCACCTCTACGTCAACCACCTCGACCAGGCCCGCCTGCAGCTGACCCGCGAGCCCCGCGCACTCCCCCGGCTGCGGGTCAACCCGGACCGCAAGGGCATTGACGACTTCGCCCCGTCGGACTTCGAGCTGGTGGGCTACGACCCGCACCCCGGCATCAAGGCCCCGATCGCGGTATGACGATCACCTTGCTTGCCGCTGTGGGCACCAATCTCGTGATCGGCCGTGACGGCGACATGCCGTGGCACCTGCCACAGGATCTGGCACATTTCAAGGCCACCACGATGGGTCACACCATGGTGATGGGGCGCAAGACCTACGACGCGATCGGCCGTGCGTTGTCAGGTCGTCGCACGATCGTCATCACCCGTCAGCAGGGTTGGCAAGCCCCCAGTGTCGAGGTCGCCCACTCCCTGCCCGAAGCCCTCGCGCTGGCCGGGCCGACCGAGGTGTTCGTCGTCGGCGGCGGCGAGGTCTATCGACAGGCCATGCCGTTCGCCGAACAGATGATGCTGACCGAGATCGAGCAGTCGCCCGAAGGCGACGCCTTCTTCCCCACGTTCGACCCCGACCACTGGAACGAGACCGCGCGGGAAGGGCATGACGGGTTCGCCTTCGTCACCTACGAACGCAAGCGCTGAGGTCAGGCGTCGTAGTCGAGCGCGACCGTGTCCGTGATCGGGTGCGCCTGACAGGCCAGCACGATGCCGGCAGCAACCTCCTCGGGCTCGAGGGCGTAGTTGCGGTCCATCCGGACCTCACCCTCGACCACGCGGGCCCGGCAGGTGCCACACACGCCGCCGGTGCAGCTGAAGGGCGCGTCCGGGCGGGCGCGCAGCGTCGCAGCCAGGATCGTCTCTTGACGTGACGGCATCTCGATCACCGTCGTGCGGCCGTCGAGGTTGACGGTGACCACCGCCTCAGCCGGCTCGCCAGGCACCGTCACGACGGGTTCGACCGCGGCCACAGGCACACCGGAGTCGTCGACGTGGAAGACCTCGTGGTGGACGTGATGGGGGTCGACGCCGAGGTCGGCCAGGAGCCCTTGGGCACTCTCGACCAGACCGAATGGACCACACAGGTACCACTGGTCGACGGTCGGCACCGGGACGATGGCGCCAAGGATCCGTTCCAGCCGTTCGCGATCGATCCGGCCGTTGAACAGCTCCACGTCCTGGGCCTCGCGGGAAAGGACGTTGATCAGGTGGAACCGGTCCGGGTACACGTTCTTGAGATCCTCGAGCTCCTCCAGGAACATGATCGACGTCGTCCGCCGGTTGCCGAAGATGAGTGTCACGCGTGACGCAGGCTCCTCGGCCAGGGCCGTCGAGAGCAGTGACATGACCGGAGTGATGCCCGACCCGGCCGCGATGGCGACGTGATGCCGTATGCCGTCCGGTTGCGTGGAGCAGGTGAATCCCCCCAAGGGGGTCATCACCTCGATCTCGGCGCCTGCCACGACGCTGTCGTTGATCCAGTTGGACATCAGACCCCCGGCGACGCGAGCTGAGGCGACGCGAAGCTCCTTGCGCTCCAACACATCGCGGCGCGATCGGCAGATCGAGTAGGACCGCCGGACGTCATGGCCGTCAACGGTCGCCCGCAGCGTGAGGTGCTGTCCCGGCTCGAACACGAACTCGTCGGCCAGGTCGTCCGGAACGGCGAACGAGATCGCGACCGCATCGTCGGTGAGTCGCTCGACGTTTGTGACGGTCAGAGTGTGGAAGCGCGCGCGGTGTCGCGCCGGCCTGGTGATCAACGAAGTCATCAGATCGCCTTGAACTCATCGAAGGGCTCACGGCATTCGTTGCACCGACGCAGCGCCTTGCACGCCGTCGAGCCGAACCGTGAGATCTCTTGCGTGTCAACCGAACCGCAGAGCGGGCAGGTGACCCGACGGACCGTGAGGCTGACATCGACCGCTTGCGTAACGACCTCGGACCGTTGACCAGGTGGAGCGATTCCGAACTCGCGCAGCTTGTGGCGACCTGCCGCGGACATCCAGTCGGTGGTCCAGGCTGGGGCGAGCCGGGTCTGCACCCTCGCGGTGTATCCCGCGCGTCGGGCCACGTGCTCGATGTGTTGACGGATGGCGTCCATTGCCGGGCATCCGGAGTAGGTCGGGGTGATCAGCACGGTCACCGTCCGGGCCCGCTCGTCGACCAGAACCTCGCGCAGGATGCCGAGGTCCTCAATGGTGATGACGGGGACCTCGGGGTCAGGGATGGACGCGATGGCGGCTCGCAGGTCCACGGTTGCTGTTGATGTTGCTGTCACCACGTGGCACCGGGGTGTGAGCGCGCAATGTGCTGCATCTCCGCGAGCAAGAGTCCCATCGGGCGGGAGTGGATACCGTTGCGGCCGCCCCGCGAACGCCAGGTGGGGTCGGCGGCAAGAGTCAGTGTGGCCTGGCGCACAACCCGCGAGACATGGCCAAAAGCACCGTCCCACAACGAAGACGGCAGCGCGCCCACTCCGGCCTCGGCGGCTGCGACACTGACAGCATCGTCCTCGAACAGCTCTGCGACGAAAGGCGCGACCCGCTCGAGCGCCTCCTGCATCCGTACGTGCGACGCTGACGTTCCGTCACCGAGGCGCAGGACCCACTGGGTGGCGTGGTCGCGGTGGTAGTCGACCTCCTTGACGGCCTTGGCTGCCACGCCGGCGATCGTGTCGTCGCTGGAGTTGACCAGCGCGGCATACAGCTCGCACTGATAGGCGGCGAACCACAGCATCCGGGCCATCTCGAAGCCGAAGTCGCTGCGCTCCTGCTCGACCAGGTGGACGTTGTGGAACTCGCGCTCGTCGCGCAGGTAGGCGAGCTCGTCCTCGGAGCGGCCGGTGCCATCGAGCTCGCCGGCCCGGGTCAGCAGCACCCGCGCCTGACCGAGCAGGTCGAGGCCGACATTGCCCAGTGCCATGTCCTCCTCGATCTGCGGAGCGCGGCTGATCCACTCACCCAGTCGCTGCGCGTAGATGAGGGCGTCATCGCCGAGCTGCAGGCAGTAGGCCGCCGCAACCGTCGTCGCACTGGTGTCAATCAAGCTGGTGTCAATCGCATTCTTGCTCATAGGTATTCGACATCCGCGGGCACGTCGTAGAACGTGGGGTGGCGATAGACCTTGTCGGCCGCGGGGTCGAAGAACGAGTCGCGCTCGTCGGGGCTGTTTGCCGTGATGTCAACGGACTTGACCACCCACAGGGAGACACCCTCCTGGCGACGCGTATAGACGTCCCGACCGTTACGCAGGGCCATCTCGGCGTCAGGGGCGTGGATCGAGCCGACGTGGACATGCGAGAGACCGCGTTTGCCGCGGACAAAGACCTCCCACAGGGGCCAGCTGCGTTCGGACGAGTCCCCTTTGACCGCAGGCGTACTCATGCGACGTACTCTTCCCGCTGCGCGCGGTCCTGCTTGGCGGCATACGCGTTGGCTGCTTCGCGCACCCAGGCCCCCTCGTTGTGGGCACTGACCCGGTGCTCGATCCGTTCGGCGTTGCAGGCTCCGTCACCCTTGATGACGCGCCAGAGCTCGCTCCAGTCGACCGCACCGAAGTCCCAGTGCCCCGTCTCCTCGTTCCACCTCAGGTCGGGGTCCGGCAGCGTGAGCCCGATCTTATGGGCCTGCGGAACCGTCATGTCGACGAACTTCTGACGCAAGGCGTCGTTGCTGAAACGCTTGATGCCCCAGGCCATCGACTGCTCGGTGTGCCCACCCGGAGTGGACACCTCGCCGGTGTCCGGAGGTCCGAACATCATCAACGCCGGCCACCACCAACGGTTCACGGCGTCCTGGGCCATGTCCTGCTGCGCCTGGGTGCCCCGCATCAGGGTCCAAAGGATCTCGAAGCCCTGTCGCTGGTGGAAGGACTCCTCCTTGCAGACTCGGATCATCGCGCGGGCGTACGGACCGTAGGAGCAACGGCACAACGGCACCTGGTTCATGATCGCCGCGCCGTCGACCAACCATCCGATGGCGCCGTTGTCTGCCCACGTCAGCGTCGGGTAGTTGAAGATCGAGGAGTACTTCTGCCTGCCGCTGTGCAGCATGTCCAGCAGCTCGGCACGGTCGATACCCAGCGTCTCGGCTGCGCCGTAGAGGTAGAGCCCGTGCCCGGCCTCGTCCTGCACCTTGGCCATCAGGATGGCCTTGCGGCGCAGTGACGGCGCACGGCCGATCCAGCTGCCCTCCGGCTGCATGCCGATGATCTCGGAGTGCGCATGCTGGGCGATCTGGCGGATCAGCGTCTTGCGATAGGCCTCCGGCATCTCGTCCCGCGGCTCGATGCGCTGGTCAGCAGCCAGCAGTGCCTCGAAGGACGAGCCCCCCACCGGACGCTGCGCGAGAGCCGTCGCGGCTGCCGCCACAGCGTCATCGACGTCCCCGGACTCAGCGTCGTTCAGCGGCTCGTCGGGGTCGATGAAGTCGTTGCCATCCATGGAGACAGTATGCCGACTTGTTACACAACCTCACAACGGTGTCGCAGAAGTGTCACATCGGATGAGAGTGGGAGGATTGCCGCGTGTCCCACGACCACAGCCACCCGCACTCCGTCGCTCACGACCACGCGCACTCCCCCGCGACCGGTCCGGTCGCCGACGCCAGCGCCCGGATCGCCCGCCCCAGCGACGCCCCTGCGGTCGGTCTGGTCCAGGCGGCCGTATGGCGTGCCACGTACGCCCACGTCCTGTCGCAGGAGGTGGTCGAGCAGTTCGACGGACCCAGCTTCGCGCGCGTCTGGCGCGCCTCGCTGAGCACTCCCCCGAGCCCTCGCCACGTGTTGCTGGTGGGCTGCTCCGGTGAGGAGGTCGTCGGCTTCGCCGCCGTGGGTCCGAGTGTCGACACCGACGCCACCGAGACCTCGGGCGAGGTACTGGCCCTGGGTGTACACCCTGACGCCCGACGCAGCGGTCACGGCTCGCGTCTGCTCAACGCCGCAGTGGACACGCTGCGCGGCAAGGGGTTCCGCTCCATGTCGGCGTGGCTTCTGGTCGATGCCGAGGACACCCGAGCCTTCCTGACCGCAGCCGGCCTCTCACCCGACGGCGCCTACCGCGACCGGGTCATCGACGTCGACGGGACGGTCGCCCGCGAGGTGCGACTGACCGCCAACCTCTCCCAGGACTGACCCCCGGGTCCCCATGCACGAGCCCCACCTCGCTGACCAGCGCCGCAAAGAGGTACTGCGCCAGTGTCTGTCGGTCGGCGTGGCGACGGGGACCTACGGCATCAGCTTCGGCGCCCTGTCGGTGGCGGCCGGCCTCGACCTCTGGCAGACGATCGCGCTGTCGGCCCTGCTCTTCTCCGGTGCCTCGCAGTTCGCGGTCGTGGGCATCGTCGCGACCGGCGGCTCGGGGGCTGCGGCGGTGGCGACATCGACCCTGCTCGGCATCCGCAACGGCCTCTACGGGCTGCAGATGTCACGGCTGCTCGGGGTCAGCGGCCTGCGCCGGGTGGCCGCCGCTCAGCTGACCATCGACGAGTCCACCGCCGTCGGCGTCGCCCAGCCCGAGCGGTCTGCGCAGCGGCTCGGCTTCTGGTCCACCGGCCTTGCGGTATTCGCGCTGTGGAACCTGATGACGATCGTCGGTGCCGTCGTGGGCAACGCGCTCGGGGACCCCAAACGGTTCGGTCTCGACGCGGCCGCCCCGGCCGCCTTCTGCGGGCTGCTCTGGCCACGTCTGAAGACCGGGGACGCCCGCGCGGTCGCCGCCGTCTCAGCCGTCATCGCACTGGTCGTGGCTCCTCACGCCCCGGCCGGCATACCCGTCCTGGTCGCCGCCCTTGCCGCCATCGTGGCCGGACTGCGAGCCCGATGATCTCCCCGACGCAAGAAGGTGAAGGAAAATGTGTGTCAGAACGCCAATAATCCTTCGCACTGACGGCTCACGTGATGAGGAGGCTTCCCCATGACGCTCTGGACCACCGTTCTGGTCGCCAGCGGCCTCGCGTTCGCGCTCAAGTATCTGGGCTACATCGTGCCGCACCAGATTCTGGACGGCCCGGTCGTCTCCAGGGTGACGGCGATGCTGCCGGTGGCCCTGCTGTCGGCCCTCGTGGCGGTTCAGACGTTCACCGGACACGGAGGTGGGCTGGTCCTGGACGCACGCGCAGCGGGGGTGGCCGTCGCGGTGACCGCTCTGCTCCTGCGGGCGCCGTTCCTGGTCGTGGTCATCCTGGCGGCAGCGACCGCTGGGACGCTGCGAGCCCTCGGCTGGGGCTGATCCGGGCAAACCTAGGGACCGCAGCATGGATCGGGGGCAAACCTAGGGACGGTGCCTAAGGAGGTGGATCCGCGCGGACGTCCCCTCGCCGAGTCGCCGAACCGCCAGGTCGAGGCTGCGTCGTGCAGTTCTGCGTGGTCCATCAGGACGATACCGATCCGGCTGCGGTGCATTCGGCCGACACCATGCGGCAACGAGCTCAGGCCAGTCCGAGATAGTTCTCGAGGCCGACCGTCAGTCCGGGGTGGTCGGCCACCCGGCGCACCCCCTCCAGGACGCCAGGCATGAAGCTAACCCGGTCGAACGAGTCGTGGCGGATCGTCAGCAGCTCACCGGTCGCGCCGAACAGGACCTCCTGATGGGCCACGAGACCACGCAACCGCAACGCATGCACCGGTATGCCGTCCACGCGCGCGCCGCGCGCGCCATCGGGATCCGAGGTGGTGGCGTCGGGGACGCCGCCGAGGTCAGCATCCTGGCGGGCCCGGGCGATCAGCGAGGCCGTACGGGCAGCGGTGCCCGACGGTGCGTCGACCTTGTCGGGGTGGTGCAGCTCGACGATCTCGACCGACTCGTAGAACTGAGCCGCCTGCTGGGCGAAGGACATCATCAGAATTGCGCCGATCGCAAAGTTTGGCGCAATGAGCACCCCAACCTCAGGCTTGCCGATCAGCTGCGACCGCACTGCCTCCACCTTGTCCTGCGTCCAGCCGGTCGTCCCGACAACGACGTGAGTCCCACGATCGACGCAGTGGGCAACGTTGGCCGCGGAGGCGCCCGGCACCGAGAACTCCACGACGACATCGGCCCCACCGAGATCACCGAGGTCGTCGCCCTGGTCGTAGCTGCCCACCAGCGCGAGGTCCGGCGCGGCCTCGACGGCGCGGCATACCTCGGATCCCATGCGCCCGGCGGCCCCGATGACAGAGACCTTGATGCCCAGCACCTTGCTCGTTTCGCTCACCGGCACAGCCTAGTGAGCCACCGTCAGGAACCGTTCGACGTCGCGCGCTTCGCGCTCGAGGT
>JAYSQM010000065.1:0-14967 GCA_043721575.1 Phycicoccus sp.
GAACTGCATCCGCTCGATCTCCAGGCCGGTCTCGAGATCAACCTCGAGGCCACGGTCGATGGCCTCCTTGGCCGCACGGATGGCGTATGCCGGACCGCCCACGTAGCGCTCGACACGCCGACGCGCCGCGGCATAGACGTCCTCGGGCGCGACGACCTCGTCCACGAGTCCGATGCGCAGGGCTTCCTCGGCCGAGACGAATCGCCCGGTGAAGATGATGTCCTTGGCCCGGGACGAACCGATCAGCCGCGAAAGTCGCTGTGTGCCACCGGCGCCCGGGATGACACCGAGCAGAATCTCGGGCTGGCCAAGCCTGGCGGTCTCGCCGGCAACCCGGAAGTCGCAGGCCAGTGCGAGCTCACAGCCGCCGCCGAGCGCGTAGCCGGTAATGGCGGCCACAGTGGGCTTGGGGATCCGGGCGATCGCAGTGAAGGCGGCCTGCAACGCCGCGGAACGGTCGACCATGTCGGTGTAGGACATGGTCTGCATCTCCTTGATGTCAGCGCCGGCCGCGAAAACCTTCTCACCGCCGTAGACGATGACCGCAGAGACGTCGCGCCGCGCGGTCGCCTCGGCGGCGACGGCGAGCAGTGCGTCCTGGATCTCGATGTTCAGCGCGTTCATGGGGGGTCGGTCCAGCCGGATGGTGCCGATGCCACCCTCGACCTCGAGCCGGACGAAATCGCTCATGACTGCTCCTCGCCCTCGCCGTGCGCCTGGCTCTTGATCGTCTCGTGCCACATGTGGACCGCGGACAGCACCAGCTGGGTCGTGACCACGAGCAGTCCCTTGACGTCGGTGTCCGCGCCGATGACGTGCTCGCCGGTCACGACGAGGGTCTCGTTCGCGATGCCGGCCTTGACCACGTTGAGGCGCAGGGTCAGCTCGTTGCAGGCCATCAGCTGGGTCAGCGGGTCCTGCGGGACGTCGGTGCCGATCTGCCACTGCCCGAAGACGCGCATGATGGTGAAGTCGCCTTCCATGCAGCGCACGAACAGCTGCTGGTCCTGCACCGTGAAAGCCACATCGCCGTCGTCGTCGATGGTGGGCTCGAAGCCCTCGTCGAGCAGGGCGTCGAGCACACGTCCACGAAGGGGGTGCTCGCTGGGCGGGGGCGGGAGGTTCGGCAGCGAAGTCGGATCGGTCATGTGCCTAAGGTAACGACTGCCTACGCTTGCGGCCATGCACCCCTCCCCTGATCTCCCTCCCCCGCTCGGGGCCACTGTGACGTCCGATGGTGTGGACTTCGCCGTCTATGCGGGGCACGCGGACGCGGTCGAGATCTGCCTCTTCGAGGCCGGCGACGCCGCCGGCGCCAGCGAGCGCAGGATCACCTTGGCCGACCGCGCCCATGGGACGTGGTTCGGCTCGGTTCCCGGGCTCTGCGCCGGTCAGCGGTATGCCGTGCGGGCGCACGGCCCGTGGCAGCCCGCGCAGGGCCTGCGGTACAACGCTGCAAAGCTGCTGCTGGATCCCTACGCCCGGGCGATCGAGGGCCAGGTGACCTGGCGCCCGGAGGTGTTCGGCCATGTCGTGGACGCTGCGCTGCGCGGCGACCCCGACGTCAGGGACGAACGCGACAGTGCGGCATACGTGCCGAGGGCCGTTGTCGTCGACGAACGCTTCGACTGGGGCGACGACGCCCCGCCCCAGATCCCGTGGGCCGAGACCGTCATCTACGAGACTCACGTCCGCAACCTCACCAAACGCCACCCCGGGATCCCGGAGCCGTTGCGCGGGACGTATGCCGCGATGGCACACCCCGCCACCATCGCGCACCTACAGGCGCTGGGTGTGACATCGGTGGAGCTGCTACCGGTCCATGCGTTCAGCCACGAGCCCGCGGTGGTGCAACGAGGACTCGTGAACCATTGGGGCTACAACACTTTGGGATTCTCAGCGCCCCAGGCGGCCTATGCCGCGTCGAGCGATCCGCAAGGCGTGCTCGACGAGTTCAAGGGCATGGTCAAGCTGCTCCATGCTGGCGGCCTCGAGGTCATCCTCGACGTCGTCTACAACCACACCTGCGAGCAGAGTCGGGACGGAGCGACGCTGTCGTGGCGGGGGTTGGACAACCGCGCCTACTACCGCCTGGACGAGCGCGGACGTGACATCGACGTGACGGGATGCGGCAACACCCTCGACCTGCGCCACCCGGTGGTCGCCCGGATGGTTCTGGACTCCCTGCGGTACTGGGTCGGGCAGTGCCATGTCGACGGCTTCCGGTTCGACCTGGCGGTGGCGCTCGGACGTGGTCGCGACGACGGGTACGACCCGGACCACCCGTTCCTGGTCGCCCTGCGGACCGACCCGGTGCTCTCGCGGGTCAAGCTGATCGCCGAGCCGTGGGACCTCGGCGTGCACGGTTGGCGCACCGGCCAGTTCCCACCGCCCTTCGCCGAGTGGAACGACCGCTTCCGTGACACGGTGCGCACGTTCTGGCTCTCGGACGTCGAGCGCTCGGCCCGCCATGAGCCGGGCCACGGGGTGCGTGAGCTGGCCACCCGACTGGCCGGCTCCCAGGACCTGTTCGGCGCCCACGACCGTGGCCCGATCGCTTCGGTCAACTACGTCGCCGCGCACGACGGCTTCACCGTGGCCGACACGACCATCTATGCACACAAGCACAACGGCGCCAACGGTGAGGGCAACCGCGACGGCCACGACGACAACCGGTCGTGGAACCACGGGGTGGAGGGGCCCGGCGCGGACGCGTCGCTGCTGGCCGCGCGGCGCCGCTCGATCCGCAACCTGCTGGCCACCGAGCTGCTGGCTACCGGTGTGCCGATGATCAACGCCGGCGACGAGCTCGGACGTTCTCAGCGGGGCAACAACAACACCTACTGCCAGGACAACGACCTGTCGTGGTTCGACTGGGATCTCGAGCCGTGGCAAGGCGACCTGTTGGCGACGACACGCTTCCTGACCAGACTCAGAGCGACCAGTCCCGTTCTGGCACAACGGTCTTTCTTCACCGGGCGCGCGATCCGCCAGGACGGGTTGGCCGACCTCCAGTGGTTCGCAGCGGACGGCCAGCCGATGCACAACGGCACGTGGGACGACCCGCACACCCGGACGCTGACGATGTTCCTCAACAGCTCACACGTCGGCGGAGAGTCGCTGCTGATCGTCTTCCATGGCGGCGCCCGCAGCGCCGAGGTGACCCTTCCGGCCCGGGGCGAGGGCGCGGCATACCGCTTGGTCTGGGACAGCGCCTGGGAGCGACCGCCGGCTTCCTGCGACGTTGAAGACACGGAGGGCGCTGTTGAAGATGGACCCGTCACCCTCACCGCAGCCTCGGTTCGGGTCTACCGCCTCGCCCTGTAGACCCGGCTGCGATCAGGCGTTGGCGACCAGGCCCATCTCGGTGGCGTTCGCCATGCCGGGGTGCTTGGGCA
The DNA here is from genome assembly GCA_043721575.1 of Phycicoccus sp. Lineage (GTDB taxonomy): Bacteria > Actinomycetota > Actinomycetes > Actinomycetales > Dermatophilaceae > UBA4719. The sequence continues at coordinate 3,399 of JAYSQM010000065.1, forward strand.
GGACCCGAACGGTGTAGCCGAAGGCTCCGGTGCGGGTCAGCACGAGGCTGCCTTCGAAGCGGTGCCGGCCACCCTCGTAGGACTCGGCGAAGCCCAACGGCGCCGTCTCGATGTCTCGCAGGTCGTCGGACTCCGAGGCGCGACCGTGCGCCACCTGCACGTCGACCTCGTCAGGGTCCAGGTCACCCAGGGACACGAACGCACGCACGTGAAGGGTGTCGCCGACCTGCGGAGAGTCCGAGACACCTGAGGACTCAACGTGATCCACCCGCACACCGGCCCAACCGGCCCGGACCTTGGCCTTGTATGCCGCGAGGTCCCGCGCACCTGCCCAGGTGGGTCCGTCCATGGCCCAGCCCGCACGGGCCGCGGGGCCGTAGAGCTCGGTGGTGTAGTCCCTAACCTGACGGGACGCCAGCACCTTGGGGCCAAGGGTGGACAAGGTGTGCTTGATCATCGACAGCCAGCGTTGGGGCAGCCCGTCGTCGTCGACGTCGTAGAAGCGGGGTGCGACGGAGCCCTCGATGAGGTCATAGAGCGCGGCCGCCTCGAGGTCGTCGCGGCGGTCCGGGTCCTCGACACCGTCGGCGGTCGGTATGGCCCAGCCGTTCTCACCGTCGTACCACTCGTCCCACCAGCCGTCGAGGATCGAGAGATTGAGCCCACCGTTGAGCGCAGACTTCATGCCGGACGTGCCGCACGCCTCGAACGGGCGCAACGGGTTGTTCAGCCAGACGTCGCAGCCCGGGTAGAGGTACTTGGCCATGGCGATGTCGTAGTTCGGCAGGAAGGCGATCCGGTGACGCACCTCGGGGTCGTCCGCGAACTTCACCAGCTGCTGGATGAGCTTCTTGCCGGCCTCGTCGGCCGGGTGGCTCTTGCCCGCGATGACGACCTGCACCGGACGCTCGGGGTTCAGCAGGATCTTCTTCAGGCGTGCAGGGTCGCTCAGCATGAGGGTGAGCCGCTTGTAGGTCGGGACCCGCCGGGCGAAACCGATGGTGAGCACGTCGGGATCCAGGATGTCCTCGATCCAGCCGAGCTCGGCCGGGCTGGCGCCACGCTTGAGCCAGCTCGACCTCATCCGGCGACGGGCCTCCAGGACGAGCTGCTCGCGCATGCCCCGCCTGGTTGCCCAGATCTCGTCACCGGGGACGCCGTTGATGCCCGCCCACGCATCGTGATCGGCAACCTCGGTGGTCCCCAAGTGCTTGGCTGCGAGCTCGTAGACCTTGCGGTCGACCCAGGTCGGGGCGTGAACACCGTTGGTGATACTCGTGATCGGGACCTCGGTGTCGTCGAACCCCGGCCAGAGACCGTCGAACATGTGACGGCTGACGACGCCGTGCAGCCTGGAGACCCCGTTGGCCCGCTGCGCCAGGCGCAGTCCCATGACCGCCATGTTGAACACACCGGCCTCGCCACCGGGGTAGTCCTCCGCACCGAGCGCCAGCAGGCTCTCGACGGGCACACCGGCGATGGCGTTGTCGCCACCGAAGTACAGCTGGATCTGGTCGGTGCCGAAACGGTCGATGCCCGCCGGGACCGGAGTGTGCGTGGTGAAGACCGTGCCCGCGCGGACCGCCTCGAGAGCCTCGTCGAAGCTCATGGTGTGCTGGCTGGTCAGCTCGCGCATCCGCTCGACGCCCAGGAAGCCGGCGTGACCCTCATTGGTGTGGAAGACGTCTGGAGCCGGTGCACCGGTCAGTCGTGACCACAGGCGCAGCGCGCGGACGCCACCGATGCCCAGCAGCATCTCCTGCTGAAGGCGCAGCTCGCCGGTGCCGCCATAGAGCCGATCGGTGATCCCGCGAGCTCCCTCGTCGTTGTCCTGGACGTCGGAGTCGAGCAACAGCAGGGGAACCCGGCCTACCTGGGCCCTCCACACGTGGGCGCGGAGCACCCGGGCGCCGGGAAGGTCGATGGTGATGATGCAGGGCGTTCCGTCGGCCTCACGCAGCAGCGCCAGCGGCAGGTCGTCCGGGTCGAGCACCGGGTAGGTCTCCTGCTGCCAGCCGTCGAGGTTCAGCGACTGCTTGAAGTAGCCGGTCTTGTAGAACAGGCCAACGCCGACGACGGGCACACCAAGATCCGAGGCTGACTTGAGGTGGTCCCCGGCGAGGATGCCCAGGCCACCGGAGTACTGCGGCAGCACCTCGGTGATGCCGAACTCGGGGCTGAAGTAGGCGATCGAGGCGGGAGCGCCACCCTCGACCTCGGCAGCCCAGCTCTGGTACCAGCGGGGCTCACTCAGGTACGTCGCGAGATCCCGGGCCGCCGCGTGGACCGTGGCCACGAAGACCTCGTTCGAGGCCAGGCCCTGGAGCTCGTCGGCCGACAGGGCGGAGAGCATGGCGACCGGGTCCTCGCGGACTGTGGCCCAGCGCTTGGGGTCGATTTCGGAGAACAGGTCCCGCGTGGCGGGGTGCCAGGACCAGCGCAGATTGCTGGCCAGCTCTCCCAACGCGGCGATCGGCTCGGGTAGGACGGTGCGGACGCTGAAGCGACGGATAGCCTTCACGGTCGAAGATCATAGGCGACGTCCGAACGACGCAACGAGTAGCCTCGGGCGGGTGACAGCGAGCCCCCCGCACCCTGCTGCCCCCCGCGCCGTCGGCCGCATTCCGGTTCTCCAGGTCGCCCCCTGCATCGAGCGCGGCGCGTTCCCTGCCAAGTCGGTGGTTGGCGAACCGTTCGACGTGACCGCCACGGTCTTTCGCGAAGGCCACGATGCCGTCAATGCCACGGTGGTCCTGACCGACCCCGACGGCAGCGAACGACATCTGCCGATGACGCTGGTCGCACCCGGGCTCGACCACTGGTCAGCCACGATAAGTGCTGACCGGACCGGACTGTGGTCCTACCGGGTGGAGGGCTGGTCGGACCCCTACGGCACCTGGGAGCACGACGCGACCATCAAGGTCGCCGCCGATGTGGACACCGAGCTGATGCTCCAGGAGGGCGCGCTGGTTCTGGAGCGTGCGCTGGAGGAAGTCGCCCGCACGCCCGCCGGGGCCGAACCGCTCGCCGACGCGATCGTGGCGCTGCGGGACGCGACCCGCCCCGCGCAGGCACGCCTGCAGGCAGCTGTCGCTCCCGAGGTCCGTGCCGAGATGGCAAGCCGTCCGTTGCGCGACCACGTGAGCCCCAGCGCGGCATACGGATGGCTGGTGGAACGTGAGCTCGCCCTGTATGGCGCGTGGTACGAGATCTTTGCGCGCTCCGAAGGAGCGACCCAGGACCCCAGGACCGGGCTGTGGACCTCCGGGACGTTGGTGACCGCGGCCCGGCGCCTGCCGGCCATCGCGGAGATGGGCTTCGACGTCGTCTATCTGACCCCCGTCCACCCGATCGGCGCGATCAACCGCAAGGGCCCGAACAACACCCTGAACGCCGGACCGCTGGACCCCGGCTCCCCTTATGCAATCGGCTCGCCCAACGGTGGCCACGATGCCATCGCGCCCGAGCTGGGGACCTTCGCGGACTTCGACTCCTTTGTGGCAGAAGCGAATCGGCTCGGTCTCGAGGTCGCGCTCGACCTTGCCCTGCAGTGTGCGCCGGATCACCCGTGGGTCAGGAGCCACCCGCAGTGGTTCACCACGCGGGCCGACGGGACCATGGCCTACGCGGAGAACCCGCCGAAGAAGTACCAGGACATCCTTCCGCTCAACTTCGACAACGACCCGGCCGGCATCTACGCCGAGGTTCGGCGGGTGGTCCAGGTCTGGATCGACCACGGGGTCACGATCTTCCGGGTCGACAACCCGCACACCAAGCCCCTGCAGTTCTGGCAGTGGCTTATCGCCGACGTGGCCCTGGATCATCCGGGTGTCATCTGGCTGGCCGAGGCGTTCACGAAGCCGGCGATGATGGCTGCGCTGGGCAAGGTCGGCTTCCAGCAGTCCTACACCTACTTCGCCTGGCGCAACCAGAAGTGGGAGCTCGAGGAGTACGTCACCGAGCTCGCCGGCGAGACCGCGACCTACCTGCGCCCATCGTTCTGGCCGACCACACACGACATCCTCACGCCCTACCTGCAGTACGGAGGCCCGACGGCGTGGAAGCTTCGCGCGGCGCTGGCGGCAACCCTGGCACCGACGTACGGGATCTACGCCGGGTACGAGCTTGTGGAGCATGTCGCACGCCCCGGCGCCGAGGAACAGATCGACAACGAGAAGTACCAGATCAAGGACCGTCGCTGGTCCGACTACGAGGACGGGGGCCCCAAGGCAGGGCAGTCCCTGGCGCCGTATCTCACATCGCTCAACGAGATTCGCCGAGCGCACCCGTCGCTGCACTTGCTGCGCAACCTGCACCTGCACCGCGTGGACGATGAGTTCGTCATGGCGTTCTCGAAGCGCCGCAAGATCGACGGCAGGGACGACATCATCCTCGTGGTCGCCAACCTCGACCCCCATGCGACGCGTGAGACCCAAGTCCATCTGGACATGGCGGCCCTGGGACTGGCCAACGGCGATACGTTCGTGGCGCATGACCTCATCACCGGCGCCTCGTGGCACTGGGGTGAGCACAACTTCGTCCGGCTCGGCCCCGATGGCGAGCCCGTCCACATCATCCACATCCGGAGGTTCTGATGCAGGGGCTGACCCCTTCCATCACGGCGTTCCTGCCGTCGTGGGTGGCCCAGCAACGCTGGTATGCCGGTAAGGGCCGCGTCCCCGCACTGACGCGGATCGGGGGTCTGCGGTTCGAGGACCCAGCGGGCGAGGTGGGTATCGAAATTTGGCTGGTGCTGGACGAGTCCGGCCAGACTCCAACGATCTACCAGGTCCCCCTGACCTGTCGCGGCGCCCTGCTCGCGGGTGGCGACCACGCATTGGTGGCGACGCTCGAAGACGACAGCTTGGGCACCCGGTACATCTATGACGCGCCGCACGACCCTGTCTTCGCCACCGCGCTGCTGCGGCGGATGGGCCACGAGGGCCAAGTCCTGGCATCGCGCGTCCTGAGCGGCGAACAGTCCAACACCTCGATCATCCTCGACCTGGTTGACATCGTCGGCGCCCCATCGAACCCGTTGATCTGCAAGCTGTTTCGAGTGTTGCACCACGGTGAGAACCCTGACGTCGTAGTGCAGTCGGCGCTTGCCGCCGCCGGCTCAATGCAGGTACCCAGCCCTGTCGGCAACGTGTTCGGGGAGTGGCCGGACGCCAGCGCTCCGGACGGCGTGGCCCGAGGTCACCTGGCCTTCGCCCAGGAGTTCCTCCCCGGGGTCGAGGACGCCTGGCGGGTGGCTCTGGCGGCCGTGGCCTCCGGTGCGGACTTCAGCGAGCAGGCCCGTAGCCTGGGTCAGGCCACAGCACAGGTTCACGCGACGTTGGCACAGGCCATGAGCACCCGGGTCGCGACCGACGACGACGTCGTCACCCTGACCCGGAGCATGCGCGCCCGCCATGCCGCGGCGGTCTCCGAGGTGCCCGCCCTGGCAGCCTACGACTCGATGGTCCTCGAGTCCATCGAGTCGGTGTCGTCCGCCAGATGGCCTGTGCTGCAACGAATTCACGGCGACTACCATCTCGGACAGGTTCTCGACGTGCCTGGCCGCGGATGGGTCCTGGTCGACTTCGAGGGCGAGCCGCTGCGGCCCCTGGCCGAGCGCACACAGCCAGATCTGGCGCTACGTGACGTGGCGGGGATGCTGCGGTCGCTCGACTACGTTGCGGGCTCCTGGGAGCAGGCACACCCGGGCCGGTCAGCAGCACAGTGGGCTAGCCGAGCACGGACGGCCTTCCTCGAGGGCTACGCCCGGAGCGCCGGTCGCGACCCACGCGAGGATGCCGTTTTGCTCAACGCGCTCGAGCTGGACAAGACTTTGTACGAAGTGGTCTACGAAGCCAGGAACCGCCCGGCGTGGCTCAGCATTCCGACCACCGCCATGGCCCGACTGTCCGACGGACGAAGGAGCGATCTGCGACCGTGACCAGGACCCCCGATTCACCGCCCAGACCACGGCCACCATCTGCGAAGCCGATCAACCACAGCGAGCTCGAGCGGCTGATCGCCGGAACACATCACAACCCGCACGCCGTCCTCGGTCCCCACCCCCACGATGGCGGCGTGACCGTGCGCACGCTCAAACCGTTGGCAGACAACGTCGTTGCCGAGATGGCTGATGGCTCGCGCGCCGAGCTCAACCATGAGTTCGAGGGCGTCTGGGTCGGTGTCCTGCCGACCGCAGAGGTCCCGGACTACCGGATCCGGGTCACGTATGCAGACGGGATCGAGCACGTTCACGACGACCCCTACCGGTTCCTGCCGACGTTGGGCGAGGTCGACCTGCACCTCATCGGCGAGGGACGCCACGAAGAGCTGTGGAACGTTCTGGGCGCGCACGTGCGCGAGTACGACGGACCGATGGGACCCGTTCGAGGCACCTCCTTCGCGGTGTGGGCGCCCAACGCACGCGCGGTCCGCCTCGTCGGCGACGTCAACCAGTGGGACGGCGCGGTCCACCCCATGCGCTCGCTGGGCTCCTCCGGTGTCTGGGAGCTGTTCATCCCGGGAGTGGCCGAGGGCAACCGCTACAAGTTCGAGATCCTCGGTTCCGACGGCTCGCGACGGGCCAAGGCGGACCCGATGGCCCGCGCCACGGAGAAGCCGCCGGCTACCGCCTCAGTGGTGACGTCCACGGCATACGCGTGGCAGGACGGCGACTGGATGAACACCCGTGCGGCGACCAACCCGCACAACGGACCCGTGAGTATCTACGAGGTCCATCTCGGGTCCTGGCGTCAGGGCGAGAGCTACCGCGACCTGGCCGAGCACCTGGTCAACTACGTGGTGGACCTCGGCTTCACCCACGTCGAGCTGATGCCGGTGATGGAACACCCCTATGGTCCGTCCTGGGGCTACCAGGTCACCGGCTACTACGCGCCGACGTCGCGTTTCGGCTCACCGGATGACTTCCGTTACTTCGTGGACACCATGCACCGCAACGGGATCGGCGTCCTGCTCGACTGGGTTCCGGCACACTTCCCCAAAGATGCCTTTGCCCTCGCCCGCTTTGACGGCCAGGCGTTGTACGAGCACCCGGACCCACGGCGCGGCGACCAGCCCGACTGGGGCACGCACGTCTTCGACTTCGGCCGTCCGCAGGTGCGCAACTTCCTGGTGGCCAACGCGGTCTACTGGCTCGAGGAGTACCACGTCGACGGCCTGCGGGTTGATGCAGTCGCCTCGATGCTCTACCTCGACTACTCCCGCGAGGATGGCGAATGGGTCCCCAACATCTACGGCGGTCGCGAGAACCTCGAGGCCGTGCAGCTGCTGCAGGAGACCAACGCGACGGTCTACAAGCGCGTCCCGGGAGCAGTCACGATCGCCGAGGAGTCGACCTCATGGGGGGGCGTCACCCGGGCAACTCACCTGGGCGGCTTGGGTTTTGGGCTCAAGTGGAACATGGGCTGGATGCATGACTCGCTGGGCTACATGGCCAACGAGCCGGTGCATCGCCAGTACCACCACCACCAGGTGACCTTCTCGATGATGTACGCCTGGAGTGAGAACTTCGTGCTGCCGATCAGCCACGACGAGGTGGTTCACGGCAAGGGCTCGCTGCTGCGCAAGATGTCCGGTGACCGGTGGCAGCAGCTGGCCAACGTGCGGGCCTTTCTCGCCTATATGTGGTCCCATCCCGGCAAGCAGCTCCTGTTCATGGGTGCGGAGTTCGCCCAGGAGGGAGAGTGGGCCGACGGGCGCAGCCTGGACTGGTGGTTGTTGGACCAGCCGGCGCACTACGGCGTCCACGCGCTGGTCAAGGACCTCAACAGCATCTACCGCTCGCATCCTGCGCTGTGGGAGCTGGACCACGTCGCCGAGGGCTTCCAGTGGATCGACGCCAACGACGCGGCTGGCAATACGTTCTCGTTCCTACGTTTTGGGTCGCCAGGCCCTGAAGGGAAACGGCAGACGGTGGCGAGCATCGTCAACTTCAGCGGCGGACCGCACAACGCCTACCGCCTCGGCCTGCCGCATGCCGGGCGGTGGAACGAGATCCTCAACACCGACGCCGAGAGCTATGGCGGATCGGGGGTCGGCAACCTCGGGTCGGTCGTAGCCGAAGCGGTGCCGTGGCACGGGCAGCCGTATTCCGCGCTGCTCACCCTGCCGCCGTTGGGCGCAGTGTGGTTCGAGCCCGGCCCATCCACCGAATCCAGCCAGGACCCGAGATGAACGACCCCCGCGCCGGACAGCTTGCGTCGCCGTCGGACCTGGTCGATGTCGCCCACCTCGTGACGGCGTACTACACGCGCACGCCGGACCCCTCGGATCCCGACCAGAGGGTGGCCTTCGGGACCTCGGGACACCGGGGCAGCAGCCTGAGGGACGCGTTCAACGAGGCACACATCCTGGCGACCAGCCAGGCAATCTGCGACTACCGCAAGGCACAGGGCTACAACGGCCCGCTGTTCCTGGGCCGTGACACCCACGGACTGTCCGAACCCGCCTGGGTATCTGCACTCGAAGTTTTGGTGGCCAACGACGTGACCGTTCTCGTCGACGAGCGGGACGGCTACACCCCCACACCAGCCGTCTCACACGCGATCCTTCGCGCCAACCGCGGCAAGGCTCTGGATGGCCCCGGGCTGGCCGACGGCATCGTCGTCACCCCGTCGCACAACCCACCTAGCGACGGCGGATTCAAGTACAACCCGCCCAACGGCGGTCCGGCGGACACGGACGCGACGAAGATGATCGCCGATGCCGCCAACGCCTACATCGCGTCCGGCCTGGAGGGCGTGCGGCGCATCCCGTTCGCGCGCGCTCGCGCGGCCGCGACGGCATACGACTTCCTCGGCACCTATGTCGACGACCTGCCCAACGTCGTTGATATTGCTCGCATCCGGGAAGCCGGCATTCGCATCGGCGCCGATCCCCTTGGCGGAGCCAGCGTGGCGTACTGGGCACAGATCGCCGACCGGCACCGGCTCGACCTCACCGTCGTGAACCCGCTGGTCGACCCCACCTGGCGCTTCATGACCCTGGACTGGGACGGCAGGATCAGGATGGACTGTTCGTCGCCGTTCGCCATGGCCTCGCTGATCTCGCGCAAGTCCGAGTACGACATCGCCACCGGCAACGACGCCGACTCCGATCGCCACGGCATCGTCACGCCGGACGCAGGGCTGATGAACCCGAACCACTACCTCGCCGTGGCGATCCAGCACCTCTATGGCGGGAGTCGGCCGGGTTGGCCGGAGGCGGCCGCGATCGGCAAGACCCTGGTCTCTTCGTCGATGATCGACCGGGTGGCCGCGGCGCTCGGACGGACGCTGACCGAGGTCCCAGTGGGCTTCAAGTGGTTCGTGCCGGGGTTGCTCGACGGCTCGATCGCGTTCGGCGGTGAGGAGTCGGCCGGGGCGTCGTTCCTGCGCTTTGACGGCTCGGTCTGGACCACCGACAAGGACGGGATCATCCTCGCGCTGCTGGCATCGGAGATCCTGGCCACTACGGGCAAGTCCCCCAGCCAGCACTACGACGAGCTCACGGCGCGCTACGGCGAGCCGGCTTACGCACGGGTGGACGCCCCCGCGACACGGGAACAGAAGGCCAAGCTGGCAGCGCTCTCCCCTTCGGATGTCAAGGCTGATTCCCTTGCCGGAGAGCCGATTACCTCACGCTTGACCGCCGCGCCAGGCAACGGCGCCACAATCGGCGGGCTCAAGGTGACGACAGAGAACGCATGGTTCGCCGCACGTCCCTCTGGCACCGAGGACGTCTACAAGATCTACGCCGAGTCCTTCAGGGGGCCGGAGCATCTCGCGCAGGTTCAGGCCGAAGCGCGAGAGGTCGTGTCCGCCGCGCTCGGCTCCTGACGGTGACCATCCCGTCTGTACCAAGCAAGCCCGGACGGCTGATTCTGGTGACCAGGACGCAAGCCGCCGGCAAGTCCACGGTTGGTGCGATCCTGCCCCGCTTGGACGAGGCACGCCTCGACGCCTGAGTCGATACTTCGCCTCAGGCGGCGAGCTCGTGGTGGTTGATCGGGTGGGTGGCGTACTGGCGGCGGTGGGGGTCGGTCCAGGTGCACTCGCCGTCGCGGGTCATGGTCAGCGCCCAGCCGGCGTTGTGTTTGACCCGGTGGTGGTGTTTGCACAAACAGGCCAGGTTCCAAATCGCGGTCGGTCCGCCGCGTGAGAAGGGGATGACGTGGTCGGGCTCGCACCGACTGGCGTTGCGCCTGCAGCCGGGGAATCGGCAATGGCCGTCGCGTTGCTGTATGAAGCGGCGCATCGCCGCGTTGGGTCGGTAGGTCTCGGTGCCGGTCTCGATCACCACCCCGGTGCGTTCGTCGAGCAGGACCCTTGCGATGCGGGTGTCGAAGCGCTCCAGGATCGATGCGACGACGTCGCCGCCGATGACGCCGATGCCGGGGACCTCGTATCCCATCGCGGTGATCTGCGCCCAGGTCGGCACGATCAGCGGGCTCGGGTCGGGCGCGGGTTGGCCGAAGTCGTCGACGTTCGCCAGCGGGTTCAGGTAACCCAACTCGGCGACAGCGCAGCCACCGACAGCTGACCGGTCGCCGTCTGCCCCCGCATCCGCGTGTTCGCTGGCCTTGACCGCGCGCACGATCAGGTCGCGTTCCAGGGAGTCGTGGGGTTCGTCCACGGTGACGGTCTGGACCGGGATCATGAGGGTGACCGTGGTGGTCACGTTCACGTTGGTCAGCATCAGGTCCACCAGGGCGTCGGCGCGGCACTGTTCCAAGGTGCGGGTCGGGTCGTCCCCGCGCATCCGATGGGCCAGGTCGTCGATTGCGGCCCAGCAGGCCGCGGAGTCCGCCGCCGGCAACGACGCCACCCATGTCGTCAGCCCTGGCACGTGGGAGGGGTAGGCGTGCACGAACCGGTCGAGGCGTTCCTTGGCGGCCTTGACCCGCAGCGCGTCCGCATCCACGCGGGCCAACACCCGACGGACCCGCTTGGTGACCGCACCGGGCGCCTCGTCCAGCACGCCGGGGTGGATCAGTGCTTCGACCGCCGCGCACGACGCCCGGCTGGCCTCGGACAGCTCGGTGGCGATGATCGTGGCCCGCCAGGAGTCCAGGTCACCGACGCTCATCGCGGCCAGGGTCGCTGGCAGCTTGGATGCGAGCATGGCGGCGGTCTCGACCTTGCGGCTGGCTGCGACCGGGCCCATCGCCAGCATCGGCCCGAAGCAGTCGGACGCGAACTCGCTGACATGTCCCAGGCCGTGGTCGACCTCGACCCAGTGACCGGCGGCGTCCATCTCCTCCTCGCGGGCGGCGTACTGCGCGACCCGAAGCGCCTGGACCGCCGAGGCCGCGTTGATCACCTGCTGGGCGCCATCAACCTCAGCGGCGAGCTCAACCGACGGGATGAACATGGCGCCGGTCTGGGCGTCCTCGAAGGCCTCACGCATCAACGTGAGTGCCTGTGAGAACTTATCGATCATGTGTTCGAGTATACGCGACCCGACCAACAACCGGAAGGTCTATCCACAATGAAAGTTCTTGCAACACAGGCAAATTCACGACAACTATGCGTCGCTACTGCCTGTCGTTGAACTCATCAACAGGGACAGC
>JAYSQM010000066.1:0-4691 GCA_043721575.1 Phycicoccus sp.
GTGGTCTTGACCACGGTGCCCATGAAGCGCTCGCCGATCTCGGGCATCGTCGGGTTGGCGATGGCGTTGATCATCGCGCGAGCAGCCTCGGCCGACGGACCATCGGTCGCACCGATGTAGATCGTCCCGTCGTCCTCGATCGAGATCTGCGCGCCGGTCTCGTCCTGGATCTGGTTGATCATCTTGCCCTTCGGGCCGATGACCTCACCGATCTTGTCAACGGGAACTGTGACGCTGATGACCCGCGGAGCGAACTCGCTCATCTCGTCCGGGGCGTCGATGGCCTCGGCCATGACGTCCAGGATGTGCAGACGAGCGTCGCGGGCCTGGGTCAGCGCGCCGGCCAGCACAGAGGCAGGGATGCCGCCCAGCTTGGTGTCGAGCTGGATGGCCGTGACGAACTCGCGCGTGCCGGCAACCTTGAAGTCCATGTCACCGAACGCGTCCTCGGCGCCGAGGATGTCGGTCAGAGCCGCGTACTGCGTCTCCCCGTCGACCTCATCGGAGACCAGACCCATCGCGATCCCGGCGACCGGGGCGCGCAGCGGCACACCGGCGTTGAGCAGCGAGAGGGTGGAGGCACACACCGACCCCATCGACGTCGAGCCGTTTGAGCTGAGAGCCTCGGACACCTGACGGATCGCGTACGGGAACTCCTCGCGGGTCGGCAGCACCGGCATGAGCGCACGCTCAGCCAGGGCTCCGTGACCGATCTCGCGGCGCTTGGGCGAGCCGACGCGGCCGGTCTCACCGGTGCTGTAGGGCGGGAAGTTGTAGTTGTGCATGTAGCGCTTGCGCGTCTCCGGGGAGAGCGTGTCGAGCATCTGCTCCATGCGCAGCATGTTCAGCGTGGTGACACCCATGATCTGGGTCTCGCCGCGCTCGAAGATCGCCGAACCGTGGACGCGGGGCAGGACCTCGACCTCGGCGCCGAGGGCGCGGATGTCGGCTAGGCCACGGCCGTCGATACGGACCTTGTCGCGCAGGATGCGCTGACGGATCAGCTTCTTCTGCACCGCACGGTATGCCGCGGAGATCTCCTTCTCGCGCCCCTCGAACTTTTCCCCGAGGTCGCCCTTCAAAGCAGCCTTGATCTCGTCGATGCGGTTCTCGCGCTCCTGCTTTCCGGCGATCTGCAGCGCGGACGTCAGGTCGCCGGAGACCACACTTTCCACGGCGCCGAAGACATCGTCCTGGTAGTCCAGGAACACCGGGAAGTCCTGGACCTCCTTGGGGGCCTTTGCGGCGAGCTCGGCCTGGGCCGTGCACAACGCGGCAATGAACTTCTTGGAAGCCTCGAGGCCCTCAGCGACGACCGACTCGGTCGGTGCACCCTTGCCCTGGTGCTTGACCAGGTCCCAGGTGGACATGGTGGACTCGGCCTCGACCATCATGATCGCGACGTCCGGGGCGCCATCCTTGCCGGTGACGACGCGGCCGGCGACGACCATGTCGAACACCGAACGCTCGCTGTCGCTGAAGTTCGGGAAGGCAACCCACTGGTCGTCGATCAGCGAGACGCGGGTCGCGCCGATCGGGCCGCTGAAGGGCAGACCGGAGATCTGCGTCGAAGCGGACGCGGCGTTGATGGCCAGCACGTCGTACCGGTGGTCGGGGTTGAGCGCCAGGACCGTGATGACGACCTGGACCTCGTTGCGCAGACCCTTCTTGAAGGTCGGGCGCAGTGGCCTGTCGATCAGACGGCAGGTGAGAATGGCGTCGGTGGAGGGGCGGCCCTCACGACGGAAGAACGAGCCGGGGATCTTTCCGGCGGCGTACATGCGCTCTTCGACGTCGACCGTCAGCGGGAAGAAGTCGAACTGGTCCTTGGGGTACTTGCCAGCCGTGGTCGTCGACAACAACATCGTGTCGTCATCGAGGTAGGCGACGACTGCGCCGCCGGCCTGCCTGGCCAGGCGTCCGGTCTCGAACCGAACCGTGCGGGTGCCGAATGAGCCGTTGTCGATGGTGGCTTCGGCGAACTGAATTTCTGGACCCTCCATTGGGTCCTCCTTTTCTCTCAGACCAGCCGTGCATCGTCGTTGTGCACGCACTTTCAATAGGTTGAGCCTTTTCTTCGGCGCTCCACCTGTGGCGGGGCCCCCGGGGCAGTGTTGCTGTGTGCCCCGCTCTCATCCGAAAAAAACGGCCCCCTCACATGTCGTGGAGGGGGCCGCTCCACCCGAATGGAACGTTTATCGGCGCAGACCGAGGCGCTTGATCAGCTCGCGATAACGAGTGATGTCGGTGGCCTCGAGGTAGCGCAGCATGCGCTTGCGGCGGCCGACCAGCAGCAGCAGACCGCGGCGGCTGTGGTGGTCGTGCTTGTGTTCACGAGCGTGCTCGGTGAGGTCCTTGATGCGACGCGTGAGCATCGCGATCTGAACCTCTGGGGAACCGGTGTCGCCCTCTTTGGTGGCGTACTCGGTCATGATCTCGGCCTTGACAGCAGTGTCCAGGGGCACGCGGTATCTCCTTGGTGGTTTCGTTGCGCGGTGCCTTGGGGCAGGTTCACCCAGGCTCTCTGTCTCCGCGGCCGGTTGCACGGCAGAACCAAGGTTAGCAGCGGCCCAGGTCAGCGCCCTAATCGTCGGTGGCGCGGACGCAGGCACACTCCCCATGTTTGTGGAGTTGACGCAGCACACTCCCTCAGGTTTGTGGATTGGAGCGGGGTTGACGTCGTGCCCGCTAACTTGTAGTGTACAAATTAATGACAAGTTCGCGGTTCCGCCAGATCGCCGACGACCTGCGTGAGCGGGTCGCCCTCGGCGAGTTCGGCGACCAGGGTGCCCTGGACAGCGAGTCGGCCCTGTGCGCTCACTACTCCGTCAGCCGGGTGACCGTCCGCCGGGCGCTGGAGACGTTGCGCGCGCAGGGGCTGGTCGAGAGCCGCCAGGGCTCCGGCTGGTTCGCGACCGGGGGCTCGTTCCACCAGACCCTGGCGCTCGGAACGTTCCGCCATGCCGGCTCGGCCGTGGCCGAGTCGGGCAAGGCGATGACGCGCCGCGTGGTCGAGTTCGGGTACCGCCAGGCCTCCCCCGCGCTCGCCTCGACGCTCGGCCTGGTCGCCGACGACGGCGACGCTGCGACCGACGCCGACGCGCTGCACAGTCGCTCCGTGCGCGCGGTCGACGGTGTGCCGCTGGACCTGGTCGCCGAGTGGGTTCCAGCCGCGGTCGCCGGGCGCCTCAGCCGTTCCGATGCCTCGGACCCCGGCATCTGGGCGAGCCTTCAGCGCGACGGACACCGCGTCTCCTGCGTCCGTCAGACCATCACCGCCGGTATCGCGAGCGCGGACGACGCCGCGTTGCTGGACGTCGCGGTCGGCGCGCCCCTACTGCTCGTGCGACGCCTTGCCCTCGACGAGAACAAGGCACCGCTGGCTCTCGCCGACCACCGCTACCTCGCCCACCGGTTCAGCCTCGAGGTCGAGTTCAACGGCTGGCCGGCGGCCGGAGCCGACACCCCACCGGGCCTGCGCGAGCGCGCGGCCCACCTACCCGGCATACCAACCGATCTGAAGGAGAACGACTCATGAAGGTGCTCGTCACCGGCGGCGCAGGGTTCATCGGCGCCAACTTCGTCCAGCGCACGCGCACCACCCGCCCCGACTGGGAGCTCACCGTGGTCGATGCCCTGACCTACGCGGGTTCGCTTGAGAACCTCGCACCCGTTGCCGACCAGATCGAGTTCGTCCACGGGAGCATCGCCGACGCCGACCTGGTTGACCGACTGGTGGCTGGCGCCGACACCGTCGTCCACTTCGCGGCCGAGTCGCACAACGACAACTCCCTGGACGACCCGTGGCCGTTCATGGAGTCCAACATCATCGGCACCTACCGGCTGCTCGAGGCGGTCCGCAAGCACCACGTGCGGCTGCACCACATCTCGACCGACGAGGTCTACGGCGACCTCGAGCTCGACGACCCGGCGCGCTTCACAGAGCAGACTCCACTCAACCCCTCGAGCCCGTACTCGGCAAGCAAGGCCAGCGCAGACCTGTTGGTGCGCGCGTGGATTCGCTCGTTCGGCATCGAGGCCACGCTGTCCAACTGCTCCAACAACTACGGCCCGTACCAACACGTCGAGAAGTTCATCCCCCGCCAGATCACCGGCATCCTGCGCGACGTCAAGCCCAAGCTGTATGGCGCCGGCGCCAACGTCCGCGACTGGATCCACGTGGACGACCACAACGACGCCGTCGTGACGATCCTGGAGCAGGGCCGGCTCGGCGAGACCTACCTCATCGGCGCCGACGGCGAGCAGAACAACCGCCAGATCGTGGCGCTGCTGCTCGAGCTGATGGGCAAGCCGGCCGACTGGTTCGACCTCGTCTCCGACCGCCCCGGCCATGACATGCGTTACGCCATCGACTCCAGCAAGCTGCGTGCCGAGACGGGATGGGCGCCGAAGTACCAGGACATTCGCGCCGGGCTCACCCAGACCATCGAGTGGTATCGCGACCACGAGGCGTGGTGGACCCCGGCCAGGGAGCGAACGGAGCAGACCTACCAGCGTCTGGGCCGCTGAGCCTGAGGACTGCAGCAGGGCGGGGACTCAGGGCTGGGACTCAGGGCTGCGACCTGATGGCCTCATAGATCTGGCGGACGGCGGGGGCCGAGGTCTCGGCACCCGTGCCCCCTTGCGAAACCACAACAACGACAGCATATCTGGGCCGGTCGGCCGGGGCG
>JAYSQM010000067.1:0-13174 GCA_043721575.1 Phycicoccus sp.
GCGCCGTCGATGTCCGAGCCACGGGTGTCCCGTATGGTCGTCGGCACGCCCTGTGCCCGCAACCGGCGCACGAACTCGCGCTCGACGCCCGGTTCCGAGGCCGTCCATCTGGAGCCCGGCGTCGGGTTCAACGGGATCGGGTTGACGTGCACCCAACCTCGGCCGCGAGCGTTGAGCTTTGTGCCCAGCAGGTCAGCACGCCAGCCCTGGTCGTTGATGTTGCGGATCAGGGCGTACTCGATGCTGACCCGGCGACCGGTCACCTTGAAATAGCGGTATGCCGCGTCGATCGCCTCGTCGACGGACCACCGGGTGTTGATCGGCACCAGCTCGTTGCGAAGCTCGTCGTCGGGCGCATGCAGCGAGAGTGCCAAGGTCACCGGGATTCCTTCGGCGGCAAGCTTGTCGATGGCTGGGACCAGCCCCACGGTGGACATGGTAATGCCTCGGGCCGACATGCCCAGGCCGTCGGGCGCAGGGTCGGTCATCCGGCGGATGGCACCGATGGCCGCCTGGTAGTTGGCAAGTGCCTCGCCCATCCCCATGAAGACGACGTTGCTGACCCGCAGCGGGGACACTGCGACACCGCCCGCCACGTCGCCGCGCCGCAGCGATCGGGCGGCGTGCACGACCTGCTCGACGATCTCGGCCGTCGACAGGTTGCGGGTCAGGCCCTCTTGCCCGGTGGCGCAGAACGGGCAGTTCATGCCGCAACCGGCTTGGCTGGAGATGCAGATCGTGACCCGCTTGGGATAGCGCATGAGCACGCTCTCGACCAGAGCACCATCGTGCAGCCGCCACACCGACTTGATCGTTGTACCCTTGTCGGCCTCGAGGGTCCGGACGGGTGTGAGCAGCTGCGGCAACAGCCCGGCCACCAGGTCGTCCCGGATGGCCTTGGGCAGGTCGCTCATCTCCTGAGGGAACTCGACCAGTCGCTCGAAGTAGTGGGTAGACAACTGCCTGGCCCGAAACCCCTTGTGCCCCAACGCTTCGACCGCAGCCTTGCGCTCTGCCGGATCAAGGTCAGCCAGATGCTGCGGAGGCTTGGCCCGACGAGGCGCCGCAAGCGTCAGCTGCCCGGGCTTGGGTCGTGCGCTCGACGGCGTGGGCAAGGCTACCGGCGCGACGGCCGGGGTGGTGGAGGCGGTTGGGGTGGGTTCGGCGTCAGACATCACCCCGAGTGTCTCAGGGGTCAGGCGGCTGGGACAACCGCGAAGGGCACAAGCACGGCCAGCAGGGCCCACACCACCGGAGCCGACAACAGCAGCGAGTCCAGTCGGTCCATGAACCCGCCGTGCCCCGGAAGGATGCTCCCCATGTCCTTGATGCCGAGGTCGCGCTTGATGGTCGACTCGGTCAGGTCACCGACCGTGGCCGAGACGACCACAGCCAGACCGACGATGGCACCGGCCCACCAGGGACCGCCCAACATCAACGTGACGGTGGCGACGCCGCCGATCACGCAGGCAAGGGCCGAACCGGCAGCGCCCTCCCAGGACTTCTTGGGGCTGACCGACGGGGCCATCGGATGCCTGCCCGCCACGACGCCCACGGCATAGCCGCCGACATCGCTGCAGATCGTGACGATCATGAACACGAAGACGCGTTCCGCGCCGTCGGGCTCCTTGAGCATGAGACTGGAGAACGACGCCAGCAACGGCACATAGGCAGCGACGAAGATGCCCCCGGCGATGTCGCGGATCGCGTCCTGCAGCCCGTCGGCCATCCGCCAGAGCAGCACCGAGATGCAGGTCAGTCCAAAGCTGACCGTCAGCGCCTGACCCCCGCCGACAAACGATGCGGTGATCATGGTGATTGCGCCGACGATGCTGGGCACCAGTGGGACGTTGATCTTGCTGTGGGCAAGCGCCCCGCGCAGCTCCCAGACACCGAAGCAGGCAGCCACCGTCACGACCCCGAGCCAGGCCTCCTTGCGGAAGATCAGGCTCGCGATGACCACGACACCAAGGCTTAGACCCACACCGATCGCAATCGGCAGGTTGCGCCCTGCGCGGCTGGGTTTCGTCCCGGAGACTTCGCCCGCGGCGCGCCGCTCGCTACGGGAGGACGATGGTGTCGTCATACGTTGGTGTGTTCCGCCTCAGACGTCGAGGAGCTCTGCTTCCTTGACCTTGAGGATGGAATCGACGTTCTCGACATGCTTCTTGGTGAAGGACTCCAGCTCCTTCTCGGCGCGGGCGCCCTCGTCCTCGCCGATGTCGCCGTCCTTGACCAGGCGGTCGAGCTCTTCCTTGGCCCTGCGGCGGATGTTGCGGATGGACACCTTGGCGTCCTCGGCCTTGGTACGCGCGAGCTTGATGTACTCCTTGCGACGCTCCTCCGTCAGCTGCGGGAGGTTGACGCGGATGACGATGCCGTCGCTGTTGGGGTTGATGCCCAGGTTGGAGTCACGCAGCGTCTTCTCGATCTCGGCCATCGCCGACTTGTCGAAGGGCGTGATCAGGATTGTGCGGGCCTCAGGAGTCTGGAAGGACGCCAGCTGCTGCAAGGGGGTCTGGGAGCCGTAGTAGTCCACCGTGAGCCTGTTGAACATTGCGGCGTTCGCGCGTCCTGTGCGGATGGTTGCGAAATCCTCCTTGGCGACCTCGATGGCCTTCTCCATCTTTTCCTCGGCCTCGAGCATGGTCTCGTCGATCATCAGGACTCCTCATCCGCAGTAACGAGCGTGCCGATCTTCTCGCCCCGGATAGCCCTCGCAATGTTGCCGTCGGGTTCCATCCCGAAGACGA
The DNA here is from genome assembly GCA_043721575.1 of Phycicoccus sp. Lineage (GTDB taxonomy): Bacteria > Actinomycetota > Actinomycetes > Actinomycetales > Dermatophilaceae > UBA4719. Next base: position 2,754 of record JAYSQM010000067.1, read on the forward strand.
CCATCGGCAGCTTGTTCTCGGAGCACAGCGCAAACGCGGCCGCGTCGACGACCCGCAGGCCCTGATGCAGTGCCTCGTCATAGGAGACGCGCTCCAGCTTGTGGGCAGTGGGATCCGTTCGCGGGTCACCGCTGTAGACACCGTCCACCCCGTTCTTGCTCATCAGGACGACCTCGCACTGGATCTCCAGGGCGCGCTGCGCGGCGACGGTGTCGGTGGAGAAGAACGGCAGACCGAACCCGGCGCCGAAGATGACGACACGCCCCTTCTCGAGGTGCCGAATCGCGCGCAGCGGGATGTACGGCTCGGCGATCTGACCCATGGTGATCGCAGTCTGAACGCGGGTCCCGACGCCGGCCTTCTCCAGGAAGTCCTGCAACGCAAGGCAGTTCATGACGATCCCCAGCATGCCCATGTAGTCGGCACGGGCGCGGTCCATCCCCCGACGCTGGAGCTCGGCCCCACGGAAGAAGTTGCCGCCACCGATGACCACGGCCACCTGGACGCCCGTGCCGGCCGCTTCGGCGATCTGCGCGGCGATCCCACGCACGACGTCCGGGTCGAGCCCCACCTTGCCGCCGCCGAATGTCTCGCCGGAGAGCTTGAGCAGCACCCGCTTGTATGTCGGGTGTGCGGCTTCGGTGGTCATGGGGCCTCCCAGGGCAAGAATCAGAGGTATGTCGCGTGAGTCTTCCACAAGCCCAGGTCGGGAACGGTCAGGACCCGATGCGGAACCGGGCGAAGGCCTTGGCCGTCGCACCGGATTCCTCCAGGACCTTGGCCACCGTCTTCTTGGCGTCCTTGGCGAACGCCTGCTCGAGCAGAACGTTCTCCTTGAAGAAGCCGTTGACCCGACCCTCGACGATCTTGGGCAGGGCCGCCTCGGGCTTGCCCTCTTCCCTGGCCGTGGCCTCGGCGATGCGGCGCTCGTTCGCAACCGTCTCGGGGTCGATCTCGTCGCGGGACAGCACCGACGGGCTAAAGGCAGCAATGTGCATCGCGATGTCGCGAGCCGTCGCCTCGTCGCCACCATCGGTTGCCACGAGGACACCGATCTGAGCAGGCAGGTCGGGACTGGTCTTGTGCAGATATGACACGACGTTGGTGGCCTCGAGTCGCGCCACACGACGGATCTCGATCTTCTCGCCGATGGTCATGTTGGCCTCGTCCAGGATCTCCTTGACCGTCTTGCCACCCATGTCGCTGGCAAGCAGCTCGTCGGCGTTGGACGCACCGACGGTGACGGCCTGCGCGAGGACCTGAGCAGCCAGGGCGATGAACTTCTCGCCCTTGGCGACGAAGTCGGTCTCGCAGTTGACCTCGACCAGGGTGCCGACTCCGTTGCCAGCCTGGGCCGCCACGAGGCCGTTGCTGGCCGAGCGACCTTCGCGCTTGGTGACGCCCTTGAGACCCTTGACGCGCAGGATCTCGGTGGCCTTGCCGTGGTCGCCGTCAGCCTCGTCGAGGGCCCTCTTGACGTCCATCATGCCGGCGCCGGTCGACTCGCGAAGCGCCTTGATGTCAGCGGAGGTGTAGTTCGCCATCGTTATCGCTCTCTTTCGTGAGTGCGCGCCGGGCGCGACCAACGTGTGGTCGGACCCGGCGCGCTGACTCGTTCAGGGGTTCAGCAGAAGTGCTCAGGCCTTGGCGTCTGAGTCCTTGGTGGCTGCAGCGGTCTCGGCTGCGGGAGCCTCAGCGACCGGAGCCTCAGCTGCCTCAGCGACCGGAGCCTCGGTGACCTCAGCCTCAGCGGCCGGAGCCTCAGCTGCCTCAGCGACCGGAGCCTCGGTGACCTCAGCCTCAGCTGCCTCAGCGACCGGAGCCTCGGTGACCTCAGCCTCAGCTGCCTCAGCCTCAGCGACCGGAGCCTCAGCGCCAGCAAGAAGCTCGCGCTCCCACTCGGCCATCGGCTCGTCACCAGCCACGTTGCCGTCCTCGGCAGCCTCGCCGCCACCACGCGCCGCGGCGCGAGCCATCAGGCCCTCGGCCACGGCGTCGGCAACAACGCGGGTGAGCAGGGCGACGGAGCGGATCGCGTCGTCGTTGCCCGGGATCTTGTAGTCGACCTCGTCGGGGTCGCAGTTCGTGTCCAGGATCGCGATGACCGGGAGCTTGAGCTTGCGCGCCTCAGTGACGGCCAGGTGCTCCTTCTTGGTGTCGACGATCCACACGGCCGAGGGAACCTTGGACATGTCCCGGATACCGCCGAGGGTCTTCTCTAGCTTGATCTTCTCGCGCTTCATCACGAGGAGTTCCTTCTTGGTCCGACCCGAGCCAGCGACATCGGCGAAGTCGATCTCCTCGAGCTCCTTCAAGCGGGACAGGCGCTTGCTGACCGTCTGGAAGTTGGTGAGCATGCCGCCGAGCCAGCGGTAGGTCACGTACGGCATACCGACGCGTGTCGCCTGCTCGGCAATGGGCTCCTGGGCCTGCTTCTTGGTGCCGACGAACAAGATGGTGCCGCCGTGGGCGACGGTCTCCTTGATGAACTCATAGGCGTCGTTGATGTAGGTCAGCGACTGCTGCAGGTCGATGATGTAGATGCCGTTGCGCTCGGTCATGATGAAGCGCTTCATCTTGGGGTTCCAGCGACGGGTCTGGTGCCCGAAGTGGACGCCGCTCTCGAGGAGCTGACGCATGGTGACGACGGCCATGCCGTGGTCTCGCTTTCGTTTTGTTCCAGTTATCCACGAGGCTGGCGGGATTGCCGTTCTCGTGCCTGGCGCCTGCGAACGCACCCCACCCGAAGGATCCGGGACTGCGGTGATGCGCACCCGTCATACAGGTGACGGTGAGCGGACGCGCGAATTCCACTGATCTGCCCTAAGACAGACCTGTGGTGTGCTCATCGTACGGCTAGCCTGCCGGACATGGGAAATCCGCTGGTTGCCCGGATGCGGGGCTTTGGAACCACGATCTTCGCCGAGATGAGCGCGCTGGCGCTGAGCACCGGGGCGATCAACCTCGGGCAGGGCTTCCCGGACAGCGACGGACCGCGCGAGATGCTTGACGCCGCCATCGACGCGATCAACACAGGCCGCAACCAGTATCCGCCGGGAGCCGGTGTGCCCGAGCTGCTGGCCGCGATTGCCGAGCACCAGAGACGGTTCTACGGGCTGTCGGTCGACCCCGCCCGGGAGGTCCTGGTCACTGCAGGGGCGACCGAGGCGATCGCCGCGGTGATCCTGGGCCTGTGCGAGCCCAATGACGAGGTCGTGACCTTCGAGCCGTACTACGACTCCTATGCGGCCACGATCGCGTTGGCCGGCGCCGTCCGGCGTACGTCGGTGCTGCGGTTTCCGGACTTCGCCGTCGACGAGGAGTCACTGCGGGCGGCGTTCTCCTCGCGGACCCGCCTGGTCCTGTTGAACACCCCGCACAACCCCACCGGCAAGGTGTTCAGCCGGGCCGAGCTGGACCTGATCTGCTCGCTGGCTCGTGAGTATGACGCGTGGGTGGTCACCGACGAGGTGTACGAGCACCTCGTGTTCGACGGCACGCAGCACGTTCCGGTAGCGACCCTGCCCGACATGGCGGAGCGGACCATCACGATCTCCTCAGCTGGCAAGACCTTCTCGGCCACGGGGTGGAAGGTCGGCTGGCTGCACGGCCCGCCTGACGCTGTGGCCGCGGCTCGCACGGTCAAGCAGTTCCTGACCTACGTCGCGAGCGGGCCGTTTCAGCCGGCGGTGGCCGTGGCACTTGGCCTGGGGGATGACGTGTACCACGGTGCGGCGTCGGCGTTGCAGGCCAAACGTGACCTGTTGTGTGACGGCCTTTCCGCTGTCGGGCTGGAGGTGAGCCGGCCGGTCGCCACGTACTTCGTGATCGCCGATGCCGCACCCCTGGGGGTCAGCGATGCTCTCGACTTCTGCCGGCAGATGCCGGCGCTGTGCGGTGTGGTCGGGGTGCCGGTGTCCGTGTTCTGCGACGACCGGGACGCGGCGCGGACCCTCGTGCGCTTCGCGTTCTGCAAGCGCGACGAGGTGCTGAACGAGGCGGTCGCCCGTCTTGCTGCGCTCGCCGCGCGCTGAGCGGTCCACAGGGGTATGCCGGAACGCCCCGTTGTCCACAGGTGAGCCTCACCCGCTGTCCCCCCAGCGATCCGGACAGGATCCTTGGTCCCATGCGGCTCCTGGTTCCCGCGGCGTTGGCCGCCCTCATCGCTGCCGTGGCCCTGTCCGCCACCGCGGTTGTCCCCGCTGCTGGCGCCCGGCCGGCGCCGCCCAGCCCGGTGCATCTCAGTTCCGGGCAGGTCAGATCTCAGGGACCAGCCCTACCAACGCCCGATACGGCTGCGGCAAACGCCACCCCGGTGGCGCCGCGCGGGGGCTTCGCCTGGCCTTTGTCCCCTCGGCCTGCGGTCCTTCGCCGATTCGAACAGCCCGTGAACCAGTGGTCGCCCGGGCACCGCGGCGTCGACCTGTTGGCGGCCGTGGGCCAACCAGTGCTCAGCGCCGGCGAAGGCGTCGTGGCCTTCTCGGGCGTGATCGCTGGCCGTGGCGTGGTCACCGTTCGGCATCCCGGTGGGCTGCGCACGACCTACGAGCCGGTGGACGACCGGTTGGCATCCGGCAGCCTCGTTCATCGGGGCACCAAGATCGGCGTCATCTCCCGCACACCGGGACATTGCATGCCACCTCACTGCCTTCACTGGGGCGCCGTCTCCGGGCTTACCTATCGAGATCCATTGCTGCTGCTGGGATTCGGCCACCCGATCCTCCTGCCGCTCGGCTGAGGGTGGGGTGCCTCGGGATCAGGCGCGTGGGTGCGCCTGCAGGTAGGAGCGCTTCAGCCGCTCGACCGAGACGTGCGTGTAGATCTGCGTGGTGGCCAGGCTGGCGTGTCCGAGCATCTCCTGGACAGCCCGAAGATCGGCGCCGCCCTCGAGCAGATGAGTGGCCGCGCTGTGCCTCAGACCGTGCGGCCCCACGTCAGGAGCGTCAGGGACGTGTTGCAGCATCTGGTGGACCGCGCTGCGGACCTGGCGCGGGTCGACCCGGCCACCTCGTCGGCCCAGGAACATTGCCGAACCACTCCCCGTCGTGACCACCTGACCCCGGCCCAGCTGCAACCATCCCTGCAGCGCGGTGGCCGCTGGCCCGCCGAACGGGACGGTCCGTTCCTTGGCTCCCTTGCCCATGACCCGGACCAGGTTGGAACCGAAGTCGACATCGTCGATATCCAGACCCACCAGCTCACCGACCCGAATTCCACTGGCATACAACAGCTCCAACATCGCGCGGTCTCGCAGATGCAGTGCATCCTGGTCGTCAGCGGCAACAGCGGCCACGTCCAGCAAATCGCGTACCTCGTCCTGTTTGAGCACTCCGGGCAGGGTTTTCAGGCGTTGGGGCGCCGCCAGGCGCAGTGAGGGATCGGCCGCGATCACCCCCGTCCGAGTCGCCCAACGCAGGAATGCCCGGGCCGACGCTGCCCGACGCGCGATGGTCGATCGGGCCGCTCCGTTCTCGGACTGGTGGGCCAGCCAGGACCGCAGATCCGAAAGCCTCAAGTCGGACAGGTCGCTGGTCCCGTGATCGAGCGCAAAGGCCATCAGGTTGCGCAGGTCACCCAGGTAAGCCCGTTGGGTGTGCTCGGACTGACCCCGCTCGGCACCAAGATGTCGGGCAAAGGCCTCGACGTGGTCGATGGGATCTGCGTGCACCACCTCACGCTGACAAAGCCGGGCGCGATCGGCAAGGACATCGGCGCCGGGGCTCGTCGTGTCCTGGCTGGCGGCTGCTGGCTGACGAGCCCCTAACCGCCGGGCTTGGCCTGGTCGTCGACCCGGGCTCGTCGCACCGCAGGGCCCTGTCGCCAGCCCTCGCCGTGACGTTCGGCCAGAGCACCCAGATCCAGACGCCCGAGCAGCGACCGGACCTCGGGCACCGAAAGTCCCGACGACACCGCCAGTCGAGTGACCGTGACGCCCTTGCGGACGGGAAGAGCAGACAACAGACGAGCCGCTGGCTCGTCGAGCTCGTCCCCGGCGGTGGTTGGGCCTCGGCGAACCGGAGCGAGGTCGCTGCCGTAGTCCCCGATGGCTTCGGCTGCCTCCGCGGCGTCCGTCACCAGCTGGGCCATCCCGGACCGGATCGCCTCGTGACATCCCGCGGACATCATGGACGTCACCGGGCCCGGCACAGCCGCCACCACTCGACCGTGCTCAGCGGCGATCCGGGCCGTGTTCAGCGACCCCGACCTCAAGCCCGCCTCCACCACAACGGTCCCGCGACCCATCGTCGCGATCATCCGATTACGTTGCAGGAAACGGGTTTTGGTGGGCGCCGACCCCGGAGCCACCTCGCTGATGACCGCACCAACCTCGACGATGCGGGCGATCAGCGCGGCGTGCGACGAGGGATAGGGACGTTCGACACCACCGGCCAGCACGGCAATGGTGGTGGCCCCGGTGGCCAGCGCGCCGCGGTGGGCGGCGGCGTCGACCCCGAAGGCGGCGCCCGAGATGATCGTGAACCGGCGCTCGCCCAAGCCAGCTGCCATCTCGGTCGCCACCATCTCGCCGTACGCCGTGGCGCTTCGGGCTCCGACGACGGCGGCACTGCGTTGACAGGACGACGCGACGTCCACCGGTCCGCGGACCCAGAGGCAGTAGGGCGGTGCGATCAGATCATCGAGGCCTTGCGGCCACTCGGGATCGCCGGGGCACACGACGCGGGCAGCGAACTTGGCGCCGACCTCAAGGTCTCGTTCCACATCGAGCACCTCGAGACGGGGCAGGAAGCGTTGCACGCCCTGCCCAGCGCCCGAGGCTGCCAGCAGCAGAGCAGCTGCCGGACCATGCGTCCGGATCAGGCGGGCGGCCACCGGGTCCCCAGGCTCTGCGACACGGCTCCATGCGACTCGGGCGAAGCGGTCCTGGGACAGCAGGCTGCTCCGCAGGGTCACGTTCATGCCGCCACCGCCGACTGGGCGCGAAGGGTCAGGGCAAGTCCGACATCGTCGCGCTTGGGCGTACCCCCACCGGCCAGGTCGGTCACGGTCCACGCGAGCTTCAGGACTCGGTCGTAGCCGCGAAGCGTCAGGACTCCCCGCTCCAGTGCGCGCTCCAGATCCACCGTGGCCGCCGCAGGCAGCTTCAGGAAACCCTCACGCATCATCGGGCCCGGCACGTCACCGTTGAGCCGCCAGGGGGTCTTGGCGAGGCGCTCCGCCTGCAGGCCCCTTGCCGCGGCCACCCGCGCGGCCACCTGAGCGCTGGTCTCTCCCCCAGGTGCGTACAAAGCCGCCCGAGACACGGCCCTGACCTGCAGCTGGAGGTCGACACGGTCCAGGAGAGGCCCCACGAGCTTGCCCATGTAGTCGCGACGAGCACGCGGCGAACAGGAACAGTCGACGCCCTTGCCGAAGCCGCGGCCGCACGGGCAGGGGTTGGCCGCCAACACCAGCTGAAAACGTGCCGGATACCGCACAACCCCCGAAGCCCGCGCCACGACCACCTCGCCGGACTCCACTGGCTGGCGCAGTGCCTGCAGGACCGCAGGCTTGAACTCGGGAGCCTCGTCCAGGAACAGCACGCCGTGATGCGCCCGCGAGATGGCGCCGGGGCGGATGAAACCGCTCCCGCCGCCGATGATCGCCGGCATCGACGCGCCGTGGTGGGGTGCCACGAAGGGCGGCCGTTCGATGAGCGCACCGGACTTGGGCAGTGCGCCGAGCACCGAGTGGATGGCCGTCACCTCCAAGGCGTGCGTGGGCTCAAGATCGGGAAGCAGCGAGGGCAGGCGCTCCGCGAGCATCGTCTTGCCGGCACCTGGTGGTCCCGACAGGAACAGGTGATGTCGGCCCGCGGCCGCGATCTCCAGTGCCAGCCGCGCCTCGTCCTGGCCGACCACATCACGCAGGTCGGGCACCACGACGTCATCGGGAACCGCCGCCGGCTCGATGACCAGCGGCTCCGGTGTCCGACCTTCGCCGATGGCCTGGTAGCGCGACACCAGATCACGCAGATGGCGCGCGGGCACCACCGAGATGCCGGGGACAAGTGCAGCCTCGGCTGCGTTCGCCGCCGGGACCACGATCTGAGCCATGCCCAGACGCGCTGCGGTCAGCACGACGGGCAACACGCCGCGCACCGGACGGATCGAGCCGTCCAGGCCCAGCTCACCGATGTGCACGATCCCGTCGACGACCTGAGTCGGGAAGACATCCGCGGCCGCGAGGACGGCGATCGCGATGGGCAGGTCCCAACCACTGCCGACCTTCGGTATCGAGGCCGGCGAGAGGTTGACCGTGAGCCGCCGATTCGGAATGGGGACACCGGAGTTCGTCGCCGCGGCCTTGATCCGGTCCGGCGCCTGCCTGCACGCCGCATCGGGCAGACCGCTGAACATGATCTGCGGCAGTCCTTGAACAAGATCCGCCTCCACGTCGACCAGAGCGCCATCGATCCCCTGCAGGGCAACGCCTCGCGTGCGACCCAGGCTCATGCCGCCACCGCAACCAAGTGCTCGATCTGGGCGGGGCCTCGCGGTGGGCGCAACACCCCGACCACGTCGATCCGGACGTCGGCCACGGAGTCGACCAGAGATCGGTGGTCGGCCAACCAGCATCCGGCCAGCCGGCGCAGCCGGGCGGCCTTGACCGCAGTCACCGCCTCGACCGGCGAGCCGAACACCAGGCTTCGCCGGGTCTTGACCTCGACAATCACCAGGCACGTGTCATCCATGGCCACGATGTCGATCTCACCCTGGTCGCAACGCCAGTTGCGGTCCAGAATCCGCATACCGGACTCCGTCAGATACCTTGCCGCGAGCCGCTCGCCGTAGGCTCCGACGACCTTGGCCACACCCGCCTTGGCCACCGCCGTCGTGGACCCCTCATGCGAACTCCCTGAATCGGGGACTGAATCGGTCACCTTGACCACCTCCGTGGCCGACCTTGGCAACACCGCCGTGAACCGCACAGACCGCTGACCGATCCTGTGGACTCTGGGACCAACGCAGAACCCCCTGTGGACAACAGCCCTGACCCGGCGCGGGTCCAGCACCCGCGACGGGGCGGTTGCGCAAGACTTGACGACGGAGGCTGTACGACAGACTGCATCTGAATGACCAGTCCTACCACCGGAAGGACTGAGGTGTGGCAAGCCGGCATCAAGCGCGACGCTCAGCTCCACGCTGACACCGATGTCCTCGGGCTCGACGGCCGCACAGACATCGTCACGGCAGCCCTTGCGCCGTCGCACAGGAGCGCCGCCGAGCAGCGCATGGAGAACAGTGTGGACGAGCTCTGCGGCACGACATCCCGCCGCTACCCATCGGGGTCCTGCCAGCAAAGGCCGAATGTCCGGGGCGGTTCATGCTGGCAAGCGACAGGCGGAAACCGGCCCGGGCATCTGGTCGGGCGCTGGGGTCCTGCTCGTCGGCTGGAGCAACGGGCGTACCCGATGAGGATAGTGGTCACCCTGCGGAGGTCGCCGTTAGACCCACCGCTTCACCGGGCACGTCAACGGGCGGCTCTAACGAAACGACCCCCTCTGAACGCACCCCTGGAGGGACGGGAATCCGATTTGTATGCCCGGCTGGTGGTCCGCTATGGGGACGGTGGAGAGTCGACAAAATACAACCGGACATAGCCGATGCGCCGATGGCTCAGCCGTCCCATCGAGACTCGAACGTTGTCCGAGGCGCCCCCCTGTGGTGTTTGGGCGCCCCCACTGGATTGCGGTGTGATAATCCGGCCGGGCAGCAGGCTGGCGAGGACCACGGCAAACTGGGGACTGGCCTTCTGACCTGCTACGACACCCAAACTCCCACAGGTGGCGCCAACCTCAACGCCCGTGCTCGATCACAACGCAATTCAACGGGAAGGAACCGTGACCGCGCTACGGGAAGGAGACAAGTACAAAGCCCCAGAATCGTGAACGGACGGGAAGTTGGTACCAAGGATGGGAAGGGCATCTGAGACAAAGTGGTTCCGACTGCGCGTGGCCTTTGCGCTTGGGGTGCTGGTACTTCTGGCTTTCGAGCTTTCCGGTCATCGGAGCTGGCTCGTGATCCTCCTTCAAGTACTGCTCATCCTTGGCATCATCGTCACCAGTGCACTCGACCTGCGGGACCTTCGCCGCAGAAGAGCAGCGGCTGGGCCACCCTCGGAGTGACCTCGAGTGCCGGGCATGGGCACAGACGACGCTCCTGGTTGGCTGGGTCGTCTCCCCTCAATCACATGGGAGCTTTGGCATCTCGGATGCCGGGGCCGGCAGTAGAGACCGCGGGCCACATAGCCTGGGCAGAGACCAATGGGCGAGGACCGTGGCGAGCTGGGTACCAGCCCTCGACCTACTACGACACCCCCCCCCACAGGCGGTGCCGACGTCATGTTTAGTCGCACCGCAATCCAAGGGGCGGCGCGCAATGCGTCCGGGTTTTTGGCAGACGCAATGGGCACGCTCGAGC
>JAYSQM010000068.1:0-45984 GCA_043721575.1 Phycicoccus sp.
CAGCTCCATGGGGACAGTGGTCTGGTAGTAGTTGCGGAAGATCAGCGTGCAGATCGGGATGCCGTAGACCACGTGGACGACCAGCAGCTGGGGGACGCCCCGGCCCAACCCGGTCATCGGCAGGAACTCCAGGAGCGGCACCATCACCGCCTGGTAGGGGATGAACATCCCGAAGAGCATCAACGTGAAGACGGCGTTCGCGCCGGGGAAGCGCCAACGCGAGAGCACGAAACCGTTCATCGCGCCCAGCATCGAGGAGATCACTGCCGCCGGTATGGCGATCAGCAGGGTTCGCCCGAGGGCAGGGCTCAGCTCGGTCCAGGCGGCCGACCAGCCCTCGATGCTCAACGCGCTCGGCAGTGCCCAGCGGTTGGGGCTCAGGGCCTCGCTGAAGGACTTGAAGCTGGTGACGACCAGGACGTACGCCGGGATCAGCACCACGAGCAGGAAGCTGATGAGCAGGAGATACTTCACGGTGCGCGTGGTCTGGGACCGCGGTGTGGCCTTCACCTTGCGGTGCAGCTCGGTCGGCTTCGGCGCCGGGATCGTCGCGGTGGTCACGAGCTCTTCTCCTGGCGCGAGGTGTGGACGAGGTAGGGCACGACCAGGAGCGCCACGAGCACCAGCAGGATCATGGCGACGGCCGCTGCTCTGGCGAAGTCCTGCTGTCCGGTCAGGGTCCACATGGTCACCATCGGCACGGACGTGTAGACGTTCTTCTCTCCCGAGATGGCCATGATGATGTCGAACATCTTCAGCGACATGTGGCCCAGGATGATCAACGCTGACAACGCGATCGGCGACAACTGCGGGAACAGCACGTGGCGGTAGAGCTGGAACTCACTGGCTCCGTCGATGCGGGCCGCCTCCCGCAGCTCGCCGGGGATGCCCCGGAAGCCGGCGAGGAACAACGCCATGATGTAGCCCGAGAGCTGCCAGATGGCAGGGATGGCGATCGCAGCGATGCCCCAGGTCGGGCTCGACACCCACCATTGGTTCTTCAGAAAGCCCAGGCCCGCCATGTCGAACAGCTGGTTGAGGCCCGTGGCACTCTTGCCGGTGTCGCTGTTGAGCAACCAGTTCCACACCACGCCCGAGGCGAACATCGACACGGCCATCGGGAACAGGTAGACCGCCCGAAACAACCCCTCAGCGCGAACTCCCTTCTCCAGCAACAGCGCCCACAGCATCCCGAAGAACAATGAGCCGACGATGTAGACCACCGCCAGGATCCCCAGGTGCTTGAGCGACTGGAGGAAGTCCTGGTTGCCGAACAGCGCTGCGTAGTTGCCGAAGCCGATGTGGGCGTCCGCCGCGACGCCGGCCGCGCGTTCGAACCGGCTGTTCTGGTTGGTCGCCGAGATGTTGGCCGACCACCCGATCAGGCCGTACACGAAGAACCCGATCAGCAGGATCGAGGGGGACACCAGTAGCAGCCCGGGCCCCCAGGTGCGCACGGACCGGATCTTGCGCTTCACGCCATCTGCTCGCTTTCGGGCGCTATCAGGGAGGCGATGTAAGGCGGGCGGCCAGTCCGAGCCGGCCACCCGCCATACGTGCATCGCTGTGGTGTGAAACGTCAGCCGAGCGTCTGCCGCCAGTTGGAGTACTTGGTGGCAGCGGCAACCAGCGTCTTCTGCAGGGTTGCGACGTCAGGGTTGGCGCTGAAGGCGCTCATCGCCGTCTGGACGTCGTTGTTCCATGCGCCGGGGCCGGCGGAACCGTGGGCCAGCGAGGGGGCGAGCTTGGCGCTCTTCCACTGGGTCATGGCCCACTGCTGGTACTTCGGGTAGCCCTCGGACGTGGCGTCCGAGCGGGCCGGGATCGAGCCCTTGACCAGGTTGAAGGCCTTCTGGCCGGCGGCGCTGCCGACGACCTTGAGCCAGCACTTGGCGCCCTCGGCGTTCTTGCCGCCCTTGGGCAGGGTGAACGAGTCGGACAGCCACTGGTAGACACCGTCGGTGCCGGGGGCCGGCCAGTAGGTGTATGCCGAGTCCGCCACCTTCAGCGAGAGGAGCTGGGCCGGGACCCAGTCACCCATCACCTGGTAGCCGCCGGTGGCGGTGGCCGGGTCGGTGGGCATGAGGTACTTGGACATGGCCGCGTCCCAGTCCATCGTCTCGCGGTCGGTGTTGGAGTAGCTCACCAACGTCTTGAAGTCGCCCAGCGCAGCCGCTACGTCGGCCCCATCCCACTTCGTCGAGCCGTTGAACAGGCCGTTGAACTTGTCGACCCCGAGGTCACCGAGCAACGTGGTCTCGAGCAGCATCTCCTCGGCGAAGCCCTTGGACAGGACCAGCGGGGTTGCCACCCCGGCTGTCTTGAGCTTGGCCAGATCGGCGATCCAGTCCTTGACCGTTGCCGGGGCCTTGCCCGGGTCGAGGTTGGCCTTCTTCAGCACCAGCGGGTTGACCCAGACCATGTTGGCGCGGTGGATGTTGGCCGGGACGGAGTAGATCTTGCCGGCGACCGTGATCTGAGCGACCAGGTCCTTAGGGAAGGCGTTGTCCAGGCCGGCGGCCTTGAACAGGCTGGTGATGTCCTCGACCTGGCCGTTGGCGATGTAGTCGCTGAGCTCGCCGCCGGCGTGGGCCTGGAAGGAGCTGGGTGCGTTGCCGGCCTTGAGGTTGTTGGCCAGCAGGGTCTTGGCCTTGTCGCCGCCACCGCCGGCGACCGCGGCGTTGGCGAAGCTGTACTGCGAGCAGTCCTTCTTGAACACCGAGATCATGCCGTCCAGGCCGGCCTTCTCGCCACCAGCCGCCCACCAGGTGAACACCTCGACGTCCTTGACGTTGCCCCCGCCCCCGCCGGGCGTGGCGGTCTTCCCGCCACTGCTGCAGGCGGAGACCGCCAGCACTGCGGTGACCGCGAGAACCACGGCCACCTTCCCTCGTACTCGAGTCATGTCTGGACCTCCGGAGTGTCCTGGTGGGCGGGGTGACTCAAAGAAAATCAGACAGGTCTGTCACCAACAACCTTCACGTTCGAACTTCCCATTCACGGACGTGGCCTGTCAACGGGTGCAGGAACGATTCCTTGGTCACCTTTACGCATCGCTGGGCGACCGGCTCGGACGTGCCGATGCGTCAACGGTGTCCCCACGTTGGCGGTCCGGTGGTCAGGCGCCCAGAACGGCCTCCCGCAGGGTGTCCAGACCGACACCGCCGATGTCGAGTGCGCGGCGGTGGAAAGCCTTGATGTCAAAGGCATCTCCCTCGCCGGCCTTGACCTCGTCGCGCAGCTGGAGCCAGAGACGCTCGCCGATCTTGTAGGACGGCGCCTGGCCCGGCCAGCCGAGGTAGCGGTCGAGCTCGAAACGCAGGAAGCCCTCGGCCATGTTGGCGTGGGTCGTCAGGAACTGCCACGCCTTGTCGTAGGTCCACTCGCCACCACCGACCTCGGCGGGAGCCTCGAAACCGCAGTGGACACCGATGTCGAGGATGACGCGGGCCGCACGCAGGGACTGGCCGTCGAGCAGGCCCATGCGGTTGCCCGGGTCGTCCATGTAGCCGAGCTCGGCCATCAGGCGTTCGGCGTAGAGGGCCCAGCCCTCACCGTGGCCGGAGGTCCAGGCGCTCATCCGGCGCCAGCGGTTGAGCAGCTCGGAGCGGAACACCGTCTGGGCGACCTGGAGGTGATGGCCCGGGACGCCCTCGTGGTAGACCGTCGTCAGCTCGCGCCAGGTGCCGAACTCGGTGATGCCCTTGGGTACGGACCACCACATCCGACCCGGACGGCTGAAGTCCTCGGATGGTCCCGTGTAGTAGATGCCGCCGGTCTGGGTAGGGGCGATCAGGCACTCGATCGTGCGCACCGGCTCGGGGATGTCGAAGTGGCTGCCGGCGAGGTTGGTGATGACCTCGTCCGCCTTGCCCTGCATCCAGGCCTTGAGCTCGTCGGTGCCATGCAGCTGGTAGCCCGGGTCGGCGTCCAGGATCTTGATGGCCTCCTTGATGGTGGCGCCCGGCTGGATCTGCTCGGCCACCGCCGCCATCTCGGCGGTGATGCGGGCCAGCTCCTGCTGGCCCCACTCGTAGGTCTCCTCGAGGTCGACGGTGGCGCCAAGGAAGAACCGCGACACGAGCTGGTAGCGCTCGCGGCCGCAGGCATCGGCCTCGGGGGCCTGGGCGAGCAGCTCGTCGCGCAGGAACTCGCCCATCCGGGTGTAGGCCGACGAGGCCTGGGCCACAGCGGCGCGCAGCGAATCCAGGTGACCGTTCCCAGCGGGCTCCCCGAGACCGTCCTCGGCGGCCTCGGCGTTCTTGACCAGGTCGGCACTGAGCAAGTTGGCACTGAGCAAATTGGCGAAATAGCCGTCGTCGGCCGCGAGCTGCGCACACTGGGCCGCGCAGGCCTCGACCTGTCGCTTCGGGCTCACCAGGCCCCTGACTGCGGCAGCACGCAGGGACTCGACGTACGAGTCGAGCGCAGCCGGGACCTTCGTCATCCGGGCCGCGAACGTCACCCAGTGCGCATCGGTGTCGGTGGGCATCAGGTCGAAGATGTCGCGGATCCCCTGAAGCGGGGAGGCCAGGACGTTGAGGGACATCTGGTCGAGCCCGGCGGCGTGGGTCTCCTCGGCCAGACCGAGGCGCTCCTGCATCGCCGCGATGGTCACCTCGTCGATGGCGTCAACCGGGGTGGCCCGGGCCAGGGCGTCGAGGGTCTTGCGGCGCAGATCGGACGCGGCGGCGTGGCCGGCCGGCGAGAAGTCGTCGAGGTCCTCGTCGTGGCCGGCAATCCCCAGCTCGGTCGCGGTGATGGGGCTGAGCTCGACCAACGCGTCGAGGTAGTCGTTGGCGATGCGGTCAACGTCGGTGGTGGGGCGCGCTCCAGGCGTGTGTGTGTCAGTGGTCACCGGTCGAACGTACCTCAGCCGTCAGGCGGCCCTCAGACCGCGGACGGAGCCCAGCGTCAGCGCGGAGAGGCGGACGCCCGCCAGCCTCCGGGGCCGTGCTGGTGTGTCATGCGGACCATCCGTCGGGGCGAGTTCCACGGCGACTGGGGGTGCCTTCCGCCTGCGGGGGTATGGCGGTCGGTCGGGTCCGGTCGACCGTCGCCGCCCGCGGTGGCGAAGATGGCGATGAGGGCGGCGAGCTCCTCTGGTGAGGCATGACCACGGACCAGGCGCACCGGCATACCGGTCGCCTCCTGCCAATCGGTGCCCTTCGGGCCCTGGGAAGTGTTGTCAGCCATAGGGATTCGCCCGATCAGAGCGGTATGTTGCCGTGCTTCTTGGGGGGCAGCGTCTCGCGCTTGTTGCGTAGGGCGCGTAGGGCCTTGATGACGTAGGAGCGGGTGTGGGACGGTGGGATCACCGAGTCGACGTAACCTCGTTCGGCGGCCATGTAGGGGTTGGCCAGGGTGTCCTCGTACTCGGTGATGAACCGCTGACGGGCGGCGCCGACGTCACCGCCGGCGGTGACGATCTCGGCGATCTCCTTGCGGTAGAGGATGTTGACCGCGCCCTGGGCGCCCATGACGGCTATCTGCGCGGTGGGCCAGGCCAGGTTCATGTCGGCGCCGAGATGCTTGGAGCCCATGACGTCGTAGGCCCCGCCGTAGGCCTTGCGGGTGATGACGGTGACCAGCGGGACCGTGGCTTCGGCGTAGGCGTAGAGGAGCTTGGCGCCGCGGCGGATGATGCCGCTCCACTCCTGGTCGGTGCCCGGCAGGAAGCCCGGGACGTCCACGAACGTCAGCACCGGGATGTTGAACGCGTCGCACGTCCGCACGAACCGCGCGGCCTTCTCGGAGGCGTCGATGTCCAGGCAGCCGGCGAGCGCCATGGGCTGGTTGGCGACCACGCCCACGGACCGGCCGTCGACCCGTCCGAAGCCGCAGATGATGTTCGGGGCGAACAGGGCATGGACCTCGAGAAAGTCGGCGGAGCCGTCGTCCGTGCTGTCGACGATGTGCTCGACGATGGTGTGCATGTCGTACGGCTGGTTTGCCGAGTCCGGGATGAACGCGTCCAGGAACGTGTCGTCGTCATTCACGAGGACCTCGCCGGCTGTGTCCTCGACGTCCGACTCGAAGGACGGGGCGTCCTCGAGGTTGTTGGACGGGAGGTAGGACAGCAGCGCCTTGACGTAGTCGATGGCGTCGCCCTCGTCGCGACCCATGTAGTGCGCCACGCCGGACTTGGAGTTGTGCGTGTGAGCCCCGCCGAGCTCCTCCATACCGACATCCTCGCCGGTGACGGTCTTGATGACGTCCGGGCCGGTGATGAACATGTGCGAGGTCTGGTCGACCATCACGATGAAGTCGGTGATCGCGGGTGAGTAGACCGCGCCGCCGGCGCAGGGGCCCATGATCAGGGAGATCTGGGGGATAACGCCGGAGGCGTGGACGTTGCGCTGGAAGATCTCGCCATACAGGCCGAGCGAGACCACGCCCTCCTGGATGCGGGCGCCGCCGGAGTCGTTGATGCCGACGACGGGGCAGCCGGTCTTCATGGCGAGATCCATGACCTTGACGATCTTCTCGCCGAAGACCTCGCCCAGGGATCCGCCGAACACGGTGAAGTCCTGGGAGAACACGCAGACCTGTCGGCCGTCGACGGTGCCGTAGCCGGTGACTACACCGTCGCCATACGGGCGGTTCTGCTGCTGACCGAACGCCGTCGACCGGTGCCGCGCGAGCTCGTCGAGCTCGACGAACGAACCCTCGTCCAACAGCGCCTCGATCCGCTCGCGCGCGGTCTTCTTGCCCTTGGCGTGCTGCTTCTCGACCGCCCGGGCCGACCCGGCATGCACGGCCTCGGAGTTGCGCCGGATCAGGTCAGCGAGCTTGCCAGCGGTCGTGTGGATGTCGGAGCCGGACACGGCCGGGCCGCCGGTGAGAACTACATCAGCCATGGCTGGCAGCCTAGCCTTAGGTCCGTGCGCGCAACTCTCGACTCCCGGTCACTGAAAGCGGCATTGATCACGCCGCGGACCCCTTGGCAGATCGTCGATGTCCATGGGTCCCTCGACTCCACGAACCTCGAGGCGCTGCGGGCCCCTCGTCCGTGGCGGGTCGTGGTGGCCGATCATCAGAGCGCGGGGCGTGGACGCATGTCGCGTCAGTGGCAGGCGCCTGCGGGCGCCTCGATCGCCGTGTCCTGCGTGGTTCCGATGCCGCTCGACCGTACTGCCGACTGGGGTTGGCTGCCCCTGCTGACCGGGATGGCGATGCGACAGGCGCTGGCGGACGTCGCCGACCTGGCCGGCCGGCTCAAGTGGCCGAACGACGTGTTGGTCCAGGAAAGGACAGGCGGCCTTGCAGATCATGGGGCGCTGTGGCTCAAGATCTCGGGCGTCCTCTGCGAGATGGTGCCCGGCGGTGGGCTGGTGGTCATCGGCGCGGGCGCCAACATCGCCCAGGAGCGCAGCGAGCTACCGACGTCGACGGCGACGTCGTTGGCCCTGTGTGGTGCCGGGAACGTCCGCCGCGAGGATGTCATTGTTCGCTATCTCGGGCGGCTGGCCGACCTCCACCAAGCCTGGTCTGGAGGTGGCGCCGGGCTGGAGGCCCTGCGCGCGGCATACCGCTCGTCCTGTCTGACGATCGGACTGGACGTGGACGTGCACCAACCCGACGGGCGGGTCGCCCAGGGCACCGCGACGGGGGTCGACGACATGGGTCGGCTGGTGGTTGCCGCCGGCGGGTCGAGCACGGCGCACGCTGCCGGAGATGTCATCCATGTACGCCGGTCGCGGCCGGCAGCAGGGCACACGGCATGATCCGGGTCATGGCCGACCCGGTGGTCCAGAGAGTGTGCAGCTGAGATGCCCCACGCCGGTCGCCATCGCACCAGTTTGCCTGTGGACCTTGCTGGTGGCTTCTCGCCCGCAGCCGACGACGTCGAAGCCCGGCTGCTCGGTCAGCGGCGCTCGATGCGTCGGCGCGACGTCAGTGCCAAGGCGGCGGTGTCCCTGCGCAGCGCCCGCAAGTTCTGGCACGCCCTGGGGTTCCCCAACGTCGAGGACGAGGACACCGTCTTCACCGACGCGGATCTGATTGCACTGCAGTCTGTGGCCGGCCTGGTGCGTGATGGCGTCTTCGACGAGCCCACGGCGCTGGCGATGACGCGAGCCTTCGCCCGGACCACCGATCGTCTGGCCGTGTGGCAGACCCAGCTGATGGCCGAAGCCATGGGCGAGCTGTCGCTGACCACCGAGACCACCGAGGCCGCCGAGGCCGGCGACGACCCGGACACCACGCGAGCAGTGCCGGATCCGGCGACCGCGCGGGCAGCTGCGGTGAAGCTGGCCGACATCGCCGACGATCTGGAACCGCTGCTGATCTATGCCTGGCGCCGTCATCTCTCGGCTGCGATCTCGCGTATGGTCTCCGACTCCGAGCCGACGCAGGACCACTCTGGGGTCGTGCGTTGCGTGGGCTTCGCTGACCTCGTCTCCTTCACACGTCTGGTGCGTCGGCTCTCCGAGCGCCAGCTGGCACGAGTGGTGCAGCGCTTCGAGGCGCTGGCATCCGACGTCGTGACCGCGCACGGCGGCCGGGTCATCAAGACCGTGGGGGACGAGGTCCTGTTCGTGGCCATGGGCGCCGCACCTGCCGCCGCGATCGCGCTCGACCTGGTCCAGGCCATGGCTGAGGACGACGTCCTGCCGGACCTGCGGGTGGGTATGGCCAGCGGGCAGGTGGTCTCACGCCTCGGTGACGTCTTCGGGACCACGGTGAACCGCGCCAGCCGGTTGACGGCAGTCGCGAGGCCTCGAACGGTCCTGGTCGATGATGCGCTCGCTGCCTCGCTCGCGAACATTTCGGGCTTCGAGATGTCCCCGCTTCGGCGCCGGACGATGCGCGGGATCGGACCCGTGACTCCCTGGGCCCTGCGACGAGCCGGCCAGGCCGGACGCCGCGGCATGATGGGCGACAACAATGACGGCGACGATGGCGACGATGGCGAAGACCAAGGAGACCTGGGTCCATGAGTGAGCTGAGCACCCCCACGCGGTCGATGGTGAGGATCACCCGGCATGGCGCTGGTGACCACATCGCCGAGCTGGCGCTGGACCGGCCCGAGGCGATGAATGCCGTGTCGACGCAGTTGGCCCGGGACCTTGGCGCTGCCTGCGCCGAGCTCTCGGCTGACCAGGGCGTGCGCGTCGTACTGGTCACGAGCACCAGCGCCAAGGCGTTCTGCGTGGGCGCCGACCTCAAGGAACGCAACTCCTTCACCGACGCCGATCTGTTGGCACAGCGGCCGGTGGCGCGTGCGGCATACAGCGGGGTGTTGAACCTGCCGGTGCCCACGATCGCCGTGGTCGAGGGATTTGCCCTCGGCGGCGGCCTGGAGATCGCACTGTCCTGCGACCTGATCATCGCCGGATCGGGCGCGGTCGTCGGCCTGCCCGAGGTGTCCGTCGGCGTCATCCCCGGAGGCGGTGGCACCCAGCTGCTGACGCGTCGCATCGGCTGGTCCAGGGCGGCCGGCATGATCTTCACCGCACGCCGGATGTCGGCTGCCGAGGCGGCTGCGCTGGGTGTTGTCGACGAGGTGGTCGAACCGGGTGGCGCGCGGGAGCGTGGGCTCGAGCTGGCCGCGCAGATCGCGGCGAACTCACCGGTCGGGCTGCGCCAGGCCAAGCGCGCCATGCGGCTCGGCAGCGACGTGGATCTGGCGACCGGGCTCGAGGTCGAGGACGGTTGCTGGCGTGCCACGGCCTTCTCCGGTGACCGGGCAGAAGGCGTCGCGGCCTTCGTCGAGAAGCGTCCGCCACGTTGGCCCGGTCGCTGATCGCTACGATGGTCTCTACGATGCGCTCATGACCCGTGTTCTGCTTGCCGAGGATGACCCTGCGATCTCGGAGCCGCTCGCCCGCGCGCTACGGCGGGAAGGCTACGAGGTCGACGTCCGTGCCGACGGCCGCGCCGCACTTGAAGGTGCCAACGAAAACCCCGACCTGGTCGTGCTCGACCTCGGCCTGCCGTACATCGACGGGCTCGAGGTCTGCCGGCGCATCCGCGCCGACGGTCGCACCGTTCCGGTCCTGATCCTGACCGCCCGGGCCGACGAGGTGGACCTGGTGGTCGGGCTCGACGCCGGCGCCGACGACTACGTCACCAAGCCCTTTCGCCTGGCCGAGCTGCTGGCCCGGGTCCGTGCGCTCCTGCGTCGCCACCCCACCGACGGTGGCCCGGCCGGCGCGGTTGTGCGCATCGACCCCGATGGCCGCCGTGCCTTCTTCAACGAGGAAGAGCTCCAGCTGACCGCCAAGGAGTTCGACCTGCTGCGCGTTCTGGTTCGCGAGCAGGGCAAGGTCGTCTCTCGTGAGCAGCTGATGCGTGAGATCTGGGAGACCGCCTGGTTCGGGTCCACCAAGACCCTCGACATGCACATCTCGGTGCTGCGCCGAAAGCTGGGTGACGACGCCGCCCAGCCCCGCTACATCTCGACCGTGCGTGGCGTCGGCTTCAGGTTCGAGCGCGGCGAGCGGGTCTGACCTCTCGCGATGCGTCACCAGCTGGTTCGGTCGACCTTCGCCGCAGTGCTGCTCTCGGTGGTGATCATCGCTCTGCCGCTGGGGCTCGCGGGCTGGTGGGCTCTGGCTGACGATGCCGTGCGACTGCGCGGGTGGCTCGACCGGCCAGGCATGCCCCTACAGCTGGTTCAGCTGCTGGCGATCATTGCGACGCTGTCGGTGACCGCCGTGCTCGCGGGCGTGTTCGTCGCCTCTCTGCAGGCCCGTAAGTTCGCGGAGCCGATGACGCAGCTGGCCGAGCGCGCCGAACGGCTGGGGGCCGGCGAGTCCCGGTTCCAGCCACTTGTCACCGGCATCGGCGAGGTCGACCGCGTTTCGGAGGTGTTGGCGCGCAGCGCCGACCAGATGACCCGGTCACTGGCCTCGGAGCGTGACTTTGCCTCGGATGCCTCCCACCAGCTGCGCACCCCGTTGACCGCGTTGCTGATGCGCCTCGAGGAGATCGCCGGGACCGACGATCTCGGGGTCGTCCAGGAAGAGGCCAGTATTGCGATCGCGCAGGTCGAGCGCCTCACCAAGGTGGTGGACGAGCTGCTCTCACGGACTCGCCGGGGTCACGATGCGCCGCCGCCCTCGGTCTCGCTGGACTCGGTGATCGCGGCCCTTCAGCGGGAGTGGCAGCCGGCGTTCGAGCAGGCTCGACGCAGCGTGCGGGTCCACGGTCAGCGCGGTCTGTCGGTGCGCGCCACGCCCGTCGCGCTGTCACAGGTGTTGTCGACACTTCTGGAGAACTCCCTTGCGCACGGTCGTGGCACGGTGGATGTCCACGCCCGGCGCAGTGGCCCATCGGTGGTGGTGGAGGTCAGCGACCAGGGTGACGGGGTGGCATCGACGATTGCACCGCACATCTTCGAACGCTCGGTCAGCGCGGCGCAGAGCACCGGCCTGGGGTTGGCCCTGGCGCGTGACCTGGCGGAGGCCAACGGCGGTCGCCTCGAGCTGATCCAGACGCAACCGGCGATCTTTGCGCTGTTCCTCTCGGAGGCCGATCCCGAGTAGCCGGCTTCCGGTCAGCTTTGGGTCGTGTCACCTCTTGGCGTGTCACCTCTTGTTGACGGGCTCCAGCGGGCCCTCGACAAAGTTGCCGGCGAACACGAACCTGCGGTACGCCCAGAAACGGAACAGCGTCCCGAAGCCGATCCCGACGACGTTGGTCACGTTGTCGGCCAGCTGGGAGTGCAGGTCGAGCACGTACCGGGAGAAGCCGAGGGCGAGGACCGCGATGACCATGGCGGCGAGGTTGAAGAGCACGAACAGCGCGAGCTCGTGGGTAGCTTGCCGGTGGCGACGGTGGCGGAAGGTCCACAGCCGGTTGCCGGCCCACGCCACTAGCGTGGCCGCGCTCGCCGAGATGATCCGAGCCGTCAGCGGCTTGTCGTGGAGCACGCCGGCGGTCTGCCCTTCGCCGAGCATCTCGTGCAGGTGTGTGCCGAAGACCAGGAGGTTGTAGCCCCCCAGGTCGATCACGAACGCCACGGCACCGACCAGGCCGAACTTGAGCATCTCGCGGACCAGGACGTCGAGCGCCCCGCGGGCGCGGGCGAGCAGCGGGGGACGGTCTGTGGGCACCGGACGAGCCTAGCCTTGGACCGTGAACGAGGTGGCGGCTTGCCCCGATAGGCTCGCGTTCGTGACTTCCCCGCAGCGCGCACCCGGAGGGTTCCCGGTCGTCGGAATCATCGGTGGCGGCCAGCTCGCCCGGATGTGCCAGCCGCCCGCAGTGGGACTGTCGATCACGCTGTCGGTTCTCGCGGAGTCGGCGGACGCTTCGGCGGCCCTGGTCGTCCCGTCCTCTCCCGTGGGTGACCACGCCGACGTCGAGGCGGTGCGCGCCTTTGCCCGGGAGTGCGACGTCGTCACCTTCGACCACGAGCACGTGCCCGCCGAGGTCCTGTCTGCGCTCGAGGCCGATGGCGTCGTCCTGCATCCCTCGCCGGCCGCCCTCGTGTTCGCCCAGGACAAACTCGCGATGCGTCGACGGCTCACCGACATCGGGGTGGCCTGCCCTCGCTGGGCGCAGGTGCGCGATATCGCCTCGTTGCGGGCCTTT
This sequence comes from Phycicoccus sp., assembly GCA_043721575.1. Taxonomy (GTDB): domain Bacteria; phylum Actinomycetota; class Actinomycetes; order Actinomycetales; family Dermatophilaceae; genus UBA4719. Next base: position 12,544 of record JAYSQM010000068.1, read on the forward strand.
GGTGACGAGGTGGGCTGGCCCGTGGTCGTCAAGACACCCAGGGGCGGGTATGACGGCAAGGGAGTTCGCGTCGTCGGTTCACCCGATGAGGTGTCCGACTGGTTCGACGACGTTTCGCGCGATGTCGCCCAAGGCGGTGGGTTGCTCGTCGACGGGCTGCTGGCCGAGCAGAAGGTCGACTTCGTCCGGGAGCTGGCGGTGCTGGTCGCCCGCAGCCCTTCGGGCCAGGCGAGCGCGTGGGCGGTCGTGGAGACCGTCCAGACCGACGGCATCTGCACCGAGGTCCTTGCGCCTGCTCCGGGCCTCGACCCCCACCTCGCGGCGGTGGCCACCGAGGCGGGTCTGCGCATTGCCGGAGAGCTCGGCGTGACCGGCGTGATGGCAGTGGAGATGTTCGAGGTGAGGGACGCGCAGAGCGGCGACCCGGCATACATGGTCAACGAGCTCGCGATGCGGCCGCACAACAGTGGTCACTGGACCATCGACGGTGCGGTGACCAGCCAGTTCGAACAGCACCTGCGTGCCGTGCTCGACCTGCCGCTGGGCGACACCAGCCCCCGGGCGCCGTGGACGGTCATGGGCAATGTTCTGGGGGGTGACTACCCGCTCCTCTACCCGGCGTATCGTCATCTGCTGGCGCGCGACCCCGGGCTCAAGGTTCACTTGTACGGCAAGGGCGTTCGGCCGGGTCGCAAGATCGGGCACGTCAACGTCAGTGGCGCCGACCTTGATGGCCTGAGGGCTCGCGCCAACCATGCGAGCGACTATCTGCAGGGAGTGGTTACGCAATGAGCGACTCTGTGGTGGTGGCGGGTCCAGTGGTGGTGGGCCTGGTGATGGGCAGTGACAGCGACTGGCCGGTGATGGAAGAAGCCGCAAAGGTGTTGGAGGAGTTCGGGATCGGCTACGAGGCTGATGTTGTCTCGGCACACCGGATGCCCCAGGAGATGCTCGAGTACGGGCAGAGCGCAGCCGATCGGGGCCTGCGGGTCATCATCGCCGGAGCGGGCGGCGCGGCGCACCTGCCCGGGATGCTGGCGTCGGTCACACCGCTTCCGGTCATCGGCGTCCCGGTGCCGCTGAAGTACCTCGACGGGATGGACTCGTTGTTGTCCATCGTCCAGATGCCCGGGGGAGTGCCTGTGGCGACCGTCTCGGTGGGGGGAGCCCGCAATGCCGGCCTGTTGGCGGCGCGGATACTCGGCGCCGGGGTGGATGCCGACGCCGCTCGCTGGCGCGCGAAAATGGTTGAGTTCCAAGGCAAACTACGCGATGAGGCACATTCCAAGGGTGAGCGGCTGCGGGCTCGGCGGGCTCACTCGACCGGTTTCGGGATGCCCCGCGACTGACCGGCATTCGTCACCCCTTGATCGAGTACCCGCATCACAGCTTCGGGTACTCGATCAAGGGGCAGGTGTCCATCACGACGTCCAGGCCTGCGCCGATGGCGCGTTTCGCGGCGTCCTGGTCGATCACCCCGAGCTGAAGCCAGAGGGTCTCGATGCCGAGCCGGTCCTTGTTGGCGATCGCCTCATCCACGACCTCCCCGACCCGCAGCGAGTTGACAAAGCAGTCCACGACGGAGACGACAGTGCCGTCCGGGATCTGCGTCAGGGTTCGGTAGCCGGGCTCACCCCACACCTCCACGGCCCGCGGGTGCACCGGGATGATGCGATGCCCCAAGGCGTCGTGCATCCACCGGGCGACGCCGTATGCCGTCCGGGTGGGGTCCGTGGACAGACCCACCACGGCCCAGGTCGCGGGAGTGGTGAGAGCCCTGCGGATCACCGCAGGGTCCGAGACACTGCCTGAGATGGTGGACGCCATGGTCGGACTGTAGCCTCGCCTCAGGCGCGTGCGCCCGGCGCAGTGCGCTGTTCTACCGAGTAAGGAGAAGTTCAGTGCGATTTGGCCTCTTCATTCCCCAGGGCTGGCGGATGGATCTCGCCGGTATCGAGCCGGACCAGCACTGGGGGGTCATGGCGGGGCTGGCCGAGCGTGCCGAGATGACCCGCCTGTGGGAGTCTGTCTGGGTCTACGACCACTTCCACACGGTCCCGGACCCCTCGCAGGAGGCCACCCACGAGGCGTGGACCCTGATGGCGGCACTGGCTGCCGTCACCAGCCGGATCCGGCTCGGGCAGATGTGCACCTGCATGGGCTACCGCAACCCGGCCTACCTCGCCAAGGTCGCGGCGACGGTCGACATCATCTCCGAGGGTCGGGTCGAGATGGGCATCGGTGCCGGGTGGTACGAGCACGAGTGGCGGGCCTACGGCTACGGCTTCCCCACCGCCGGTGAGCGGATCGCGATGCTCGAGGAAGGCGTTCAGATCTTCCGCGACATGTGGACCACCGGCTCGGCCACGCGCAACGGCAAGCACTATCAGGTCGACGGGGCGATCTGCGCTCCTCGCCCCCTGCAGGGGACGACCCAGCCCGGGTCCGCGCTCAACGGCATACCGATGTGGATCGCCGGTAGCGGTGAGAAGAAGACCCTACGCATCGCAGCGCAGTATGCGGACTACACGAACTTCGCACCCGAGGAGTTCGAGCACAAGAGTGCGATCCTGGCGGCCCACTGCGCGGACGTCGGTCGGGACTTCGCCCAGATCACCCGCTCGGCCAACGTCAACGTCGTCATCGGCGACACGGAGAAGGACGTCAAGGACCGCCTGGCCTGGACGCGCGAACACTACCTCAAGGCGGGAGTGCCGGAGGCGACCGTCGACCGGCAGATCGAGGGGCAGACCGCCGGCGTGGGCGTCGGGACGCCGGAGCAGATCGTCGAGCAGCTCACTGCGCTCAAGGCGTTGGGGCTCGGCTACACGATCGCCTACTTCACCGAGGCGGCCTACGACACCTCGGGCATGCACCTCTTCGAGAACAAGGTCATCCCCGAGCTTCGTTAGATCAACCGGACCGTAATATGACGTTCGTGAGCACAGACAAGGGCGACCTGTTCCCCTTCTTCGCCATCTCAGAGGACCACGAGGCGTTGCGCGAGGCGGTGCGCAACGTTGCGCGGGACAAGATCGCTCCGCACGCCGCGGAGGTCGATGAGACCAGCACGTTTCCGCAGGCGGCCTATGAGGCGTTGGTGGCGTCGGACTTCCACGCGCCCCATATCGGGGAAGAGTACGAAGGAGTCGGTGCGGACGCCCTGGCGACCTGCATCGTGATCGAGGAGATCGCCCGGGTGTGTGCGTCCTCCTCCCTTATCCCGTCGGTGAACAAGCTGGGCACGATGCCGCTGATCCTGGCTGCCTCCGATGAGCTCAAGGCGAGGTACCTGCCGCCGGTCGCCCGCGGCGAGGCGATGTTCTCCTACGCCCTGTCCGAGCGTGAGGCCGGCAGCGACACCGCCTCGATGAGATGTCGGGCCAAGGCCGATGGTGGTGACTGGGTGCTGACGGGGCAGAAGTCGTGGGTCACCAACGCGGGTGTCTCGGCGTTCTACACGGTGCTGGCGGTGACCGACCCCGATGGCCAGCGGGGCTCGAACGTGTCGGCGTTCGTGGTCGAGAAGTCAGATGCCGGGCTCAGCTTCGGCGAGCCGGAACGGAAGATGGGCATCAAGGGATCGCCCACCCGTGAGCTGATCTTCGAGGGTTGCCGGATCCCGGGGGACCGGATCGTGGGGGCGCCCGGTGAGGGGCTCAAGATCGCGCTGGCGACCCTGGACCACACCAGGGTCACCATCGGTGCGCAGGCTGTGGGTATCGCCGCGGGCGCGCTGGACTTCGCATTGGGGTACGTCAAGGAGCGCACCCAGTTCGGCAAGAAGATCGCGCAGTTCCAGGGGGTGCAGTTCATGTTGGCGGACATGGCCATGAAGCTGGAGGCGGCCCGTCAGATGGTGTATGTCGCGGCGGCCAAGTCGCAGCGCGGCGATGCGGACCTGAGCTTCTTCGGTGCGGCGGCCAAGTGCTTCGCCTCGGACGTGGCGATGGAGGTCACCACCGATGCCGTGCAGCTCCTCGGGGGCGCGGGTTACGTCAAGGATTTCCCGGTCGAGCGGATGATGCGCGACGCCAAGATCACCCAGATCTATGAGGGCACCAACCAGATCCAGCGCATCGTCATGGCGCGTCAGCTGCTGAAGGGCTGAGGGGACCACCTGGATGAGTATGCTCGGCCGGTGACTGACGAGCCGATCCTGGGCCACCCAAGGGTTGTTGCTGTCGTCGTCACCTGGAATCGCCGGGTGCTGCTGACCGAGTGCCTGACCATGCTCGGTGGGCAGACCCGACGACCGGACGTCGTGGTCGTGGTCGACAACGCCTCAACCGACGGCTCCCATGACGTGATCCGTGCCCAGTTCCCCGACGTTGACCTGGTGACGTTGACTCGCAACACCGGAGGGGCGGGCGGCTTCAGCGCAGGGCTGGCACAGGCCGTCGACGTCCACGGCGCAGATCTGGTGTGGGCCATGGACGACGACACGATCGCGACCGAGACGACCCTGGCCGAGCTCCTGGCGTCATACACCGCATACGGCCCCGGTCTTGCTGTGGTTGCCAGCCGTGTGGTCTGGACGGACGGTCGGGACCAGCCGCGCAACATCCCGCGCGACCCCTGGTGGGCATCCGGGGCCGACCGTCGGGCTGCTCGTGCTGCTGGTGGCCGCCCGGTCCGCACCGCGTCGTTCGTGTCCTTGCTGATCGAGGCGGCCGCGATCCGTGAGTTCGGCCTTCCCACCGCTGACTTCTTCATCTGGAACGACGACTTTGAGTTCACCGCCCGAATCCTGAGACACCGCAAGGGAATCTACGCCCCCAAGGCCATCGTTGTGCACAAGACCGCCGAGCTCGGCACCAAGCTGGTGGACCCGGGAGAGCGGTTCTACAACGAGGTCCGCAACAAGGTCTGGGTATTCCGCGCGGGCAAGGCTTTTGCGCCGGTCGAAGGCGGCCTGCGGATTGGTGCTGCGGTGCGCAACTGGACCCGCTTCTATCGCCACTCCCAGAGCCAGGCAGCCATGCGCCGCGGGCTCAGGAAGGGCCTGCGCGACGGGCTCATGACACGGCCGCGTCCCACGCGTGAGGTCCTGGCCGAAGCCGGCTACGATCTTGCGCCCCACTGGTGAGCATGCAGATCGGTGGTCTGCTGACCGAGTTCGTCGCGCCCGGAGCCGCGGCCCTTTCGGCGGCTGGCGCGGCACGGACGGTCGCTCCCGGTCGGGTCAGCCTCGCGGCCGGCCAGACCGTGGAGTTCTCCGGGTGGCTTGACGCGCTGCCGCTGGGCTACTGGAGGCGCTTCACCACGGTCAACACGGTGCGCCTCGAGGTCACGTCGTCGGCTCCGGTCGACGTCATCGTCCGCATCAGTGATGCCCGGGCCGTATGCCGGGACGTCGCCTCGGGAAGGACGCGCGAGGGGAGGTTCACGGCGACCGTCGACACCGCCGAGGCAGCCGAGGGTGGCTGGGTCTGGCCGTTGCTGACTGCTGAGTCCGACGCTGGGATGACTGAGGTTTCCTGGCGGTGGGTCACCGATGATGTGGTGCCGGTGCGGAACTCGCTGGCTGTGGCGATCACGACCTTTGACCGGCGAGCGGCGTGCCTGCGGCAGCTGGGCGCCCTCGCTGCCGCTGCGCGAGACGGTGGACCGCTGGACGGGGTGCTGGGACGTGTCATCCTGGTCGATCAGGGCCTGATGGCGGTGGCCGAGTCTGCTGAGTTCGGGGAGGTTCTGGAATCGCTTGGTGAGCGGCTGACCGTCATCCGGCAACAGAACCTGGGTGGGAGCGGCGGCTTCACCCGGGGGCTGTACGAAGCCTTGAAGGACTCGCGCATCAGCCACGTGGCACTACTGGATGACGACGCGTTGGTGCAGCCCGAGGGCCTTGCTTACGCCTGGGCCTTCGCGCAGGCCGCCCGTCGTCCCACACTGGTCGGCGGCCACATGTTCGACGCGGCCGCACCGACGACCCTCTATCGGCTCGGCGAGGTGATGGACCGCACGCGGTTCACCTGGACCTCGTTGCCGGGCACACCGATGAACACCGACCTTGCTCACGCTTCCGTCAGCGATCACGCCTGGCTCGGACCGGCATACAGAGTGGACTTCCAGCCGTGGTGGATGTGCCTGGTTCCTCGAGCCGCTGTCGAGGCCATCGGGCTGCCCATGCCCTTCTTCCTCAAGTGGGACGACGTGGAGTACGGGCTACGGGCAGCGGCGGCCGGGTTCGTTTCGGTGGTGCTTCCCGGGGCGGTCGTATGGCATGACTCGTGGGTCGGCAAGAATGCCGAATCCGGCTGGCAGGCCTACTTCCTGCTGCGCAACCGCATCGTCACCGCTCTGTTGCACGACACGCGTCCGGCGGTCCTGGTGGGTGAGTGGATGGCCGTGAGCCTGCGTCACCTGGCCCAGCGCGAGCCGGCGGCGGCAGCCATGCGCTGGGCTGCCCTCAAGGACGTGCTGCACGGTCCGGACTGGCTGCACCGCGATCTCGGGACGGCACGCGAACGGGCAGCTGAGACGGCGCGGCGCGAGATCGTCGCGCCGCACCCGGTCTCTGCCGTGGCCGGGAGCGTTTCCGCCAGCGCGCGACTCCTGCGACGGTGGTCGGACCTGCGGGCGCAGTACCGCGCGGCGGTGCCCGAGGCCACGTCAACCCGGCGCTGGGTGCAGACCTTCGCCGCGGCAGCGGTGCTCGAGCGACGCCGTCCGACGTGGTCGATCGTGGTGACGAGCTTCCACAGCCTGGACATGCTGACCAGACACTGGGATGGGCTGATCGCGGCTGGAAAGATGCAGGGCGTCTCGGCGCAGGACGTTGAGGTCATCGTCGTGGACAACGCGGACGAGCCAGAGGTCGAGGCGTTTGCGCGAGGGCAGGGTTTCACCTACCTCCCGATGGGCAGCAACGTTGGTCTGTCAGCGGCCAACAACCGGGGCGCAGAGCTCGCCACCGGTGACTATCTGCTGTTCGCCAACCCCGATCTCGGCGTCGTGGTCGGGGACCTGTCGATCCTGGCGGCCGAGATCGACCGTACGGGCGGCATCGTGGCGCCGCGGGTGGACTTCGCCGATGGCACGCCCCAGAGCGCAGCACGGGGGGAGCCGTACTTCTTCGCCAAGCTCGCCCACCGAGGGCTGGCCCCCAAGGCTGCCCTGGACCGTTACCTGTGGCCGGTGGGCGCGTACGAGTCAGGGCCGGTCGTGTGGTGCGCCGGGGGAGCGACGTCGCTGTCCCGAGAGGTGTTCGACCGGATCGGCGGCTGGCCCGAGGAGTACTTCCTCTACATGGAGGACGTCGAGCTCGGCGTCCGCGCAGGCCGGCTGGGCATACCGGTTTCCGTGACGGCAGCGTTGCGGTGGGTGCACGAGTGGCGGGGGGACAGCCGGCAGCGGTTCAACCGGGGACAGCTGTTGCATCTGCGTAGCGCTGTGCGCTTCTACATGCGCTACCCCAAGTACCTCGGCTGGCCTCGTTAGGTAGCGGACGCAACGACTCCTTCGCCACGAACCTGTGCGCTGTGCTGAAGGCTGTCTGGCGCGGGACGGTTTGCATGGCAGGCGGGTGAGCGCAGGCGGGTCGGGTAGGCTCGGCGTCACTGGCAGCAGAGGTAAAATGGATCGCCAAGCCGCACGTCTGGGTGGTCCGCAGCCGCGATGGCGAGATGCTGGACGTGGAGGTGGGACTGATGGTGTCTGCGGACGTCGGGCTCGGCCGCTTCCCGTCCGAAGTTGTGGGAGCTGCCCGCGGAGTACTGCACCGGCACGTCCGGGCTCGCTACGGCAAACCGGCAGTCCGCCGTGGAACGCAACGGCCGGCCGGCTTGGTGGCCACCGACGTGAGCCTGCCCGGTCCGGGCGGAAGCACGTTGCGCGGTTGGTTCTGCCGGCCGGAAGAGGATGCGGTCCGGCCGCCTGGCGCGGTGGTCCTGCACGGTTGGGGCGGCAGCGCGGCGGACCTGGCGCCGATCGCCCGCCCGCTGCTTGACGCCGGCGTCCACACCCTGCTCCTGGACGCCCGCTGTCACGGGCGCAGCGACGATGCGGACTTCACCTCGATGCCGCGCTTCGCGCAGGACGTGGCTGCGGGAGTGCGCTGGCTGCGTGACCAGCCGCACCTGGATCCCGAGCGCATCCTGCTCGTCGGGCACTCCGTCGGCGCTGGAGCCTGTCTGCTGGCCGCCCGCGACGACCCGCGCATCGCGGCCGTGGTCAGCCTGTCCTGCATGGCAGACCCGCGCGAGATGATGACGCGACTGCTGGCCGGATCGCACCTGCCCAAGCCCTTCATGCGTCTTGTTCTGCGCCTCGTGGAGCACCTCATCGGGTTGCGTTTCAGGGAGTTCGCGCCGCTGACCACGTTGCCGGCCCTTGCGGTTCCCGTGCTGCTGGTGCATGGCGAGCACGACATGGTGGTGCCGGTGGCCGACGCGCGAAGGCTGGCTGCCGCCGCGGCGGACGCGAAGCTGCTGGTCGTCCCCGGCGCGGGGCACGCCGACGTCGGCGACACCACGCTCGTCAGCGACGCACTGCGCGAGTTCGCGCTGCTCACCGTCGCCGGTAGCGCTCACAGATGAGGATGTCGGGCAAAGCAGGGAGTCGGGCGCGACCGTGTCCGACCGGCCGGCAGTGCCGTTCGAGGCGACCGACGGCAGACCGCCGCCCGACCGGCCGTGCTTTTCGGGCTCGGCCTACCGTTCGCCCATGCTGAGCGCTGCGCTGTACGACGCAGTCCTGTCCCTCGCAGAGCGACGGGCGCTGCGCAGCTGGCGTCGGGAACTGCTCGCCGACCTGGACGGCGATGTCCTCGAGCTCGGCGCGGGCACCGGCGCCAACCTCGCCTTCTACGGCGATCGGGTTCGGCTGCTGCTGGTCGAGCCCGATCCCTCGATGCGACGACGGCTCGTCGCCCGGGCACCCCGAACAGCAACCGTGCTCGCCGGCAGCGCCAGTCTCCTGCCGGTGGCGGACGCGAGCTTCGACGCGGTGGTGAGCACGCTCGTGCTCTGCTCGGTCGGCCGGCTGGACCGGGCGCTGTCGGAGGTCCGCCGGGTCTTGCGACCCGACGGTCGGCTGCTGCTCATCGAACACGTGGCGGCCGGCGCGGACACCCGCGTGCGCACGGTGCAGCACCTCGTGTCCCCGCTGTGGTCGCGCGTCGCCGGCGGCTGCTCGCTTGAGCGGCAGACCCGCTCCGCGCTGGCTGCCGCCGGCTTCGACACCGCCCACCTGGTCGACGACGTCCTGCCGGTGCCGGTGCCTTTCGTGCGGCCGGTCCTGCGCGGAGTGGCCGTCGTCCGCTAACGAGACGGGAGCCTACGTCGGATCCTGCCTAGTTGCCGCTGCCTGCGGGGGCCACGGTCAGTGGTTCGTCGTTCTTGATCGCGGTGAACAGCTCCAGCGCCTTCTGGCTGTCCCACTTCACGGCCTCGCCCACGTGTGTTCGTAGCGCAGGGTTGGAGATGGGAACCGTCAGCGACAGCCCTTGTCCGCTGGATACGGCGCGCATGGCCTGCAGCACTCTGGTGGCATCGCGCAGCGAGGTGTCCTGGCCAACGGTCAGACCGGCCCCGGCAGCGGTCGCGAACTCGTAGTAACGCCACGGGATCAGTGCCGTCGACGGGCTGACTGCCTTGTGCATGATCGCGCCCAGGAACAGGCGCTGTCGCTGCACGCGACCGATGTCGGCGAGCGGGTCGGAGTATCGGGCGCGTACGTAACCCAGGGCGTTGGGCCCATCGAGCGTCTGGCACCCGGCCTTGAGGTTGATGCCGGCACGAGGGTCATTCATGTCCCGTGCCACGCAGATGTCGACGCCACCGAGGCTGTCGACGACCGAGGCAAACCCGCCGAAGCCGATCTCGACATAACCGTCGATGCGCACATTGGTGACCGCTTCGATGGTCTCGACGAGCAGCTTGGGCCCACCCAGGGAGTAGGCGGCGTTGAGCTTGTTCTTGCCATGGCCGGGGATCGGCAGATAGCTGTCACGAGGCAGGGAGATCAGTGCCGGTTTGCCATCACCGGCCGGGACGTGGACCACAATGATCGAGTCGGTGCGCTTGCCTGATGCGTCCTTGGTCGAGCCGGTGTTGAGCTGCTTCTGTTGTTCGGCAGTTAGCCCCTCGCGGCTGTCGGAGCCCACCAGAACGTAGTCATATCCCTTGGACTCCGCCGGACGGGTGCCGCCGGGATTGGCATCGACGCGGTGCACCTGGCCCCACGCGTGGAACGGGACCCAGACCATGAACGCCAGCCAGGCCACGACCAGGACCGCCGCGCCGAGCAGGACCCGGCGCCGACGGTGGCTGGTGCCGGGCCTGCGTCCCGGCGGGGCCGAAGGCGGCGGCCCGAGCGGCGGACGGTTCTGGGTCGGCCGCTCGGGGGAGCGCAGTCGAGGCAGTCGGATACGCGCCTGGCTGCGACCGCGGGTGTCCACGACGTAGGCATCGCCGTCGTCATCGGGCGTCGGAACCGGCGCTCCGTCGGGTTGAAGGGGCCGGACGGGAATGGCGACAGCGTCGTCGACGTGTTCGTCACGACCCGGCATACGGCTTCTCCTGCCGTTCGGGGGCACCCGCAGCGGGCTGCGGTGGACCGGCCTCGTCCAGGGCCAGCCTGCGAGCGAGCTTGGTGTAGCGGGCCTCGAACTCGCGGAACCTCACGTAGGTCGTCAGCGTGAAGCTGAGGAAGGCGACCACCAGCGCGTACAGCACCATGTCGGTGCCGCGGCCCACACCCACCAGACCGGCGATCCGGGTCCAGACCGACGGAAAGAGGATGGACCACACCGCGAGAGCGGCGAAGAGCATCAGCCCGAGGCGACGGACAGCCTGGGAGCGGGCGCCCCGGCCGCGAAGCAGCCGAACTGCGGCCAGGACGACGACGACGATGAGAACGAGCTGGATCAGGACAATCTTCATGGGTTCGGCCCTCCACAGGCCTGGTGCGCGGACGTCATCGCAGGATCAGATCGGCCAGGATGTTGATGGAGTTCCACAGCGACTGTCCCTTGGCCTTGGAGTAGTCGGTGTAGAGGATGTGCACGGGATGCTCCACATAGCTGGACTTGGTCGCGCCGATCTGGGCGACGAGCTCGCTGGCGTGCGCCATCCGGTTCTGGGTGATGTCCAGCTGCTCGACCACAGGACGGCGTATCGCGCGCAGCCCGTTGTGCGCGTCGGTCAGCCGCGTGCTCGTGGTCAGGTTGGTGTAGCCCACCGCGGCGCGCAGCACCATCTTCTTGGCGAAGCTGGGCTTGCTGCGCTCGTCCAGGAAGCGTGAGCCGAAGACGACGTCAGCCTCGCCGGCGCGCAGTCGCTCGACCATCCCGACGGCGTCCGCGATCTGGTGCTGTCCGTCGGCGTCGAAGGTGACGACATACTGCATTGACGGGTCGGCGAGGGCGAACTGGAAGCCGGTCTGCAGTGCTGCGCCCTGCCCGAGGTTGAGCGGGTGACGCACGACCCGGGCCCCGGCTTTGGCTGCCACGTCGGCGGAGCGGTCCGTTGAGCCGTCGTCGATGCAGACGACCTGCGCGAAGGCCGTGCGCACCTCGGCGACGACGTCGCCGATGACCCGTTCCTCGTTGTACAAAGGAATGACCACCCAAGTGTCGTCCACGCCTGATCCCATCTTTTCAGCCCTGTCGGAAGTATAAGTGGCCCCCGCTGGCGACACTTCTTCACTGGCGTCGACTCTTGCCTGGGTCACTTCCTGTACGCGCGGGGCCGGGCGAGCACGTGGTCGCGCAGGTTGCGGACGCCCTGGTGCTGCTTGGTCCGCCACGCCTTGGGCAGCAACGTCGCGGCGTTCAGGCGTGAGGACAGGTGCAGCCGGGCAGTGCGTGCGGCCCGGCGCCAGCCCATCGCCGCGAACTCGTCGGCCACTCCCGTGAAGAACTCGCGCTCCTCGATGAACCGCGTTCCCTCCAGGGCGCGCCAGGACGAGTCGCTCTCACGGTGCCGGCGGTACTGGAAGCAGACAGAGCTGTCCACGACCAGGCCGCCGCCTGCCTTGATCAGGTCCAGGGCCAGGGCCAGGTCCTGGACGACGTTGAGGCCTTCGCGGAAGTTCGTCGCGACCAGCGTGTCCGACTTCCAGCAGATGGAGGGGAAGTAGAGCCAGTTGGCCCTCATCAGGCTGACCGCGAGCGGCTCGCCGCTGAGCAGCCGGCGGCCACTGACCCGCGGGGCGTAGACGCGTTTCATCTTGTCGACCAGGCCCATGCTGGGCTGGCCCAGCTCGTCGATCACCTCGACGCCGGGCTGGATGATCTGCGCCGAGGGGAACTGCTCGTGCGCTGCGACGACGGTCTCCATGTAGTTCTTGAGCATGATGTCGTCGGCGCCCATGACCACCGCGAGCTCGTGGCGAACGAAGGTCAGTGCCTTGCGGTAGTTGCCGTTGGCGCCGAGGTTCTCTTCGTTGCGCAGGTAGGTGATGCGTGCGTCCTGGGCCGCGAGGGCGCCGAAGTAGCCGGGGATGCTCTCGTCCGGGTAGCCGTCGTCGATGACCGTCAGGGTCCAGTCCGAGCTCGTCTGACCCAGGATGCTCTCGACCGCCTGCTTCATCATGGCGACGTCGCCGTAGTAGGGAAGGAGAACGTCGACAGTCACAGGCAGTGGTCCTTCGCAGGGGAGAAGTCGGGCCTCGGGGCGCTGAGTAGACTAACCGAAACGCCCGCGAGTCCAACGGATGTGCAAGGTCCCGAACCCGATCAGGAGACATCCGTGGACACCCAGAACCACTTCTACGGGCACACAGCCGCGCTGGCGGCATACGTGGGGCTCCCCCGGCCGCGGCACGTGGCAGGCCTGATCCAGCACGGCTGGACCACCGTCCCCCCGATCCCGGTCAACTTCGGAGACTTCCCCGGCGTCGAGCGCGGCGGCAGGCGCAAGCTGTTCGTCTGGTCGCACGGCTCGCGGGCCTGGGATCCGGCGCGCTCGCCGCGGCAGAGCTTCGCGCTCGGCGCACCGTGGGCCTACCTTGTCTCCACGGAGGCGGCGCGCAGGCATCTGGCGGGCAGCCAGGGCACCGGGACGCTGATCATGCCGCTGCACAGCACCCGGATCGTCGAGGTCAGGGGCGACCAGGGCAGCCTGGCCCAGGAGTATCTGCGTACCGAGGGCCCATCCACGGTGTGTCTGCACGCCGAGGACATCCACAAGCCCGACATCGTCGGCTCGTGGCTGGACGCCGGTCATCGGGTCGTCACGGCCGGCTCCCGCCATGACCCGGACTTCCTCTCGCGCATCCTCGCGCTGGTGCTCGCCTCGGAGCGCGTCGTGGCCAACCGTCTGATGACGCCCGTCCTGTATGCCGCGTCGCTGGGCCGCGACGTGGGTGTCTACGGCGACCCGTTGTCGATCTCTGGCGCGGAGATCCACGGACAGGACGCCATCCGTACCCTGTGGCCCGAGCTGCACGGCCGCTCGCTGGACCGAACCGTGACGACCGATCTGGCCCGCACCGAGCTGGGTTTCCAGCACGTTCTCGAGCCGGTCGACCTGCGATCGGCCCTCGGCTGGACCGGCCGCTCGACAGGCCCAGCCCTGCAGTACTGGGTGAGCGCGCCGGTGCGCAAGGCGATGAATGTCCTTGGCCTGGGCGAACGCGCCCCCGGCTCGACCGAGGAGCAGGTCGGCGCAAGCCCCCTGGCCTGGCTCAAGCATCCGATGTCGCACCTGCCCCGGCCGCTGCCGGCCCATGCCGCCACCCTCGACCCGTTGCCGCAGCCGATCCCGGTGCGCAGCCCGACTGGGCGCCCTTAGCCGGTTTGCGTCGCCCATGGCACGGTTTCGACCGCCAACCCTGCAAGGAACCGGCCAACGCCGCGGCGCGCGCTTACGTCTGTTTCTCCATCAGGAACCACGTCGAGTCATCGAGCGGGTGCCGGGGGTCGCGGTGGTAGGTGAACCCGTAGTCCACGAGCCGCAGCTCGGGGTGGGCGTCCAGGATCTCGCCGGCGAAGTCGCGCTTGAACAACGCGTGCTCGTGGCCGCGGTAGGTCACCTCCACGGGGCTGGGGTTGTAGTACTCACAGACCATGACATAGCGCGACGAGGCCGCCACGAGCTTGTCGTAGATGTCCGGTAGCGCCTGCGGGGGCAGGTGGATCAGGACCCCCTTGGTGAACGACAGGTCCCACTGACGCGAGGGCTCGAAGTCCAGCAGTGAGGCGACCTCCACGGTGGCACCTCCCCAGGCCTGGATCTCCGCCGCAGCCGTCGCGTTGATCTCGACCGAGTGCAGCTCGCCCTTGGGCATCAGCTCGCGAAGGGCGCGCAGGTTGTTGCCGATGTTGGCTCCGAACTCGATCGCTGAGGTGACGCCATGCGTTCGCGACAGGATCTTGTCGAACAGTGCCCGGTTGCTGTCAACCAGGGCACCGTCACGGTTTCGGATGATGTAGTCGTTGCCGAACTCGCCAGCCCAGAGCTGTTCCTGTGGGGTTCGGTCGGAGGACGTCGTCGAAGTCATGGGCTTTACCTTGTCGTGAGGAGACGTTCGGGGCAACGGTTTGGTAGTGAACGGGTTCGGCGCCACCGCTGCATGGGGGTCTCAGCCACCCAGAACCCGGCGAGCCAGCCGCAGCGTCCCGAAGCCGGCGAGTGCGGCCGCGGCCACCCGGACAAGTGCGGCCGACCCCGATGTTGGCAGGAGGGCACCCAGAACACAGAGGCTCAGACCGACCCCGACCGCCGGCAGCAGGGTCGTCTCGCTCCAGGACACGGCCCGGACGCGGCGGCGTAGCCAGGCGGTGCCGACGACGAGCGTGGCGTACGTGGCAGGGAAGCCGACGGCCAGCAGGACCAGGTCCTGACGTCCTGCAAGGTAGGCGAAGGCGAGTCCGACCAGGAGGCTGAGCGGGGTGATCACGGACAGCCAGAGCGAGCGCCCGGCGGCGAAGATGAGGTGCACGTTGGCCAGGTAGGGCACGGACAGCACCGTGCCCATCGCGACGATCGCCACTGCGGGCACCAGCTCGAGCGGTGCGAAGCTGGCCCCGGCCACGAAGCGCATCAGCCACGGCGAGAGCAGCGCGACCCCGCCGGAGACCAGGGCGGCCAGGGTGGCGACGTCGCGGGCGGTATGGGCAAGAACGGCGCCACGTTCGTGTTCCGGGGCGCGATAGACGATGGGCGCCCACGAGTTGTTCAGGGCCGAGGTGATGACCGCCGGCGAGCTACCGACCAGCAGCGCCAGCTGGACTCTGCCGGCGGTGGCGACGTCGTACAGCTGACCGGCCAGGAACACGATGGCGCCGTTGGCCAGGAACAGCGCAACCAGGTGGGGTATGACGGGAAGTCCCATCCGCAGGGCAGCGCGGGTATCGCCACGGTCGCCCGCCGGCCGGCCACCGCGCAGGCACAGGATGAGCCCGACGGCCGCAGCGGCGGCATAGCCGGCGGCCAGCCCGCTCAGGTATCTCTCGGGGGAGCGATGCAGGGCCAGCAGGGCGAGGCCGAGCAGTGGACCTCCCAGGGTGGCCGTGAGCGAGAGGGAGACGAAGGCGCCCGGACGATCGAGCACGCGCAGCAGCGCCTGGGAGTTCTCGACGACGACGAAGAAGGCGCTCGCGGCCAGAGCAAGCAGGAGGGAACCGCGCAACGACCTGTGGACGAGCGGGTTCCACAGGGGTGCCGCCAGGATGACCACGGCGATCAGCCCGCCGGTCATCAGGGACCCGCGAACCAGGAGCGCACGCGCACCGGCGACCCCGGAACCCGCGAGGATGCCCTGCCGGGTGATCACCGATGGCATCCCGAAGCTCCCGGCCATCATGGCGACCTGGATGACGACGATGGCGATGGCCACGACGCCGTACCCGGGCTTGCCCAGCAGGCGGGTGACCACGGGCACGACCGCGGCGTTGGCCAGGATCGGCGCAGCAGTGCCGAGGGTGTAGATGGACCCGCGGCCCAGAACGCCCCTGCTGGCGGCTCCGCCGGCCGCCTCGGTGCTCACGGCAGGGTCACGATCAGGCGCCGACGAATCCGCGGATCAGGTCGATCACACGGTCGACGTCGGCATCGGTGAGGTCGGGGAACAACGGCAAGGAGATCTCCTGCGCGTAGTAGTCCTCGGCGACGGGGCACATGCCGCGCTGGTAGCCCAGGTCGGCGTAGACGGGGTGCCAGTAGACGGGGACGTAGTTGACCTGGACGCCGATCTCGTTCGCCTGAAGGTGCTCGAACAGCTGACGGCGGCGACCGTCGCGGATCCGCAGCGGGTAGAGGTGCCACATCGGGTCTGCGCCCTCGCGGCGTGCGGGCAGCCGGAGCTCCTCGATGCCGGACAGGCCCTGGTTGTAGCGGGCAGTGATCGCGTCGCGGCGAGCCTTGAACGCGGTCAGTCGCAACAGCTGGCTGGAGCCGAGCGCGCAGAGCAGGTCCGGCAGGCGGTAGTTCAGCCCGAAGTCGTGGACCTCCTGGTGCCAGGGGCCCTCATCGGGGAGACGCAAGACCGCGGGATCGCGGACCAGCCCGATGGTGCGGTAGGTCCGGGCGCGGCCGACAACGTCCTCCAGCAGGCCCACGACGGCGCCACCCTCGGCGGTGGTGAGGTTCTTGGTCGGGAAGAACGAGAACGTGGTGAGGTCCGCCAGCGACCCGACCGGCCGACCGTCCAGGGAGCCGCCGATGGAGTGGGCGGCGTCCTCGAGCAGAACGGCGCCTCCTCGATGGGCGATCTCGGCCAGTGCAGTGGCGTCGATCGGGTGTCCTGCGTAGTCGACTCCGGCCACGACCCGCGTGCGGTCGGTCATGACGGCCGAGACTGCCTGCGGGTCGAGGTTGCCGGTGTCCTCGCAGACGTCGGCAAACACGACGGTGGCGCCCAGGACCGAGGCGCAGCTGGCGGTCGCCACGAACGTCAGGGGGGTGGTGACCACTTCGTCGCCGTCGCCGACGCCGATCGCTGCGTATGCCGTATGGAGGGCGGCGGTGCCGGAGGTGACCGACACTGCGCAGGACGTGCCCGAGATGCGGGCGAGGTCTTCCTCGAACGCCGTCACCGAGGGGCCGGTGGTCAGCCAGTCGCCGCGCAGGACGGCGGTCACGGCCGCGATGTCCGACTCGTCGATCGACTGACGTCCATAGGGCAGCAAGGCTCAGACGTCCGTTTCCAGGATCTCGGTGATCTCCTCGAGGGTGAACCACTGGTCGTTGTTGTCCGAGGTGTAGTGGAAGCCGTCGGGCACCGGCACGCCGCCGGTCGGTGCCTGGTAGCCCCAGGACGCCAGGTCCGGCTGCAGGACATAGCGGTCGCCGATGCGCAGGGCACGACGGCCCTCTTCTGCCGAGATCATCTCTTCGTGCAGCTTCTCACCGGGCCGCAGGCCCGAGTTGTGCATCGCAGCACCGGGAACGACCGCCTGGGCCAGGTCGGTGATCTTCATGGAGGGGATGCGGGGCACATAGAGCTCGCCACCCTGCATCATCTCGAAGGAGTCCAGCACGAACCTCACCGCCTGGGGCAAGGTGATGAAGAAGCGGGTCATCCGCAGGTCGGTGATCGGCAGGGACTGACCCGCCTCGCCGAGCTTGCGGAAGAACGGGATGACCGAGCCGCGGCTGCCCATGACGTTGCCGTAGCGGACGACACTGAAGCGCGTGGGGTAGGCGGCGGCGTAGTGGTTGCCGGTGATGAAGAGCTTGTCGGCGGTCAGCTTCGTGGCGCCATACAGGTTGATCGGACTGGACGCCTTGTCGGTGGACAGGGCCACAACCTTCTTGACGCCGGCATCGATGCACGCCTCGATGACGTTCTGCGAGCCGATGATGTTGGTCTGGACGAACTCCCACGGGTTGTACTCCGCGGTGTCGACCTGCTTGAGCGCGGCAGCGTGCACGACGTAGTCGACCTGGTGCATGGCGCGGTTGAGGCGGTGCAGGTCGCGGATGTCGCCGATGAACCAGCGCAGACGGGGGTCGTCCTTGAACTTCTGGCGGCATTCGTACTGTTTGAGCTCATCGCGGCTGTAGATGACGATGCGCCGGGGCTCGTGGTTGTCCAGGAGCTCCTGGATGAAAGCCTTGCCGAATGATCCCGTCCCGCCAGTGACCAGAATCGAGGAACCTGACAGGACCGACATTCGTGTCTCCTTGGTCGCGCTGGTACGTACGGCATGATGTCACGGTCGGCATGATGTCACGGTCGGCATGATGTCACGGCGGACCCATGCAGAAGGAGCACCATGCGTATCAACGCCGTCATCCAGGCACGGGCGGGCTCTACCCGGCTTCCCGGAAAGGTCCTCGCGGATCTGGGCGGACGTCCGGTGCTCGAGTGGGTCGTTCGGGCTGCGCGGGCGGCCACCCAGATCGACCAGGTGATCGTGGCCACGTCCACGTTGGCGGGCGACGACCCGGTGGCTGACCTCGCCGACTCCCTCGGTGTCCCGGTCGTACGCGGCAGCGAGGACGACGTGCTCGCCCGCTTCGTCGCAGCACTCGACGCCCACCCCGCCGACGCCCTCGTAAGGCTGACCGCGGACTGTCCCCTGCTGGATCCGGCCCTGATCGACGCGGTCGCCGGCGCCTGGGCCGGCGCACCCAGCCACGACTACGTCTCCACCGTTCTCGTGCGCTGCCTGCCGCGAGGCCTGGACGTCGAGCTGGTCGCCGCGCAGGCGCTGCGCGCCGTCGACCGGATGGCGACCGGTCACGACCGAGTGCACGTCACCTCCGCCGTCTATGCCGACCCCACGGCATACCGCCTGTTGGGCGTGTGCGTGACGCCCCCGGCCGACGACCTACGGGTCACCCTGGACACCCCGGAGGATCTGGTCCTGCTGCGGGCGCTGGTGGCCGTGCTGCCCGATGAGCCGCCGGCATGGCGCGACGTCGTCGCAGCCCTTCGTGCCCGCCCGGAACTCGTGGCCATCAACGCCGGCGTCGAGCAGAAGCCGCTCGAGGCGGGCTGATGCGGGTCCTGCTGCGTTGTGATGGAGGTGGGCCGCTCGGCGTCGGGCATGTGATGCGCTCACTGGCCCTGGCTGAGGCGGCGGTGGCTGCCGGCCACCACGTGGTCGTTGCCGGACACTTCGAGGGGTCGTTCGTGCAGGGCCAGCTGGCTGCCGCGCCGGTCGAGGTCGTTCAGATCGCGGCGCCGGTGGTCGACGGCGACCTGCGGCCCCTGATCGACCTGGCCGGTCGCGTTCGCCCGGATCTGCTCCACGTCGACTCCTACGAGGCATCAGGGCGGCTCGGGGAGCTCGGGGCGCACTCCGGCGTCGGGGCCGTCCTCAGTGATGTGGTCCTGAGCAACATGGAGGACGGCACGTTCGGGCGTAGACCTGCGGATGTGGTCGTCGACCCGACCTTCGGCGCCGAGCTCTCACCGCGGCCTGATGACGGGTCGACCTGGCTCCTGCGCGGGTCCCGCTACACGCCGATACGCCAGCGGGTCATCGACGCCCGGCGGCGGGGCGAGATCGGCGCCGCGGTCCGCACTGAGGTCGGTGAGGTTGCTCGCTCGGTGCTGGTGGTCATGGGCGGGACGGATCCCGTTGGCCTTGCCCCTGCCGCGGTAGAGCTCCTGGCGCGAACCGGTCTGGCTCTCGAGGTGACGGCGATCGCCGTCGGTGAGAACGCCGAGCGGGTCCGCGCCGCTGCCCGGAGCTCTGGCCTGTCACTGAACATCCTGGCTCCGGTGGACGACCTCGCCGCGATGATGTCCGGGCAGGACCTGGTGATCAGCGCGGCCGGCACCTCGGTCTGGGAGCTGTGCTGCCTCGGTGTGCCGATGGCTGTGGTCTGGGCCGTGGACAACCAACGCGTCGGCTATGACCGGGTGGTCGCAGCCGGCGCCGCGGTGGGCCTGGGTGGGCCCGAGCTTGGTCGTCCCGAGCTTGGTCGGCCCGAACCAGGCGGGGACGGGCGTGCCGTGGGCCTGCTGAGGACGGCGCTGACGGATTCGCGGGTGCGCGCCGACCTGGTGCTCGCCGGTCGCCGCGTCGTCGACGGGCTGGGCGCCTGGCGGGTGGTGCGGACATGGGAGCAGGCATTGCGTCTGGGGCCCCTGCCGGCGATGGCCGTTGCCGGTCTGGTCGCTCGCCCAGCGACCCTGCAGGACTCCCGACGCCTCTGGGAATGGCGCAACGATGCCGGCACCAGAGCCAGCTCGCGCCATGCCGGGATGGTCCCGTGGCTCGAGCACCTGGCCTGGCTGGAGTCCAGCCTGACCCGCGAGGACCGGCTGCTGTTGGTGGTCGAAGACCCTGTCAACACAGCCGGCCCGGTCGGCACCGTTCGCTGGGACCTCGGGAGCGAGGGGGAGTGGGAGGTCTCGATCACGGTGGCGCCCGACCGGCGCGGACATTCCCTGGCCCGTCCCCTCCTTCGCGCAGCGGAAGCGGCCTTGTCGGAGGTGGCGCGCTCCAGCGGGGCCGACGTCACGGCATACCTTGCGGTGGCCCATGTCGACAACAGCGCCTCGGTGCGGTTGTTCGAGACCTCGGCCTATCTCCCTGACCTGCCGCCGAACCCGCGAGGCTTCATGCGGTTTCGCAAGGCTGCTCGGGTAGCCTGACGTCGATGTCCAGACCATGGGAGTGTGCGTGAGAGCGGATCTTGTCGTGGTCGGCTCTGGCTTCTTCGGGCTGACCGTTGCCCAGCAGTGCGCAGAGAACCTCGGACTGAACGTCGTGGTCATCGACCGTCGGACCCATCTTGGCGGCAACGCGTACAGCGAGGAGGATGTCGAGACCGGCATCGAGGTGCACCGCTACGGTGCGCACCTGTTCCACACCTCGAACGAGCGGGTGTGGGAGTACGTCAACGGCTTCACGGCCTTTACGAGCTACCAGCACCGCGTCTACACCACCTTCCGCGGTCAGGTCTTCCCCATGCCGATCAACCTCGGCACCATCAACCAGTTCTTCGACGCGGCGTACTCCCCGGACGAGGCGCGAGCGCTGATCGCCGGTCAGGCCGGCGAGTTCTCGACGAACGACGCCAGAAACCTTGAGGAGAAGGGAATCTCGCTGATCGGCCGACCCCTGTACGAGGCCTTCATCAAGGACTACACCGCCAAGCAGTGGCAGACCGACCCGACGCTGCTCGCGGCCGAGATCATCTCCCGGCTGCCGGTTCGCTACACCTACGACAACCGCTACTTCAATGACACCCACGAGGGTCTGCCGGTCGACGGCTACACCGCGTGGCTGGAGAAGATGGCCAGCCACGACCGGATCGAGGTCCGGCTCGACACCGACTTCTTCGACACGTCGCAGGAGATCAACAAGGCCAACGTCGTCGACAACATCCCGGTCGTCTACACCGGGCCGGTCGACCACTACTTCGACTACGCGGAGGGCCGGCTCGGCTGGCGCACGCTGGACTTCGAGCGAGAGGTCATGGCGACCGGCGACTTCCAGGGCACCTCGGTCATGAACTATGCAGACCCGGACGTGCCCTACACGCGCATCCACGAGTTCCGCCACTTTCACCCCGAGCGCGACTACCCGGATGACAAGACGGTGATCATGCGCGAGTTCTCGCGGTTCGCGCAGGGCGAGGACGAGCCGTACTACCCGGTCAACACCCCGAAGGACCGCAAGCAGCTGCTGAAGTACCGTGACCTGGGCAGGGCCGAGAACGGCGTGTTGTTCGGTGGGCGCCTGGGCACCTACAAGTACCTGGACATGCACATGGCGATCGGCGCCGCGCTGAGCATGGTCGACAACAAGCTGACGCCGCACTTCGCCAAGGGCGCGCAGCTCGAGAGCGGCGGGGTCGACGAGTGAGCGCTGCCGCGCCGCAGGAGACCGTTTGGCGTGAGGTCGCCAGGGTCGTCTTCCCGGAGGTCGACCTCGAGGCACTGCCGCTGTATCTGGACACCAGCCCCGACCTGGAGGCCGTCGCCGCCGTCGGTGCGGAGGAAGAAGCACGGTGGACCCGTGGCATGGCCATGCCCGGAACCGCGATCACCTCGTCCTTCGGCTCGGGGCATCACGACTACGTCAGCTCGCGGCGATCCGTGACGGTCCCGGCGGGGATGCGGGTCTCGTTCGCGACCTACTTCAACGCCTTCCCTGCGAGCTACTGGCGCCGCTGGAGTGTCGTGACCGGTGTCCGCCTTGATGTCGAGTTCCGTGGTGACGCAACGGTTCTGGTCTATCGCTCCAACGCCCGTGGGATCCGCCAGCTGGTGGAGCTGTCGCGCGGCTCGGCTACCGAAGCCGAATCTGGCGCCGGTCCCGGTGACGGTTCTGGCGACGGCACCACGAGGGTGACCTTCGACCTGCCCATCGCGCCGTTCGTCGACGGCGGCTGGTACTGGTTCGACCTGGCTGCAGGCCATGACGCAGCCGATCTCGTTTCGGCGTCCTGGTCGGTGTCCGTGCCACCAGATCGCGCGCAGATCGCGCCGGGGACGGTGTCCTTGGGCATCACCACCATGAACCGTGAGCAGTTCTGCCTCGGCACGTTGCGCACGCTCGCCGGCGACGCCGACGTCCGAGCGCTGATCGACCGGGTCTACGTCATCGACCAGGGCGGTGACACGCTGCGGCATACCGACGGGTTCGAGGCGGTGGCGGCCGACCTCGGTGACCAGCTTCGGGTGATCGTGCAGGACAACCTCGGCGGTTCCGGCGGTTTCAGCAGGGGGATGGTCGAGACGCTGGACGCCGGCACGTCGCGCTACCTGTTGATCCTGGACGACGACGTCAACGTCGAGACCGAGGGGATCCGGCGCTCGGTGGCGTTCGCCGAGCTGACCCGCAGACCGACGCTGGTCGGCGGTCACATGTTCAACATGTACGACCGCCCGACGATGCACGCCTTCGGCGAGCGGGTCCGGATGCACGACTTCACGTGGGGGCCGATCGACCGCCGACCTCCCGTCAACTTCGCGCTGTCGAACCTGCGCTCGCGGCCCTGGATGCACCGCCGGATGGACGTCAACTACAACGGCTGGTGGATGTGCCTCATCCCGACGGTGGTGATCGCCGAGGTCGGGCTGTCCATCCCTGCGTTCCTGAAGTGGGACGACGCCGAGTTCTGTCTGCGCGCAGGTGATGCGGGCTACCCGACGGTCTCCATGCCCGGTGTCGCCGTCTGGCACGTGTCCTGGACCGACAAGGACGACTCGGTCGACTGGCAGGCCTACCTGCACCAGCACAACCGGCTGGTCACGGCGCTGCTGCACGGCCCTGCCGACAAACCCTTTCGGGTGCTGCTGGACAGCATGGCGATCGACCTCATGCACGCCAGCGCGATGCAGTACTACGCCACCACCTTGCGGCTGCAGGCGCTTGAGGACGTCCTGTCCGGGCCCTCGCACCTGCACGCTCGGCTGCGCACCGTCCTGCCATGGGCCCGCGGGCAGCGCGCCAACTTCGACGACGCCCGCATCGAGACGGATCCGGACGCCTTCCCGGCGCCGCGCGGCCTGGGTCGGACCCCGTTGCCGATGCAGGGCAAGCGACCCGGTCCCAAGAAGCTCGTGCCGTGGTTGGTGAACACTGCCGTGCGCCAGGTGCTGCTCAAGCCCAAGAGCTCCGCCGCCGAGGCGCCGCAGGCCTACATCGCCAAGATGGACGCCAACTGGTGGCGGCTGGCGCAGGTCGACTCCGCCGTGGTGTCCAACGCCGACGGGTCCGGTGCGTCCTGGCATCGGCGCGACCGCGACACGTTCCGGGCGCTGATCAAGCGCAGCCTCACCTTGCACCGCCGGCTGTCGCGCGAGTGGCCCGGACTCGCTGCCGAATACCGTTCTGCCATGCCGGAGTTCACGTCTCCCGAGGCATGGAAGCGCACCTTCGAAGGCCCGTCCTCGGATCAGCCGAGCAGCACCCGGTGACTGCGACCCCGATCGACGCGCAGGTGCCGGCGGATGTGTCGCCGATGCGCGAGCCTGGCGTCGGCGGAGGGTTGTTCGACGTGTTCCGCTGGCGGTTCCTGCTCATGCTGCTGGTCCGCAAGGAGCTGCGCGTTCGCTACCGCGGGTCGGTCCTTGGTCTGCTCTGGAGCTACGTCAAGCCCGGTATGCAGTTTCTCGTGTTCTACATCGCGTTGGGCGTCTTCCTCGAGCTCAACCGAGGGACCCAGGCCTACGCCGTCTATCTGTTCTCCGGCATCGTGGCCATCAACTTCTTCAACGAGATCTTCGGCAACGCGACCAGGTCCGTGGTGCTCAACGCCGACCTGGTCAAGAAGATCTACCTGCCGCGCGAGCTCTTCCCCGTATCGATGATCTGGGTGGCCTGCGTGCACCTGGTGCCGCAGCTGGTCATCCTCATGGGTGGGTCACTGCTGTTCGGCTGGCGGCCGGGGCTGCTGAACATCCTGGCCGGCGTGATGGCCCTGATCATCGTGGCGGTGCTGGCGCTGGGTCTGGGCCTGTTGTTCGGTGCCGTCAACGTGCTCTTCCGCGACGCCGAGAACATCGTGGACCTGTTCCTGATGGTCGGCACCTGGGCGTCGCCGGTTCTCTACACCTGGGACCGGGTGGAACGGAACGTCAACCACTGGTGGTGGGTGATCTACCAGAGCAACCCGCTCACCTCCGCGGTGGAGCTGATGCATTACGGCTTCTGGTATCCCGCCACGGATCGATCCACCGCGCTCCCACCAAGCCTGCCGGCGTGGTCACTGCTCGGTTTCGCCATCGCCCTGGTCGCCCTCACGGTCGGCCAGGTCGTCTTCGCGCGGCTGCAGGGCCGCTTCGCCCAGGAGCTGTGAAGGTGGCCGCCAACAGCGTGGAGGTACGCCGCGTCTCCAAGCGTTTCACCTTGCGGCACACCCGTTCCCTCAAGGAGCTGGCGATCTGGGCGGCCCGCGGACGCGACCTCACCGACACCTTCCTGGCGCTGGATGACGTCGCCCTGAACGTCCAACAGGGTGAGGCCCTGGGCCTGCTCGGGTTCAACGGCTCGGGCAAGTCGACGCTGCTCAAACTCATCTCCGGGGTCATGCGCCCCGATCAGGGCTCGATCGGCGTCCGTGGCCGGGTGGCCGGGCTGATCGAGGTCGGTGCCGGCTTCCATCCCGACCTGACCGGCCGCGAGAACATCTACCTCAACGGCGCCACCTTGGGCATGAACCGCCGCCAGATCGACCGGCTTTTCGACGACATCGTCGACTTCAGCGGGATCTCGCGGTTCCTGGACTCAGAGGTGAAGTTCTACTCCTCCGGGATGTTCTTCCGGTTGGCGTTCGCGGTGGCCGTTCACACCGAGCCCGATGTCTTCCTGGTGGACGAGATCCTGGCGGTCGGCGACGAGCCGTTCCAACGGAAGGCCGTCGAGCGCATCCAGCAGCTGTGCAAGGAGGGCCGCACGCTGATCATGGTCAGCCACGACCTGCCCCTGGTCGAGCGCATCTGCGAACGGGGCATCGTGCTGCGCGAGGGAGTGCTCGCGCACGACACCGACATCGGCTCCGCCATCAAACTGCTCCGGCAATCCGAGGGGGCCTGATCTCGTGATTGCCACCTGGAGCCCCGCCTTCGCCCCTGCCCTTGTGGCGGCGGTGCTGCTGGTGGTGCCCGGACTCATCGTCAACCTCGGTCTGGGCGCCCGTGGTTTCGATGCGTTGGGCCTGGCGCCGCTGACCTCTCTGGGTGTGCTCGCGATCGCGACGCTCATGGTCCCCGTCGTCGTCGGCCGATGGAGCCTTGCCGCGGTCGCGGTCTCGCTCGCGCTGCTGACGCTGGTTGCAGTGCTGGGGCGCATCGTCATCGCGTGGTGGACGGGCGGCAGGGGCCCCGACCGACCGGAGCTCTCGATCCCGGGCCTCTGGCGAGCAGTCTCGGCTCATCGACCCTCGGTGCGTTGGTGGATGCCGCGTCGCCGAACTATCTGGTGGCTCGCGTCTGCGGGGTTGGCCGCCGGACTCGTTGCCGCAAACTTCGTGCTCGGGGTGCGAGACCCGGGCCTGCCATCGCAGACGATCGACGCAGGCTTCCACTACAACGCCGTGCTGTCCGTCATACGCTCCGGTTTCCCTGACGGGGGTCACGTCGCTGCGGCCTCCGGCGCGACTGTCACCACGTGGTACCCGCCGCTGTGGCACGACCTGACCGCGCTGACCAGCTCCCTGACGGGGGTCAACGTCGCGATCGGCGCCAACGCGGTTGGTTGGGCCATCGGTGGGGTCGTCTGGCCGTTGTCGATGGTCTGGCTGTGCTCACGCATCCTGCCGCACGCTCGGCTGCTCACCAGCCTGGCGCTGGGCCTGTGCTGCGGGGCGATCACGTTGTTCCCGTACCTGATGTTGAGCTACGGCGTGCTGTGGCCGAACGTGCTGTCGCTGGCAGCCCTGCCAGCTGCGATCGCGTTGACGTTGATGGTGCTGCGCCTCATGCCGCGGTCTCCACATGCGCAGGACGACATCAGCTCCGCGGGCGTTGCTGCTGATGGCGCAACCCTGAATGAGATCGAGACTGCAGCGGTCGAGCGTGGTGTGGCGGTCGGGCCGGGACTGAGCTGGTGGACGGTCCTGTCCGTGGGAGTCCTGGGGTTCGTGGGGATGTTCTTCGCCCACCCCGGCGCGTTGTTCGCCCTGGGAATCTGGGCCGCCGTCGGCGCCGTCATGATCTCGGCGCGACTGGTTGCCCGCAGCCGTGCCCGTGGCCCTCGTCAGCTGCGGCGCTCGCTGCTCCTGCTCCTTTTGGGCTGGTTGGTTGCCCTTGGCCTGTGGGTGGCAATGAGCCTGGTCCCGGCGCTGAACGCCGTGCGCGACTTCAACTGGGACAAGCTCATGACGATGGACCAGGCGATGGGTCAGGCGCTGACCCTCTCGACGGTGATCACCCAGGCGCACTGGGCCTTCGGCGCCGCGACGTTGTGGGGCTTCTACCGGTTGCTCAAGGTTCCCCGGCTGCGCTGGTTGCTCGCGAGCCACGTCTTCCTGGTTTTCTTGTACATGCTCGCTGCCGGCTCGTCGAGCTGGTTGTCCCGGGAGCTGACCGGGTTCTGGTACAACGACGCACAACGGCTCGCAGCGTTGATACCGATGACCGCGGTGCCGCTGGCCGCCATCGGTATCACCAGCGCGGCAGATGCGCTGGCCCGTCTTGTCGGCCGGGTCTTCGCGGACGTTCTTGGCCGCCCGCTCTCCTCGCGCCGGGCTCTGGGTATCGCCGCTCTGGGGATGATGGTGGTTCCTGCGGTCATCTACCCCAACCAGGGCATCGGCCAGGGGGCAGCAGTACTTCAGGATCGCTACACCAACCTGAACTTCTTCCACCACCTGGTCACCGCTGACGAACAGGTGCTCTACGAGAAGCTCGCCACCCAGATCCCTGCCGGCGAAACGGTCCTGGGCAGTCCCTTCACCGGGGCTCAGTTCTCCGGCATCTGGTCAGGACATGGGGTGGTCATCCCGCACACCACTTCGAACCCGACCCCGGATGTCGCTCTGGTCTCCCAGGAGTTCAAGTCCTTCACCACCGACCCCCAGGTGTGCGCCGCCCTCAAGCGCCTCAAGGTGGGGGCGGTCGTCGACGACTTCGACCGGTTCTGGGAGACCGACGAACGACAGGCGAGCTATTCGGGGCTGGTCGACCTGTACGACACGCCGGGACTGACGCCGATCGGCTACGGCGCCAGCGTCGTCATCTACCGCGTCGGGGACTGCAAGAGCTGAGCGTGGTCAGTGCCCATGTCGCCTGAGATCGGCTCAGATCAGCTCAGATCAGGTCCCACGTCAGCGGGGTGCCCCGCCCGACGTCCCGGCTGAAGGTTCGCCCCAGAGCGATCTCGATCTGGTCGGTGGCAAGGCCCCCTGACGGGCGGATCGAGCGCACGTTCTCGCGCGTCACGGGGTCGCCGGCCCTGACGTCTGCCACGACATACAGCGATCGGCGAAGTCGCAGCACGGCCTGCTCGGACTCGGTCGGGCCCACGCTGGCCGGGCTGATCGAGGACCGCCAGGCGGCCTCCGCCTCACGGGTCAGCATGGTGAGCTCCTCGGGGTTCAAGGAGAACTCCGAGTCGACGCCGCCGTCCGCGCGGTCCAGGGTCACGTGCTTCTCGATGCAGACGGCGCCCAGGGCCACGGCCGCGATGGAGACACCGATGCCGCGGGTGTGGTCGGACAGTCCGACAGGAACGCCGAAGGCCTGTTCGAACAACGAGATGTTGCTCAGGTGGGCGTCCTCGGGCAGTGCGGGGTACGACGCCGTGCAGGCGAGCAGGATCAGCTCCGAGCAGCCGCCGTCGCGGGCGGCGCCCACTGCTGCGTCGATCTCGCGCAGGGTCGCCATGCCGGTGGACATGATCATCGGCTTGCCGGTGCTGGCGATCTCGCGGATCAACGGTAGGTCCACGATCTCGGCCGAGGCCGTCTTGTAGACCTCGACCCCGAGATCTTCGAGGAAGGCAATGGCCGTTGGGTCGAAGGGGCTGGAGAACGGCAGCAGCCCCTTCTCCCGGGCGCGGTCGAAGATCGGCTTGTGCCACTCCCAGGGCGTGTGTGCCTCCTGGTACAGCTGGTACAGGTTGCGACCGCCCCACAGCCCGTGGCCATCGGTGATCCGGAACGCCGGGGTGTCGACGTCGATGGTGATGGTGTCCGGCGTGTACGTCTGGATCTTCAGCGCCTGGGCGCCGGTCTCGGCCACCGCGTCAACGATCCGCAGTGCGCGCTCGAGATCACCGTTGTGGTTTCCCGACATCTCGGCGATGACGAAGGGGCGCTCATCGCGGCTGATGGTGTGCGATCCGATGGACACTGAAGGTGTGGAAGTCACGCGGCCAAGCCTACGTCGAGGTTCTGGTGCTGACTCAACCGCGCAATCACGTAACAATTGGGTGATGCGTCCGCGAAAGAGATCAACCTGTGGGGCAGAACCGGGCGGTTGAGCCGGGCGTGGCCATATGTTTGGGAACGTTCAGCCAGGGAGCAGACGTAAGGTGTCATGACGAGCAAACGCATGCAGGTGACAGCTCGGGAACCGAGGAGCTTCCAGTGCAGGGTTCATCGGTCCTGGATGGAACATGTCGACCCTTGTCAGTTCCGGGAACTTCTCTACCGTCCTGCCGTGATGTGCCCTGATGAGCCCTGAGGAAGTGCCGACCGGCGGCATGTCGGGACCGCCGGGCTGGTTGCTGCGCGTCGTTCGGGACCAGCGCGTTGCGTTCCTCATCGTCGGGGCGATCAACACCGTTGTCGGCTATCTGCTTTTCGTCGCGTTCCTGGTGACCGTGGGCCAACGGTGGGGCTACCTGGCGGCGTTGGCGTGCACGCACGTCGTCAGCGTGCTCTTCGCCTTCGTCCTCTACCGGTTCGTGGTCTTCCGGGTAAGGGGTCACGTGCTGGCCGATCTGTGGCGGTTCGAGACGGTCTATCTCTCGGCGCTGGCCGCCAACTTCGTGCTGCTGCCAGTGCTGGTCGAGTTGGCCCATCTGCACGTGCTGGTGGCGCAGGCACTGATCGTGCTGGTCACCTCGCTGATCAGCTGGGTGGGCCACAAGAACTACTCGTTCCGACGCCCGTCGCCTTCCGAGGAGCTCCACAGGTGATTGGCGACGTGACGCCCCCAGTGTCCATTCCCGCAGTGTCCATTCCCCGAGTGTCCATTGTCGTGCCGTCGTTCAACAACGCCAGCTTCATCGAGGCCACGATGGACTCGATCCTGGGACAGACCTTCCAGGACTTCGAGCTGGTTGTGGCCGACCACTCGAGCTCGGACGGGACCTGGGAGCGCCTGCAGCGCTACCGCGCCGATCCGCGGGTCAGACTGCTGCGGACAGAGGCCGGGGGAGGCGCACTGCGCAACTGGGAGCGGGTCACCGCAGCGGCTCGAGGTGAGCTGCTGAAGCTGGTCTGTGGGGACGACGTCATCTATCCGGACTGCCTGCGCGTCCAGGTCGAGGCGATGGACGCCAACCCGTCGGTCGTCCTGGTGGCCGCCCAACGCGACCTCATCGACGCCCACGGCGGCCTCATCACAGCTCGCCGAGGCCTGGCCGGGCTCACCGGGTGCGTGCCCGGGAGGGTGGCGTCACGGCATACCGTCGTGGCTGGGTCCAACATCTTCGGCGAGCCGGCCTGTGTGCTGATCCGGCGCGAGGCTCTGGAGCGCGCCGGCGGATGGGACGGCCGCCATCCCTACGTGATCGACGAGGCCACGTATGTCAACGTCCTGCTCCGCGGCGACTTCCTCGGGATCGACACAGCGCTGGCCGCCTTTCGGCTCAGCGGCTCACAGTGGAGCGTGCACCTGGCCCGTGAGCAGTCCGACCAGGTGATCGGGTTCCACCACCGACTGGCCGACGACGTGCCCGGGCTGTTGAGCCGGACGGACCTGTTCCGAGGTGACGCCAGGGCACGGGGGATGGCCTACGCCCGACGCCTGGCCTACCTGTGGATGGGGCGTCGAATGCACACGGGGACACCATGAGATCCGTGCCCCTGCCAGCAGAGGCCGGGCTAGGCTCAGGGCCGTGTCCGACTCAACGACCGCACCCGACTCGATGACCGCACACGAGCGAAGGCCGCACCGTGTCTCGATCGTGATCCCCGTCTATCAGGGTGAACACACGCTCCCGGCCCTGGTGCAGGAGATCGCGCTGCTCGCCGTGCCGACCCTGACAGCCGACGGCCACGAGTTCCAGGTCATCGAGCTGCTCCTGGTGAGCGACCATGGCCTCGACCGCTCCGACGAGGTGATCCGTGAGCTGGCCGCAGCGCACGACTTCATCCGTCCGGTCTGGCTCAGCCGCAACTTCGGCCAGCACCCGGCGACCCTGGCTGGCATGGCGTCCTCCAGCGGCGACTGGATCGTGACCCTGGATGAGGACGGCCAACACGACCCGGCCGACATCGGTGACTTCCTGGACGTCGCCCTGAGGCAGGGCTCGCAGCTCGTCTATGCCGATCCGGTCAACCGGCCGCCACACAACATGCTGCGCAACGGCAGCTCGCGACTGGCCAAATGGGTCTTCTCGACCTTCCTGACGGGCAGCAGCGACGGCACCTTCCAGAGCTACCGGATGGTCCTGGGCGAGATCGGGCGAAGCGTTGCTGCGTATGCCGGCCCGGGGGTCTATCTCGACGTCGCCATCGGGTGGGTGGCCGGCCCCACGGCGTCGTGTCCGGTACGACTGCGCAACGAGGGTGAGCGGCGGTCGGGCTACTCCACCAGGCGGCTGCTGTCGCACTTCTGGCGGTTGGCGCTGTCCAGCGGCACCCACGCCCTGCGCGTGGTCAGCGCACTCGGCGTGCTGTTCGCCGTCGGGGGCATCGCCTTTGCCATCTATCTGCTCGTGGTCCGTTTCACCTCGGCCGCGACACCCGACGGCTGGACCTCCACCATGGTCCTCGTGTTGGTGAGCACCGGCGCGATCCTGTTCTCGCTCGGTGTCATTGCGGAGTACGTCGGGGTCGCGGTCAACATGGCCATGGGTAAGCCGCTCTATCTCATCGTCGGCGACCCGTTGGACGGCCCGCTGGGGCGGCTGGGACAGGAAGGGCCTGGCACGTCGTGACCGCAGTGCCTTCGGTGCCCCCGCTGACCTGGGTCATCGGACGCGGCGGACTACTCGGCCAGAGCGTTGAGACGGCCATGGGTGACGCGATGGAGCAGTCGGGCTCGGGCGGACAAATCTGGCGTCCGCGCGAACCCGTCGCCTGGTCGGCGCCGGGTGCGGGTGCCCTGGAGCTGCACCACCAGGCGGAGCAGTTCGTACGCGCGGCCGGTGACCGGCCGTGGTCGGTGGCATGGTGTGCCGGCGCGGGGGTCACGGGCACCTCGGCACAAGCGCTGCAGCTGGAGCTGGTTGCCCTGCGGGAGACGCTCGACGTGCTCGCCGCCGCCCCGCGCGGGCGCGACGGATCGTTCTTCTTCGCGTCCTCGGCAGGTGGGGTCTACGCCGGCCTGGGCGCGCCGCCCTATGACGAGTCCTCCCCGGTGCGCCCGCTCGCGGCATACGGCCAGGCCAAGCTGGACGCCGAGGCGCTGGTCACGGCCTGGAGCCAGCGCAGCGGCACGCCGTCGCTGATCGGCCGCATCGCCAACATCTACGGTCCCGGTCAGAACCTCGCCAAGGCCCAGGGACTGATCTCGCAGATCTGCCGGAGCCACCTCACCGGCCAGCCGCTGTCGATCTACGTCTCACTGGACACCCTGCGCGACTACCTCTTTGCGCCTGACTGCGCGGGCCTGATCGTCGATGGGTTGGCGCGCTTGCGGCAGGGGCAGTCGTCGACGCAGCCGAGGGTAGTCACCAAGATCCTGGCCTCCCAGCGGGCCATCACCATCGGTGCCGTTCTGGGCGAGATGCGCCGGATCTTCAAGAGGTCACCGCGCATCGTGCTCGGAGCATCGGCGGTGTCGGCCATGCAGGCCAGGGATCTGAGTCTGCGGTCCCGGGTCTGGCCCGAGCTCGACCGCCGCACCTTCACCCCACTGCCCGCCGGAATCGCGGCCACGGCAGCTGACCTGCAGCGCAAGCTCCAGGCCGGGTGGCCAGCCCCGCACTGAGCCGGGTCGATACCAGGGCGTGGCTGCGACACGGCGGCCGAGCTGCGCCACCACGTCGCTGCCGGCCGCCTTGGGTAAGTTGTCCATCGTGTCTGAAACGAACGCCACCCATCGCTGTCCCGCCTGTTCGAGCGCCTCGCGGTCCGACGTCCTCGCGGTCCGCGAGAACATGTTCGGAATCAAGGAGGACTTCGACTATTCCTTGTGCGCCGACTGTGGCAGCCTCGCCCTGATCTCGGTTCCCGAAGACATGGCGTCCTACTACCCGACGAACTACTACTCGGTGGATCTTGACCCTGAGCGGGCCTTGGGCGCACCGGGCGTTCGGCAGTTCGCCCAGGTGGTCATCGGCTCGGTCCTGTGGGGCCGTGGGGTGGCTTCGGGCACTGCGACGGCGGTCATTCCACGTCGACAGCTGCGGACGCTGGTCTCGGTGCTTCGCTCCATTCGACGGGCCGGCCTGACCAAGGGAAAGCAGACGCGCGTCCTGGACGTCGGATGCGGCTCGGGCATGTTGGTGTTCGCCCTGGGCCTGGCCGGGGTGAAGGACGTGACCGGCGTCGACCCGTTCATGTCGGACGAACGGGATCTGAGCACCGGTGGGCGGTTGAGGCGCCGGGACCTCAGCGAGATCGAGGATCGCTACGACCTCATCATGTTCCACCACAGCTTCGAGCACGTCCCCGATCCCGAAGCCAGTCTTCGGGAGGCGCTGGAACGGCTGACGCCGGGAGGTCGGGTCCTGATCCGGATGCCCACCCCCTCGAGCCACGCCTTCGAGACGTATGGCGCCGCGTGGGTGCAGCTCGACGCGCCCCGTCACCTCGTGGTGCCCTCGCGGCGAGGGGTGGACAGTCTCTGCGAGCGGGTTGGAGCCAGGGTCATCTCGGTCGACGACGACTCAACAGGCTTCCAGTTCTGGGGCAGCGAGCAGTACCTGCGCGGCATACCGCTGATGGACGGGCAGTCGGTCATGGTGGAGCCGCGCGACGCCCCGTTCTCGAAGGCGCAGCTGCGGGGTTGGGAGAAGCAGGC
>JAYSQM010000069.1:0-1813 GCA_043721575.1 Phycicoccus sp.
TTGGAGTCGCCCAGGTTGTTCGAGATGTCAACAACCTCAAGGGCGTTCATCAGCTTGAACGCCTCGACCTTGCCGCCGACCAGCTCGAAGGTCACGACGGTCCCACCGCCATACATCTGCTTCCTGGCGAGTTCGTGCTGCGGGTGCGACTCGAGCCACGGATGGAGCACGCGCGAGATCTTCGGGTGTGCCTCCAGTGCACGCGCCAGCACCAGCGACGAGGTGGCCATCCGTTCAACGCGCAGCGACAGCGTCTCCAGACCCTTGAGCAGGACCCAGGCGTTGAACGGCGACATCGACGGACCGGTGTGACGCATCAGGTTCTTGACCGGACCGTTGATGAACTCCGACGTCCCCAGGATCGCTCCACCCAGCGTGCGGCCCTGCCCGTCAATGTGTTTGGTCGTCGAGTAGACGATGACGTCCGCGCCCTGCTCGAGCGGCTTGGAGAACACCGGGGTGCCGAACACGTTGTCGACGACGACCTTGGCTCCGGCGGCATGAGCGAGGTCGCAGACGGCCGCCATGTCGACGAGCTCCTGCATCGGGTTGCTGGGCGACTCGAAGAACACGGCCGCAGTGGGCTCCGACAGCGCCTCGCGCCACTGGTCGAGCTCAGTCCCGTCGACGAAGACGCTTTCCACGCCCCAGCGCGGGAGGATCTCGTCCAGGATCACGAAGCAGGAACCGAACAGGCCCCGGGAGCTCACGACCCGGTCGCCTTTTCCCAGCAGTGCGGCCAGTGCGACAAAGACCGCAGACATGCCTGACGCCGTGGCAAAGCACGCCTGCGTCCCCTCGAGCAGGCGCATCCGCTCCTGGAACATGTGCACCGTGGGGTTGCCATAGCGCGAGTAGACGAAACGGTCGATCTCGTCCTTGAATGCGGCCTCCGCCTCCTCCGCCGAGGAGTAGACGTAGCCCGAGGTCAGGAAGAGCCCCTCGGAGGTCTCGTCGAAGTTGCTGCGGGCCAGGCCTCCGCGGATCGCCAGCGTGTCCGGACGCAACTCGTTCATCCCTGCCTCCAGGGCAGTCCGACTGCCTTCCAGCCCGCGACCGCTCGGTGTCCGTCCTGGTCCAGCGGACCTTCGAAGCCGTCAGACACGTTGTACGCCGGTCCGAGACCGGCAGCCGTAGCGACCGCCGCCGCGGCGGCCGATCGCACACCCGAGCGACACAGGAAGTAGATGGGCGCCCCCTCGCCGACGCCTGCCTCGCGCAGCTGCTCCACGAAGCTCCCGTTCAGCGCGCCGTCCGGAAAGCGTTGCCATTCAAGGGGGATGACACGCTTGCCGATCTGCGAGAGGTCGGGCAGTCCCACGTAGCTCCACTCGGCACTGGTCCGCACGTCGACCAGGACGGCATCGGGGTCAGCCTGCAGCGCGGCATATGAGTCCGCGGGGTCCACGTCCCCGGCGTAGTTCATCCCTGCTCCTGACTCCGTCGCTCATCCATGGGGCAAGGATTCCACAGAAGTCCGTATGCCGGATGGCCGGCTCATGGGGTGAAACGCCGGTCAGCGCAGGTGGCCGGTGTCATTGACGAACGCGACCGACGCGCCGCCATCGACCCAGACCTCGACGGAGGTCAGTGACGCCGGGGCCGTGGCCAACCGCCAGATCCGCTCGTACGGGATCCCCAGCACGTGCGCGAGCACCGTCACGATCGGTTTGCGGTGGCTCGCCACGACAACCGTGCCTCCGGCCGCCACGGCCCGCTCGAACGCTGCCAGCACGCGGGCCTCGAGATCAGCATGCGCCTCGCCGCCGGGCCGTGAGTAGTGCGGGTCCTCGCGGAAACGCAGAAGCTCCTG
>JAYSQM010000070.1:0-1990 GCA_043721575.1 Phycicoccus sp.
ACATCCCCGTGAAGTCGCACAGATCGACCCAAAAAGCCCCTTGATTGGTCGATCTGTGCGACTTCACGGTCGACCGGTGATGCACTCCACGGGGAGTGCTCCCCATGTCGCGTTCCCGAAATGCTCGTTACCGTTCTCGTCGTGAGCCGGGAGGGGATCGGATGAGCGAGCTCTTGGGAGCCGACACTCGACGCGTCGACATCATTGCCGAGCGGCTCCGTGGGTACTCCCGGGACATTGAGAATCTGCGGATCATCGCTCAACGTGCGGTCGCCGAGCGGCGCAATGGCTGGGGTGGCCCGGACTTCGAGCGCCTTGCCCAGCGCTGGGAGCAGGAGGCCGGCCCTCGCCTGAGGGACGTGTCTTCGGCGTTGAGCACGATGGCTGCCGAGCTGTACGCCCAGGCCGAGGGGCAGCGGCAGGCCAGCGGTAGCTACGAGCGGAAGAACACCGGAGATCTCAAAGCCTCCGATGTTGATGCGCATCTGAAGACGGTCTCCGAGAAGGAGTACAACAACGGCGCCCTGAAGACGCGCCACGGCAAGCTCGGGCCCGTCGAGACCATGACGATCGACGCCCTGCACGGCAACCAGACCGATACCAGCTCGTCAGTCTTCATCAACGGTCACAAGGCCGCGGTCGCGGAGAGCTTGGTCTGGGGCCCCAACGGCAAGCTGGTCAATGAGCCCACGGCGGCCGACCACGTGAAGCTCAACCTGGCCCAGGGTGACGTCGGCGTCGAGGCAAGTCTGGCGTCGGTGAAGGGGGAGGGCGACAACTACGCGTACGAGTTGTCTGCTGGCAAGGTCGAGGCCAAGGCTGACTACTCGGTCGATGTCGACGCCCACGGTAACCACGTCGCCTCGGCGGGCGCCGCGGCCGCGGCCTATGCCGGCTATACCGCGGGTAAGCTGACGGCAGGCAACGACTTCGCGAGGGTCGCCACCGATGGCAAGGCGTATGTTGGCGCCGAGGTCAAGGCTGACGCCTCGGGCTCGATCGGCCCGGACGGAGCCAGGGGACATCTGGGTGCAGCCGCTTTCGTGGGAGGCAAGGCCGAGGCCAACCTGGGCGGCACACTGGCTGGTGTCACGGCCACGGCAGGTGCCGAGATCTCCTTTGGGATCGGCGCCCACGCCAACGCGGATGCAGCGTTGTCCGCGACCAAGGTCCGGGTTTCCGCGGACATCGGCGCAACGCTCGGCATCGGCATCGGCACCGGCGTCAAGTTCGACGTCAGCGTCAACCCGCAGGAGGTCATCGCGAACGTTGACCATGCCATTGACGACATTGGCCAGTCCGCTCAGGACGTCGGTAGCGGACTTACCTTCGCAGGGGGCCAGGTGGCGACCTTCCTCCACTGGTAGTGACCCCGCCCCAGAGCCAGACTGACGTGTGAAACATCGAGAGGAACAGCATGACGAAGTTGGCGTTCCCCAGCCAGGAGTTCCCGGCTCAGCCGGCGATCACCTTGCAGATCCCCGTCGACTGGATGCCCGTGCACTCGCCGGGCACAGTGATGGCGGCCCGGCGGGTCGCGCAGGAGGGCACCTTCGTCCCCAACGTGGTCGTCCGAATCGAGCGCCGTCCAGTCGACTTCGAGGTCACCGACGCGCTCACCGAGCTCAAGGCGTTTGCCGCTGAGCGTCCGCAGGGTACGACCTCCGAGCCGTTCAAGGCTGAGCTCGACGGCCTGCGGTTCGTCGGCTGCGACCTGTCCTGGGTCGATGACCAGGTCGGCACCGTGCTGCAGGCGCACCTGTTCGGAGGCGTTCCCTCCGGTCCGTTCCTCCAGCTGGTCCAGGTCACCGGTTCCGTTGGCGGGGCACAGGCTCGTGAGGACTACCCCACCATCAAGACGATTATGAAGAGCCTCACGGTGGCGGCACCCGAGCACGGAGCCATCGAGACGTGAGCAACTTCCCCATGAGGCTCAGGGCCGGCGCGGCCACCGACGTCGGTCGCGTTCGCGAGCACAACGAGGACAGCG
>JAYSQM010000071.1:0-2220 GCA_043721575.1 Phycicoccus sp.
TACCGGCCAACGCTTTAGACTTGGAAACATGAGCGACTCGCGGACTGCCGTCAACGGACTCGACGACCCGAACGACCCGTTGGCACCCCAGGTGCAGCCCTCTGGTCCGTCGACGTCCACAGCGGTGATCGAGCGCGAGCAGGTCGAGGAACAGATCCACGAGCCGGGCGACCACGAGCGCTTCTCGCACTACGTCCGCAAGAACAAGATCATGGACAGCGCGATGTCCGGCGAGCCGGTGGTTGCGCTCTGCGGCAAGGTCTGGGTCCCGGGACGCGACCCCAAGAGGTTCCCGGTGTGCCCCACCTGCAAGGAGATCTACCAGGGCCTGCGGGCCCCGCAGGACGGCCAGGACTGAGCCGGGGCGTCACCCTGGAGCGTCCCGGCGGCGACACGCAATAGCACATCGCGTCGCCGCGGGATCCTTGTGGGCCGCGGCATGTCGCGGGCTGAATCTCGTTAGTATCAACGGGATATGAGCATCGTGGCCGCCTCCCATCTCTCACCGGCATTCCCGGAGCGGGCCGCATGGGGGACCGCGTCCAAGCTGCGCGCCTGGCAGGCGGACGCGCTGGCGCAGTACCTGCGTTCCACTCCCCGTGACTTCCTCGCCGTTGCGACCCCCGGGGCCGGCAAGACGACCTACGCGCTGCGTCTGGCGACCGAGCTGCTCGCCAGGCGCGTCATCAGCCGGGTCACCGTCGTCGCGCCCACCGAGCACCTGAAGGCCCAGTGGGCCGATGCGGCCTCGCTGGTCGGCATCCGGATCGACCCGCGGTTCACCAACGCGGCCGGGCGCCACGGTGCGGAGTACGACGGCGTGGCCGTGACCTATGCGCAGGTGGCCAGCAAGCCGTTGTTGCACCGCGCCCGCACCGAGGCCGCGCCCACGCTGGTCATTCTCGACGAGATCCACCATGGCGGCGACAACCTGTCGTGGGGCGACGCGATCCGCGAGGCTTTCGAACCGGCCACCCGTCGCCTCGCCCTGACCGGCACCCCGTTTCGCTCCGACACCAGCCCGATCCCCTTCGTGCGTTACCAGATGGGGGCGGACTCGATCCGCCGCAGCGAGGCTGACTACACCTACGGGTATGCCGAGGCGTTGCGTGACGGGGTCGTCCGACCGGTGCTGTTCCTCGCCTATGGCGGCTCGATGCGTTGGCGGACCAAGGCCGGCGACGAGATGACGGCCAGGCTCGGGGAGCCGATGACCAAGGACACGACCGCCCAGGCGTGGCGCACGGCCCTGGACGCCAAGGGCGAGTGGATCCCGTCGGTCCTGGCGGCGGCGGACAAGCGGTTGACGCAGGTACGCCGCGGTGTGCCGGATGCCGGCGGCCTGGTGATCGCCTCGGACCAGACCCAGGCCCGGGCCTACGCCAGGATCCTGCACCGTATCTCGGGCGAACAGCCCGTCGTGGTGCTCTCGGACTATGCCGGCTCGTCAGGGCAGATCGAGGCCTTCGCAGGAGGCAAACAGCGCTGGATGGTCGCGGTCCGCATGGTCTCCGAGGGCGTTGACGTCCCGCGGCTGTGCGTCGGTGTCTACGCGACCTCGACGTCCACGCCACTCTACTTCGCCCAGGCGGTCGGTCGTTTCGTTCGCGCACGTCGACGAGGCGAGACGGCGTCGATCTTCCTGCCGAGCGTGCCGCTCATCCTCGAGCACGCAGCCCGTCTGGAGGATGAGCGTGACCACGCCCTGGACCGGGTCTCCAAGCCTGGCGACGAAGCCTCCATCTGGTCGGCCGAGGACGGCCTCCTCGCGGCGGCCAACCGGACCGGGTCGACCGCAGATCTCGAGCAGCTCTCGTTCGAGGCACTGGAGTCCGAGGCCGAGTTCGACCACGTGCTCTTCGACGCCCAGCAGTTCGGCCTCAACGCCGAAGTCGGCAGCGCTGATGAGCAGGAGTTCCTCGGGCTGCCAGGCCTGCTCGAGCTCGACCAGGTGGCCACGTTGTTGCGCGCCCGCCAGTCGGCGCAGAAGGGCTCCGGCCGAAAGAAGGCCGACCCCGAGCTGGCCACGCACCGCGCGATG
Source organism: Phycicoccus sp. (assembly GCA_043721575.1). Classification (GTDB taxonomy): domain Bacteria; phylum Actinomycetota; class Actinomycetes; order Actinomycetales; family Dermatophilaceae; genus UBA4719. The sequence goes on from JAYSQM010000071.1 coordinate 2,042, forward strand.
GCGGCCACCCGCAAGGAGCTCAACTCGCTCGTGTCGGCCTACGCCCGCAAGACCGGCGCACCGCACGCGGTCGTGCACGCCGACCTGCGCAAGAGCTGCGGCGGGCCGGCGCTGGACCAGGCCGGCGCCGAACAGGTCACCGCGCGGATCGAGGCCATCCGGCGCTGGTTCGTCGGCCG
>JAYSQM010000072.1:0-1653 GCA_043721575.1 Phycicoccus sp.
GTAGCCTCGCTGCGGGTCCAGCTGCGAGAGCAGCGAGTCCAGAGCGCTGGCAACAGTTTTGGCATTCCCGAGCCAGTCGCCCCCGAGAGCGCGCACCTCGATGGCTCCATCGGTGAAAGCGGCTGGGTCGGGCCTGACGTCGCCGGCGTCGAGCAGTCCGCGGGCGGCCAGCTTGGCGCTTTCGACATCGGGCTGGTCGAAGGGGTTGATGCCCAGGATCCGGCCGGCGGTGGCCGTGGCGACCTCCCACAGCATCAGCTGAGCTCCGAGGGAACCGCTGACCTCGACCTCGGAACGCGACGGGTCGGTTGCGGTCGGGGCGGCCCCACCGGAGTCGCGGGCGAAGTCATTACCGGCGAAGTCATCACCGGCGACGTCGGCGACGAGCCGGGCCACCGTGATGTCGGCGGCAGGGCAGCGAAGCTCAGGGTCTGCGTTGTCCGGGTCACCCTGCACGACCACGGGCAGCACCCCGGTGTCGTTCTTGCCCGTGCTCTCGGCGATCAGCTGCTCGGCCCAGTCGGCGAATCCCGTGATACCGGAACCGTCGTCGACCAGGACGAGCTTGTCGCGCAGGGGCTCGGTGCCGGCTATGGCGGCACCGAGCCGAAGGGCAGGGTTGGCCTCGTCGTCCTGGGCCAGCAGGTCGGCGACCGACTCTGCTTCGTCCAGCAGCTGTTCGAGGTCGACGCCCGCCAGACCGCTGGGCACGAGGCCGAACGCGGTCAGTGCCGAGTAGCGCCCACCGACGAACGGGTCGGCGTTGATGACGCGATATCCGGCCGCGCGTGCGTCCTTGTCCAGCGGGCTGGCCGGGTCGGTGACGATCACAATGCGCTGGGTCGGGTCGATGCCGGCCTGGGTGAACGCGGCCTCGAAGGCCCGGCGCTGGGAGTCGGTCTCGACCGTCGAACCGGACTTGCTCGAGACCACGACGACCGCACGCTCGAGTCGGTCGGCCAAGGCGGTGCGCACGGAGTCGGGGTTCGAGGAGTCCAGCACGGTGAGCTCGACGCCGGCCGTTGCGCAGATGACCTCGGGCGCCAGCGACGACCCGCCCATACCGCACAGGACGACGTGGTCGACGCCGCGTTCAGCGAGGTGGCCGCGCAAGGCAGCGACCTCTCCGATCAGGGGTCGTGAGCTGCGCCCGAGGCTGACCCAGGAGAGGCGGGTGGCCGCCTCGGGCTCGGCCTCGGGCCCCCACAGCGTGGCGTCCTTGGCAAAGAGCCTGCTCGCGAAGCGGTCCGCGACCAGCTGCGGCACGTGTCGGCCCGCGGCGTCGGCGGCCGGCCCGGACGCGAGCACGCCCAGAGCCACCCGGGTCATTGGGCGGCCTTGGTGAGCTCGGCCTGCACGTCGGAGCGCAGCTCGGCCCAGGATGCGTCGAACTTGTCGACACCCTCGCGCTCGAGCACCGCGACGACGTCGGCATAGGGGATTCCGAGACGCTCGAGTGCGTCCAGCACGTTCCTGGCATCGTCATAGTTGCCGGTCACCTGGTCGCCGGCGATCTGGCCATGGTCGGCAACGGCCTGCATGGTCTTGGTGGGCATGGTGTTGACGGTGTTGGGCGCCACGAGCTCCACGACATACATCGTGTCCTTGTAGGCCGGGTCCTTGACTCCCGTGGAAGCCCACAGGGGGCGCTGC
>JAYSQM010000073.1:0-3050 GCA_043721575.1 Phycicoccus sp.
GAGGTGGTCCAGCGTCTGCTCAAGCGGGCCAAGACCAGTGGCCGCGCCGATGACACCGAAGCGGTCATCCGGCACCGGCAGAATGTCTATGTCCAGGAGACGGCGCCCCTCGCGGCCATCTACCGTGAGCGTGGCCTCCTGCGGCAGGTCGATGGGATGGGCGACATGGACGTAGTCAGTCTGCGTGTTCAAGCGGTGCTTCGGACCCTGCAGGGCTGAGGGGACGTCGATGTTCGGTCGCAACCGTCTCGATATCAAGACCGCCGACCAGATCCGCAAGATGCGGGCGGCTGGGGTGGTGGTGGGGGAGACGCTCGCGCTCATCCACGCCCAGGCGAGAGCCGGGATGACGACCGGTGACCTCGACGCGGCGGCCGAGGACTTCATCCGCAGCAAGGGCGCAACGCCCTCGTTTCTTGGTTACCACGGTTTCACCGGCAGCCTCTGTGTGAGTGTCAACCAGGAGGTGGTCCACGGTGTGCCGGGATCTCGGACCCTGCGCGTGGGCGACCTCGTGTCCATCGACTGCGGTGCGATCGTGGACGGCTGGCACGGCGACGCGGCGATCTCGCTGATCGTCGGCGGGCGCGAGGCCGGATCTACCCGTGACCTGGCCCTCCTGGACGCCACGGCGGCCTCGATGTGGGCCGGCATCGCCGCGCTGGCCGTGGGTTCGCCTCTGTACGACGTAGGCGCGGCTGTCGAGGACTGCATCGTCGACGCCGCTCGGGCCGACGGCGTGACCTACGGGATCGTTCAGGACTACGTCGGTCACGGCATCGGCACCGAGATGCACCAGGACCCGCAGGTGCCCAACTACCGCGTCCGGGACCGTGGCCCGATCGTCAGGTCCGGTGTCACGGTGGCCATCGAGCCGATGGTCACGTTGGGCTCGGCGGAGACCGATGTCCTGGATGACGAATGGACGGTCGTGACCCGGGACGGCTCGCGGGCGGCCCACTGGGAGAACTCCGTGGCCGTCACCGACGCCGGTATCTGGGTGCTGACCGCACTGGACGGCGGCCAGGAGCGGCTGGAAGCCCTCGGCGTGGCATATGCCCCACTGTCCTGACCCTCCCGCGATTTCGCCCACTCTGGGGTAATGGCGTACTCTGGTGCGTCGGCTCACGAGCATTGTGTTCCTGCACCCTCCCCGCGGCTGGTTGTGGTGGTGCAGGGCGTCCTCAGACGTGCGCCACGCAACAGGCAGCACCTATCAAGGGCAGTACCTGCGGAAATACACGTCACCCCCAGCCAGGGGGCGACCGTTCATGGAATGCGGAGGATATGGCGAAGAAGGACGGTGTCATCGAGATCGAGGGCGTGATCGTGGAGGCTCTGCCGAACGCCATGTTTCGGGTGGAGCTCACCAACGGCCACAAGGTCCTCGCTCACATTTCGGGCAAGATGCGTCAGCACTACATCCGGATCCTCCCCGAGGACCGCGTGGTGGTGGAGCTCAGCCCGTATGACCTGACCCGAGGTCGCATCGTCTTCCGGTACCGCTGAAACGTTTGGGCGCGGTCTCCGGACCGGGCTCCAAAGCTTCCAAAGGTGTCACCACTCCCGATCCAACCGACTCTCACGCGTGAACGGCTCGTATCTGCGGGTCGCACGTGATGAGCCCGATCAAGACAGCAGGCAGATGAAGGTTCAGCCGAGCGTCAAGAAGATCTGCGACAAGTGCAAGGTGATCCGCCGTCACGGCCGGGTCATGGTGATCTGCGAGAACCTGCGCCACAAACAGCGTCAGGGCTGATCCGCCAGCACGAGGCGCGCACTTCTTACGGCACGCGACAAAACAGAATCGAAAGCAGCACCCGGCCCCTGTGGGTCGAGCCGCCTTGTTGTTCACAGCGGCTCCAGCACAGGACGTCACCCCTGGCACGGAGGCCGGGGACTCGAGAGCACAGCACGAGCAGTCTCACCTCTCGAGAACGGCGCTGCTTCAGACCTCCGCAATGATCAGGAGAACCGTACAAGATGGCACGTCTTGCTGGTGTCGACCTCCCGCGCGAAAAGCGCGTCGAGATCGCACTTACCTATATTTTCGGCGTGGGTCGTACCCGCGCGAAGCAGGCACTGGCCGAGACAGGGGTCAACCCCGACACTCGCGTCCGTGACCTTGGCGACGACGAGCTGGTCAAGCTCCGCGACTACCTCGCGGGCAACTTCAAGATCGAGGGTGACCTCCGTCGTGAGGTGGCCGCCGACATCCGCCGCAAGGTTGAGATCGGCAGCTACCAGGGCATTCGTCACCGTCGCGGTCTTCCGGTGCGCGGTCAGCGCACCAAGACCAACGCGCGCACCCGCAAGGGCCCCAAGCGCACCGTGGCCGGCAAGAAGAAGGTCGGCAAGTAGTCCAGCGATCATCACGATCAACCAGTGATCCGCGAGCGATCGAGTTCGGACCACTTACCCGCTTTTCTATTGTCTAAGTAGGAGAAACCAGCCAAATGCCTCCGAAGAGCCGTACGGCTGCGGGCACCAAGAAGGTGCGCCGCAAGGAGAAGAAGAACATCGCCCACGGGCATGCTCACATCAAGAGCACGTTCAACAACACCATCATTTCCATCACCGACCCCGGCGGGGCCGTGATCGCGTGGGCTTCGGCCGGCCAGGTCGGCTTCAAGGGTTCGCGCAAGTCAACCCCGTTCGCAGCGCAGATGGCCGCCGAGGCCGCCGCGCGTCGTGCCATGGAGCACGGCATGCGCAAGGTCGACGTCTTCGTCAAGGGCCCGGGTTCTGGTCGCGAGACCGCAATCCGCTCGTTGACCGCTACCGGCCTTGAGGTCGGTGCGATCAGTGACGTGACCCCAACGCCGCACAACGGCGTCCGCCCGTCCAAGCGTCGCCGCGTCTGAGCACGCGGACTAAGAGGAGATAAGACTTATGGCGCGTTACACCGGCGCTGACTGCAGGCGCTGCCGTCGCGAGAAGACCAAGCTGTACCTCAAGGGAGCCAAGTGCGACTCCCCGAAGTGCCCGATCGAGCTTCGCCCGTACCCCCCGGGCATGCACGGCCGCGCGCGGACCAAGGACAGCGAGTA
>JAYSQM010000074.1:0-4398 GCA_043721575.1 Phycicoccus sp.
GGCTGGGCGGTGGGCGATCAGGTGTGCGCGCTGCTCTCCGGCGGCGGGTATGCCGAGCAGGTGGCAGTCCCTGCCACGCAGCTGCTGCCGGTGCCGGACGGGGTCTCGTTGGTGGACGCCGCGGCGCTGCCCGAGGTCGTCTGCACGGTGTGGTCCAACGTGTTCATGACCGCCAACCTGCAGCCGGGTCAGACTGTCCTGATCCACGGCGGGTCCAGCGGGATCGGGACGATGGCGATCCAGCTGGCGCGTGCAATCGGCGCCCGCGTCGCGGTGACTGCCGGATCGGCGGACAAGCTCGAGGCCTGTCGCGCGCTGGGCGCCGAGATCCTGGTCAACTACCGCGATCAGGACTTCGGGGAGGTGTTGGCGGACGCGACGCGGGGGGGCGGAGCCGACGTCATCCTGGACAACATGGGGGCGAAGTACCTCGCCCGCAACGTCAGCGCGCTGGCCGTCAACGGACGGCTGGTCATCATCGGGCTGCAGGGTGGCGTCAAGGCCGAGCTCGACATCAACACGTTGCTGCGCAAGTGCGCCGCGGTGATCGCGACATCGTTGCGAGGCCGCCCGGCCGCCGAGAAGGCCACCATCGTGGCCGCCGTGCGCGAACACGTCTGGCCACTGATCGAGTCCGGCCGGGTCAAGCCAGTCGTGCACCGGACCTTCCCCCTGGCCCAGGCTTCGGACGCCCATCGCGAGCTCGAGGCCAGCACCCACATCGGCAAGGTGCTGCTCACGACCGGACCCTCGACCTGATCCCGACCGGACACCTCGGCGGCACCGTTTCGAGCCCTCTGGGGGCCGGAAACGGTGCCGGGGCGGTGTTCGGATGGGCGTGGGGTGGGGGGCGGGAGTCAGCGGGAGTCGCTGCCGCCGGCACCATTGGCGCGACCGGCCTCGAGCCGAGCCACCGGCACCCGAAACGGCGAGCATGACACGTAGTCCAGGCCCACCTCATGGAAGAAGTGCACCGAGTCCGGGTCGCCGCCGTGCTCACCGCAGACGCCGAGCTTGAGCCCGGGCCGGGCCTTGCGGCCTTCGTCGACAGCGATCGTCACCAGGCGCCCGACACCTTCACGGTCCAGGGACTCGAACGGCGAGACGCCGAAGATGCCCTTCTCCAGGTAGTGCGGGAAGAACGCCGCCTCGACGTCGTCGCGGGAGAAGCCCCACGTCATCTGGGTCAGGTCGTTGGTGCCGAACGAGAAGAACTCGGCAGCCTCGGCGATCGCGCCCGCCGTCAGGGCCGCCCGCGGTAGCTCGATCATGGTGCCGACCAGGTGGTCGAGGTGCACGCCTGAGGCGACACGGACCTCGTGGGCTACGGCCTTGATCTCCTCCGCGATACTCTCCAGCTCCTGGACCGCGCCGACCAGCGGCACCATGATCTCGGCGCACGGCACACCGCCGGCCCTGACCCGCAACGCAGCGGCTTCGAGCACCGCCTGCGCCTGCATGGCGAACAGCCCGGGAATCACCAGGCCAAGGCGCACACCGCGAAGTCCCAGCATCGGATTCTGCTCGTGCAGCTTGTGCACGGCCTGGAGCAGTCGCAGGTCCCCTTCACGTGCCTCGCCGCGAGCCTCGGCCACGGCAACCCGCACCGACAGATCGGTGATGTCCGGGAGGAACTCGTGCAGCGGCGGGTCGAGCAGGCGGATGGTCACCGGCAGACCGTCCATGGCCTCGAAGATGCCGGCGAAGTCGTCGCGCTGAAGCGGCAGCAGCTCGGCCAGGACCCGGTCCCGCTCCTTGTCGGTGTCGGCCAGGATCAGCGCCTCGACCATCGGGCGCCGGTCGCCGAGGAACATGTGTTCGGTCCGGCACAGACCGATACCCTCGGCGCCGAAGCGACGGGCGCGAGCCGCATCCTCGGGTGTGTCCGCGTTGGCGCGAACGGCCATCCGGCGGCAGCCGTCGGCGATGCGCATGATCCGGTGCACGGCCTTGACGAGCTCATCCGCGTCCGACGAGTCGGGGTCGATGTCGCCCTCGAAGTAGCGGACCACCGGCGAGGCAACGACCGGCACCTCGCCGAGGAACACCTCGCCGGACGCGCCGTCGATCGAGATGACGGTGCCTTCCTCGAAGACCCGTCCGTCCTTGGTCGTGAAGTGCCGACCCTTGGTGTCGACGGAGAGCTCATCGGCGCCACACACACAGGTCTTGCCCATGCCGCGGGCGACCACGGCGGCGTGTGAGGTCTTGCCACCGCGGCTGGTCAGGATGCCTTCCGCGGCGATCATGCCGTTGAGGTCGTCAGGGTTTGTCTCGCGCCGGACGAGAATCACCTTCTCACCCGAGCGCGACCACTTGACCGCGGTGTAGGAGTCGAAGACGACCTTGCCGACGGCCGCCCCCGGCGAGGCGTTCATACCCTTGGCCAGGCGCTCATGGGTTGCGTCGTCCTCGAAGTGGGGGAACATCAGCTGAGCGAGCTGGGCGCCGCTGACGCGCTGCAGCGCCTCGGCCTCGTCGATCACTCCCTCGTCGATGAGCTGGGTGGCGATCCGGAAGGCCGCCCCCGCGGTCCGCTTGCCGACCCGGGTCTGCAGCATCCACAGCTTGCCGCGCTCAATCGTGAACTCGATGTCGCACAGGTCGCGGTAGTGCTCCTCGAGCTGGACCATGATCGACATCAGCTCGTCGTACGACTTCTTGTCCAAGGCCTCGAGGTCGGCCAGGGACAACGTGTTTCGGATCCCGGCGACGACATCCTCACCCTGGGCGTTCTGCAGGTAGTCGCCGTAGACGCCTTTGGCCCCGGAGGCCGGGTCGCGGGTAAACGCCACCCCGGTGCCCGAGTCCGAGGACACGTTGCCGAACACCATCGAGCAGATGTTGACCGCGGTTCCCAGGTCGGAGGGGATGCGCTCCTGACGGCGGTAGAGGATCGCGCGATCGGCGTTCCACGAGTCGAAGACAGCCCGGACCGCAAGGTCCATCTGCTCGCGCGGCTCCTGCGGGAACTCCCGGCCCGCGTGCTCGCGCACGATCATCTGGTACGTCTGGACCAGCGCCCGCAGGTCATCGGCGTCCAGGTCGAGGTCGTTCTGCGTGCCCTTGGCGTCCTTGGCCGCATGAAGCGCATCCTCGAAAAGCTCGCCCTCGATCTCGAGAACGGTCTTGCCGAACATCTGGATCAGCCGGCGATAGGAGTCGAACGCGAACCGGTCGTTGCCGGACTGCTTCGCGAGGCCCAGGACCGACTCGTCGTTGAGCCCGATATTCAGGACTGTGTCCATCATCCCGGGCATCGAGAACTTGGCGCCGGAGCGCACCGACACCAGCAGCGGGTCGTCGACCTGGCCCAGCGTCTTGCCCATGGCCTGCTCGAGCGCGGCGAGGTGCTCGCTTACCTCCGCCTCCATCTCGGCCGGCTGGTGGCCGTTGACGAGGTAGGCCTGGCACGCCTCGGTCGTGATGACGAATCCCGGAGGCACCGGCAGCCCCATCCGCGTCATCTCCGCGAGGTTCGCCCCCTTGCCGCCGAGCAGGTCATTGAGTTCCTTGTGGCCTTCGGCGAAGTCGTACACGAGCTTGGGCACAACAGGACCTCCGGAGCGATGACGCGGACGGGTGCTCGCAGGCTAGACCCGCAAGGGGTATGCCGGACACCTCGCCTTCCGCGGTCGTCCGGTCAAACGGCCTAGGTTTGCGGGGTGGAAGCCGACAAACTCCCTAGGTTTGTGGGTTGAGGAAGGCGGCCAGGGCACCGGCATACATTGCGGGGTCCTTGGCGCCACACATCTCGCGGGCCGAGTGCATCGACAACATCGGCGCCCCGACGTCCACCGTCGTGGCACCGGTCAGCGCCGCCGTCATCGGGCCGACAGTCGAGCCGCAGGGCAGGTCACTGCGGCTGACGAAGTGCTGCACCGGGACACCGGCCTGGTCGCAGGCCGTGATGAACGCCGCCGCGCCAACGGAGTCGGTCGCGTAACGCAGCTTGACGTTGGTCTTGAGCACCGGGCCACCGTTGATCGCGATCTGGTGCTGGGGCTCGTGCTTCTCGGGATAGTTCGGGTGGGTCGCGTGGGCCATGTCCCCGGACGCGATGACGGTCCCGGCGAGGGCCCGATGGAAGTCCTCGCGACCGCCTCCGGCCGAGGTCACGATCCGTTCGAGCACCGAGGGCAGCAGCGTCGACATGGCGCCGCGCTCGGACTGGCTGCCGACCTCCTCGTGGTCGAACAGGACCAGCACCGGGATCGAGGGCGACACCGATGTCGAGCCCGATGCCGACGTCGAGCCCGATGCCGACGACCGGCTGACCGCTTCGACCAGGGCCCTCACCCCGGCGTAGCTCGTCGCCAGGTTGTCCAGACGCGGCGCGGCGATCAGGTCGAGGTCCCGGCCGATCCGGCGCGATGGCTGCAGGTCGTGGGTCATCAC
>JAYSQM010000075.1:0-5558 GCA_043721575.1 Phycicoccus sp.
CCCGAGCGACCCTTGTCCAGGAACTCGACCAACGTGGCGTGAGAGCCGACCGCGACGATCAGCGAAGCCCCCTTGTCGTCGGCAAGCAACATCGCGACATCCTCGCTGGTGCCGGTGGCCGGGAAGACCACCGAATCAAGCCCCAGCTTGCGGACCCGCTCGAGCCCTGGCGCCCGGCCGTCTCGATAGGCATGCACCACGATCTCCGCCCCGCACTTGAGCGTGGCATCCGAGACCGAGTCCATGTCTCCGACGATGAGGTGGGGACGGTGCCCGGCCTCGAGCAGCGCATCGGCGCCACCGTCGACGCCGATCAGGATCGGTCGGTACTCGCGGATGTAGTGCCGCAGCGTCTGCAGGTCCTCCTTGTAGTGGTAACCGCGAACCACCACGAGGGCGTGACGGCCGTCCAGCACCGTTGTGATGTCGGGAACCCCCACGCCGTCGAGCAACAGCTCGCGTTCACGCCTGAGGTACTCCATCGTGTTGGCCGCAAACGCCTCGAGCTGGATGGCCAGCCCTGCCCGTGCCTCGCTTATCGCGGCCTCGAGGATGTCGCGGTCGAACAGGGTCCCTTTGGCCACGACGACATCGCCGACGTACAGGGTGTCCCCGTCCAGGCGTGCAGACTGTCCGTCCCTCAGCTCGATCATGACGTCCTTGCCCACGTTGTCGACCAACGGCACCCCGGCGTCCACGAGGATCCCTGGCCCCAGGTTCGGGTAGCGCCCGGTGATCGAGGGCGCAGCGTTGATCACGGCCACCGGTTTGCAGGCAAGCAGAGCCTCAGCGCTGATCTTGTCGAGGTCCTGGTGGTCAATGACCGCTATCTCACCGGACTTGAGTCGTTTGGTCAGCACTTTGGTGCGCTCGTCAATGCGCACGGTCCCCCGGACACCGGGCAGATCGGGTTCGCGAGGGGTTCGTCGGCGCAGGGAAATGGACATCGTCGCCCATCGTGCCACGCGCAGAGTCTGCTTCCCCCCGCACACGCGAACAGCAGACCAACTCGTGACCCAATCACGACGCGGCCGTCACCGCCAACACCTGCGGAAAGCTGCCGCCATCACCTCCTGAGGGCCACCGCCGTCTGACCAAGAAGTTCCCTGGCATGCTCGATCGCCACGTCGGAGTCCTCGACGCCTGCCATCATCCGGGCAAGCTCACGCAGCCGTTCCTCCCCTGTCACCGCGACCACTCCACTGGCGGTGATGTGCCCGTCATCGGTCTTGCGCACGACCAGATGCCGGTCTGCATAGGCCGCAACCTGGGCCAGGTGGGTGACGACGATGACCTGGGCCGAGGTGGCCAGCGCGGCCAGACGGGCACCCACATCCAGTGCCGCCTTGCCACCGACGCCGGCATCCACCTCGTCAAAGACGAAGGTGGGGACGTCCCCGCAACCGGTGACGACCTCGAGCGCCAGCATGACCCTTGACAGCTCGCCACCCGACGCAGCCTTGGCGACACTGCGCGCGGGCGCCCCGGGGTTGGCCGACAGCAGGATCTCGACATCATCGACCCCGTGACGGCTGAACCGGAGCGGCTCCGTTCCAGCCGCAAGAGTCAGCCCGTCGGGGTCCGGACGGCGGCCGAGCCAGACCTGAACGACTGCCTTGCCCATGGCCAGGTGAGAGAGCTCCGTCGTGACCCGGGCTCCGAAGTCGGCTGCAGCAAGCGCTCTGGCCGCGCTGAGCTCACCAGCGCAGCTCGTCAGATCGTCTCGCAACGCCTCGAGCCTGACCCGTAGCCCATCGGCACGGTCGTCGGCCCCCTCGAGCTCAGCGAGCCGGGCCGCGGACTCCCTGGCCCATGCCAGGACGTCATCGGCGGTGTCGCCGTACTTGCGCTGCAACCGCGCCAGGTCTGCCCGTCTGTTCTGGACCCAGATCAGCCTGGCAGGGTCGACGTCGACTTGCGCCAGGTATGCCGCCAGGTCGGTCCCCAGGTCCGCAGTCAGGTAGCCCAGCTCCTGCAGGCGACGATCAAGGTCGGCCAGTGCCGGATCGTGAGCTGTCATCGGTGCCAGCGCTGCTCGCGCCGTACCCAGCGCCCCGGACACGTCGCCGCAGTTCGAACTGTCGTCGCTGTTCGGTCCGTCGGCGCGGCCAGCCCCGGAGTACCGGTTGCCCTGGTCGCCGGTGAGTAGTTCATGGGCCTGACCGGCACTGGCCCGCAGTCCATCGCAGTGCCCCAGTCGCTCATCCTCGACGCGCAGCTCGAGATCCTCGCCCGGCAACGGGTCGATGGCCTCGATCTCCTCAAGACCCGTTCTGAGCACATCCACCTCTCGCGCACGGTCGCGGGCGAGTCCTCGCAGGAGGCGCAGCTCGGCGCCCACCTGGTGGAACTCGTCATACAGTGCGGCGTAGCGCCCAAGCGGCCCGGCAACGGCCTCGCCGGCGAAACGGTCCAGCACGACGCGATGCTGCTCCGGCTGGCGCAGCCGCCACTGGTCGGACTGACCATGCACGGCCACCAACAACTTGCCGAGCTCCCCCAGCACACTGACCGGCACGGTCCGACCGCCGACATGAGCCTTCGAACGGCCCTCTGCCGAAACGGTTCTGGCAAGGATCAAGTCGTCCTCAGCGTCGCCACCGGCCTCGATGGCCCGCAGCGACGCGGGGTGTTCTGGCCCGACCTCGACCACACCTTCGACCACGGCCCCCTTCGCACCCGTCCGCACCAGGCCAGCATCAGCACGTGCTCCCAGCAGCAGTCCGAGGCCAGAGACGACCATGGTCTTGCCCGCGCCGGTCTCGCCGGTGACCACGTTCAGGCCAGCCGACAGCTCCAGCACCGCGTCGTCGATGACGCCGAGGTTCTGGATCCGGATCTCGCGAAACATGGCGACAGCCTACGGATCGCCGGCGTCAAGCCTGCTCAGACGTGCCGGAACCACCGTTGTTGCGACGGGCCACTCCACGCCACCCGTCCACGGACAGGTCGAACTTTGCCACCAGCCGGTCGGCGAAGGGCGAGGAGGTCAGCCGCGCCAGGCGCACGGGTGTCTCACTTCGGCAGACGTCGATGCGTGCGCCAGGCGGCAACTCGACCATGCGCGAACCGTCGCACCACATGACGCCGCGGCCTTCGGCGTCCGCGACCATCTCGATGGCCAGCTTGGAGTGTGGCCCGACAACCAGCGGGCGGGCGAACAGGGCATGGGCCGAGATGGGGACGACCAGCATCGCCTCGACGTCGGGCCACACCACCGGGCCACCGGCGGAGAAGGCATATGCCGTGGAACCGGTCGGCGTGGCCATCACCACCCCGTCGCAGCCCCAGGTGGACAACGGCCGTCCATCGATCTCGAGCGTGACCTCGAGCATGCGCTCGCGTGAGGCCTTCTCGACCGTGACCTCGTTCAGTGCCCAGCCCCGGGCGATCACCTCGCCGCCGTGGGTCGCCCTGACATCCAGGGTCATCCGTTCCTCGACCACGTAGTCCCTGGCCACGATGCGATCCACGGTCTCTCCAAGGTCCTCGCGCTCTGCCTCAGCCAGGAATCCCACGTGTCCGAGGTTGACCCCGAGCAGCGGGGCATCGGTCCCCCTCGAGAGCTCGGCGCCACGCAGGATCGTGCCGTCGCCGCCGAGCACACAGACCAACTCGCAGCCCCGAGCCGGGTCGGTGGGGTCGGCCGCGACGATGTTCGGACTGTCGCCCAGGCTCATCGCCTCGGCCGCGTCGGGCAGCAGAACAGCCTGGATACCCGCAGCATGCAGCCGGGCCGCGACATCGGCGAGGTGCTGGGCCTCGACCCACCGCGGGTGGGCGACCAGCAGGATGCGGCGGGTCATCTGGGTCCCTCCGTCGACAAAGTGGCAACCAGGTTGGTGACCTGAGCAGGGGTCAGCCCCTCGCCGGGGCGTGGTGTCAACCACAGTAGGTACTCCGCGTTTCCGGTCGCACCCCGGATGGGACTACAGCGCAATGCCCTGGCGAACAGGTCGGCTGTCCTGGCTGCGGCAACGACCTCTTCGATCACCATCGCCCGGTGGTGGGCCGACCGGACGATTCCTCCCTTGCCGAGGCGTTCACGCCCGACCTCGAACTGCGGCTTGACCAGGAGCACCAGGTCGCCGGTCGGCTCGACGAGGTCGCGCAGGACGGGCAGCACGAGCCGCAGGGAGATGAAACTGAGGTCCGCGACGAGTAGCTGCGCCCGCCCCCCAAGGTCGTCCGGGCGGGCATCGCGGATGTTGATTCCTGAGCGTTCGACAACGCGCGGGTCGCCCGCTATCTCGTCGGCAAGCTGGCCATGGCCGACGTCGAGGGCCACGACCTCGCGTGCACCCTCTCGCAACAGGACCTGCGTGAATCCACCGGTGCAGGCCCCGACATCGAAGCATCGCTTGTCGGCTGCGACGAGCCCGTCGTGTCCGAACGCCTCCAGTGCCGAGGCCAGTTTGTATGCCGCGCGGCTCACCCAGCCCTCGACCCCGGAGGCGAGTTCGAGGCTCCGGTCGGCACCGACCCGTGTCGAGATCTTCCTGGCCGGTGATCCGTCGAGCAGCACCGAGCCTGCCTCTACGAGCTCACGAGCCTGGCCCCGAGACCGGGCCAGGCCCCTGGCAACCAGCTCGACGTCGAGCCGGTGGGTGGACTCGTTCACTCCTTGCCGAGATCGGCGAGGCGACCCTGCAGGACCCGGTGGACCCGCTCGCCCACGTCGATCTGGGTGTCCAAAGGCTCGTTCGTCACTGCGTCGAACTGCACGAGCACATCGTCGACAGCATCGTCACCGGTGGGCTGACGGATGGCTCCCGGCGCCGGGGCGGACACGTTCTCGGCCACACCTTGGTCCATCTGCGCCAACCCGTCGATCTCCACGCGCGTTTCGTCCTCTGCGCCATACGACATCTCGGAATGGCTCACGTGCCAGTGGGCTTGCGGCGCGTGGTAACCGCCGAGCGGCGAGTCGCCGTAGCCGCGGTTGCCGTCTTGGCGGTCTTCGCCCTCTTGGCGTCCTTGGCAACCACCGTCGGCTTGGCGGTCTTCGCGGCCACCTTCTTGGTTGACGCGCCAATGCTCGCCCGCGAAGGACGGCCGGCACGCCTTGAGCTCCGTGCACCCTCCGCGAGGCTGGAGGAGGGGGCGCTCGAGGTTGTCGAGGTGGAGGCCGAGCGTAGTTGGGCAACCTCTGCGCGAAGCCGGGCCGCCTCGGCCTTCGACTCCTCCAGCTTCTCCGCAGGCACGAGACCCAGGCGGGTGACCGCGGCATTCACCTCACTGCGAACCATCGCCGTGAGGTGTTCACGATTGGTCATGGCTGCGGCCAACAGCTCCTCGGCCAAGGCGCCCACCTGGCCCGCCACCTTGCCGGTCGCGATGCCAACTCCCGGCAGTGATAACAGGCCTTGAGCGGCCTCCGTGGCGCGTGCGCGTGTCAGTTCACCCAGACCCGATGCGAGCTGGACATATCCGCGAACCGATTCGAAGCCCATTGTTCCTCCTGAGGATGGCGATGGTGAACCACGCTACTGCCCAACGCCTCCACCCGTCTCCTCCACCACCCGGCCGCACATTTCGCCAGCTCCTGCATCACCGGC
>JAYSQM010000076.1:0-2512 GCA_043721575.1 Phycicoccus sp.
GCGGCAGCCGCCGAGGCACCCGCGGCCAGACTGGCCAGCATCGCCGCCCGCACGGGCGAGCGGTGCATGGCCGGCGCGGCACGGCCCACGAGCGCGAGCGGAGGAGGAACACTCGCCGGCCCCGGGGACATGGCGTGGACAGCGAGGTCCAGCAACGCCGACTCGAGCCGACTCGGCGGCCCCGGGGTGACAGCGCTCCGCAGGGAACCCAGCAACCGACGTTCGGCGCTCACTGCGGCCAGGCAGCCGGGACAGATCGCGACGTGCTGGTCGCAGGTCAGGAGGGTTGCGGCTGGGAGGCGGCGATCGGCATACGCGCTGAGCATCGAGCCCAGGTGCCGAGGTGCGACGAACGAGCGGGCACGCAGGACGGAGCTCACCGGGTCCCCGGAACTACCCGTCCCAACGCGAAGCCGCGGCGGGTCCGCGACGGCGAGGCAGTCCTGCTCGGATCGGGAGCGCGATGCGCGAGGGCCTCACGCAGCTGTGAGCGGCCTCGGTGAATGCGCGAACGGACCGTGCCGAGCTTGATGCCCAGCGTGGTCGCGATCTCCTCGTAGGACAGGCCCTCGATGTCGCACAGCACTACGGCCGCGCGAAAGTCCGGGGTCAGGGCGTCGAGAGCGCGCTGGACGTCGTCGTCGAAGTGGGTGTCGGTGTAGTGCTGCTCGGGACCGGCCTCACGGCTGGGCAGTCGAGCGGCCGCATCGTCGGAGAGCGCGTCGAAACGGATCCGCTGCTTGCGGCGCATCTTGTCCAGGAAGACGTTGGTCGTGATGCGGTGCAGCCAGCCCTCGAACGTGCCGGGCTGGTAGGAGTGCAGCGAGCGGAAGACGCGGATGAACACGTCGTGGGTCAGGTCCTCGGCGTCATGCACGTTGCCGGTCAGGCGGTAGGCCAGGCGGTAGACCCTGGCGGAGTGCTGCGTGACGATCTCTTCCCAGGTCGGCGGGACCCAAGCCTGCCCCGTGGCGCTTGTCGGCTCGAGTGCATGCTGGGCGTCAGCGCGGTCACTCGTGGTGGTGGTCACGTCATCTTCCTTCGGCTGGCGCAAAGTCGTCTCACGAGACATTCGGAGCCGACGATGCAATGGATCGGTGAACCCCTAGGACTCCCTGATACCCCCGATGGTTCCGGATCAACCTGAGAGTTTGCTGGGTGTGCCGGTGGGTGGCCTGTCTGCGGCGCCGTCCTCCGTCAGTTGTCACCGAACCCGAGCACGGAGCGCAGTAGGGTAACACCCATGAACGCACAGAAACCGGCCAGCTGGGCCTACTCCGAGGAATTCATCACGGAGACCGAGGTCATCGAAGCGGCCCGACTGCGCGGCGAGGAGCTGGGCTGCGCACCTGTCCTGCCGGGCGCCGGAGCAGCCCTGCGTCTGCTCGCAGCCGCGGTCAACGCCAAGGCGGTCGTCGAGGTCGGCACCGGCGCCGGCGTCTCGGGCCTGTGGCTCCTGTCCGGTATGCCGTCGGACGGCATCCTGACGACCATCGACGTCGAGGCCGAGCACCAACGGGCGGCCAAACAGGCCTACGCAGCTGCCGGCATCGCCCCCCAGCGCACCCGCGTCATCACCGGCCGGGCCCTGGACGTACTCCCCCGCCTGACCGACGCGGCATACGACATGGTCGTGATCGACGGTGACAAGACGGAGTACCCTCAGTACGTCGAGCAGGCCCTGCGTCTGCTGCGCTCCGGTGGCGTGCTCGCCCTGGACAACATGCTCTGGCACGACCTGGTTGCCGATCCAGCCACCCGCGACGAGACCACGACCACGTTGAGGGACCTGGGCAAGGCGCTGCGAGACAACGACTCGCTGCTGCCGGCCCTGCTGCCGGTCGGCGACGGCGTCCTGGCCGCCGTCAAGCGCTAGCCGGCTGTCGGGCGACCCCGCAGCCTCGGCCGCGAACGACTCGCCGAACGCGTCCCCCGCCGCCTGCGTGTTCCAGGGACCAACGCCCGCTCAACCCATGGCCAGCACTCACGAGCACTCTCCCAAGCAGCGGTTCCGGAACCAAGCTCCGGTCCCGGTTGGGACTGGCTTCAGATGCGTGGGTCGTCAACCCGCGGCGGCTCCACGGAGTCTCCACGTGCCGAGTGATGCACAACGTCCGTCCGCCGGGCGGTGCTGGCCAAGACGAGCGAGATGACCAAACCGGCGATCCCCACCACCATGAGAACGACGCCCACCGTGGACAGGTTGATCCCGCTGACCGAAGTCGTCACCGCAAACTTCAGGATCGCTCCAACCGCGATCAACACCAAACTGGAACCAATTCTCATCAGCCGACCTCTTTCATCAGGCTCTCGGACACCTTGAGGGATACCCGAGAGCGTTTCAGGTCAAACGCTACTCCCCAGTCCAGGGGCAAGGAAGAGTAGCGTTTTATCTGCGCCGCTCAGTCGCGTGAGTGACAGTGGCAGTGACGACAGCGAGCCCCGATCGGCATCCCATCGGGGCTCATCGACATTCGGAAGTCTTACCTTCAGGGACGTCTCAGCCGACGCC
>JAYSQM010000077.1:0-1136 GCA_043721575.1 Phycicoccus sp.
TGCGCCTGATCGCCGTCACCGGACCGCACTTCGGAGCCGGGACACTCGAGTCGAGCTCGACCCGACAGCCAGGACTGGTGCAGCTCACGGATCTGACGCCGACCATTCTCCAGCATCTGGGCATCTCGCGGCCGCCAAGTCTGGGCGGCACCCCACTGCGATTCCTGCCGGCAGACGGGAACTCCGTGCAGTCGGCCAACGATCGTCTGAGGGCCCTGCTCGACGACGACGAGGCTTCGCACAAGGTCCACAGCCTGGTCGAGCCGTTCTTCCTCGGATTGGTCCTGCTCCAGCTGGCGTGGTATCTGATCGCCGCCGTGCTCTGGAGACGCGGGTGGGGCACTGTGGCCCGGCGCAGGAAGCTGCTTGGGGTCACCCGCAGGGTGGCGATCATTGCCGCGACGGTCCCGGTGTCGACGTTCCTGGCCAACCTCCTGCCGTGGTGGCGCTTCTCAGTGCCCATGTTGAGCGTGGTCGCCTCCGTCGCGGTCTTCGCCGCCGTAATCTCGACGCTGGCCCTCCTGGGGCCGTGGCGCCGGCAGCTGCTCGGGCCACTGGTCGTGGTCTGCGCTTCGACCATGGCGGTCCTGGCGGCCGACGTGATGACGGGGTCGCGGCTGCAGCTCTCCTCGTTGATGGGCCTGCAACCGGTCGTCGGGGGCCGTTTCTACGGCATGGGCAACGTGACGTTCGCAGTGTTCGCCACCGCAACCCTGATGCTCTGCACCGCCCTGGGAAGCCACCTGGTCACGGTCCAGCAGCCCCGCATCGCCGCTGCCGCGGTGGCCGCCATCGGGCTGGTCGCCGTCATCATCGACGGGTTGCCGTCGTGGGGCAGCGACCTCGGCGGGCCGCCGGCGCTCCTGCCCGCCGTGGTCTTCCTGGTCCTGACGATTCTGCAGATCAAGCTGACCTGGCGCCGGCTGTTGGTGATCGGTGGTGGGACCGGCGCGTTCCTCGTCCTCCTGGGCCTGCTGGACTGGCTCCGGCCGGTCGAGTCCCGTTCACACCTGGGCAGATTCGTGCAGACCGCCATCGACGGTGGAGCCTGGGACATCATCGTCCGCAAGCTCGAACAGAACATCACGCTTCTGTTCGGCAACCCACTGTCGCTGCTGATCCCGGTCGGGCTCGTC